>NC_015948.1:998423-1331231 GCF_000223905.1 Haloarcula hispanica ATCC 33960
CGCCGGACAGCAGGACGACGCTCCCGGCGGGCGCTCCACCGTTGATGATGGAGTCGAGCTGCCGGATTCCGAACGGGATTCGCTCCATACGTCCACCTACCTACGCGGTCGCTTAAACGCTTGGCCTGTCTCACTATCGTGGTCGGGAGAGCGACAGCGAGCCCGGAGGTTACCGCCAGACGGCCCGACCGAGCCGCGTCTCCGAGAGGTCGAAGTCGAAGCGGTCCGTCCACAGCAGGCCGGCCCCCAGCAGCGCGGCCAGGCCGACAGGCACCCAGTTCGCATAAAAGAGGTTGATACCGCCCCACAGCAGGACGAAGCTCACCAGGTCATCGAGCATGAACGGGCAATCCCGGAGTCGCTGTCGGAGCCCCGCACGGTCGAACCCGAGGTCGAACAGCAGGACGGCGACCGATCCAGAGAGGAGCCAGCCGGTGTAGTTCTGCCACGGGACGCCGTAGAACTGGGGCATCTCGTAGGTCCAGAAACCGATTGCCACGGCACCCGGATCGAGCACGAGGTCGACGAGCATGACCGTCGCCAGCGTCGCCAGCAGCCGAACCGCGGTTGACGCCGCCCTGTTGCCGAGCAACAGCAGGACGAGCAGGTAGGCGTTCAGGACCAGCGGGAAGAAGAAGACCGGGAGCCCGAACGGCACCTCGCCCAGCAGCATCGGGCCAAGGTCGACGCCGTACGTGAACTCGCCGTAGGGCCAGCCGGTCCGGACACCGACGAGTTCGATGCCGTAGGAGTAGAGCGTCAGCGCGACCAGCGCCAGCCCGGCCCGGCGGTCCACGAGCGGAAAGACACCGGCCACGAGAGGCAACCGCATCACGAACGTTCCGAACAGGACGAAGTAGGGGTTGAACGCGAGCGGGTCGGGCAACAGTCCCTCGGCGCTGGCAAGCAGGGTGACAGCGCCGACGAGCGGGAAAACGACGGCGATGGTAAAGCGGTTCTCGGTGACGAACTGGTCGAACTGCGCGGTCGCGTCGGTCCTTGTCTCGGGGAGCGTCCAGCCCGCTATGGTCCGGTCCTCGCCGCTACCCATACAGCATCACCCACAGCGCGATGAGTGTGAACACCATGCCGACGACGGTGTTGATCGCAGGATACCACCAGTACGCCTCGTCGATGTCGACGCCGATGCCGAGAATCCCGAAGACGAGGCCGGGGTAGACGAGCAGTAGCAGGCCGAATACCCAGTGCGTGTAGGTGAATACGAACGCGGCCGTGAGCCAGCACATCACGCAGTAGTAGTAGGTGTTTGACTCCCCGAGGAACGTCGCCGTCGTCTGGATACCGGCCTCACGGTCGGGTTCGATGTCCGGAATCGCCGAGAAGGTGTGCATCCCCATCGCCCAGAGCCACGCGCCGGCGACGGCGGTCGCTGGCGGGGCCGCTCCTTCGATAGCGGCGTAGCCGATGACGCCCGGCAGGATGTACAGCCCGTTCGAGATGGAATCAAGGAACGGCGTCGTCTTGAACCGCAGCGGCGGGGCCGAGTACTCGACAGAGAGCGCAACCCAGGCGAGCAGGGCCACGACCCCGAGCATCGGCAGCCCGAGGACGAACACCAACGCGAGCGCGCCGCTTGCGACGACGATGGCTGTGACGGCGCTGTCACCGCGGTAGCTGACCTCTCGGCCCTCGTCTTTCTTGGGATTGTGTTCGTCGATGTCGGCATCGAAGATGTCGTTGACCCCGTAGAGAAACACGTTCCCGGGAATGGTGAAGTACAGAAACAGCGCGATAGCCAGCGGCGAGAACAGTTCGCCCGGGCCGTCGGCCGCGTAGCTGACGCCGACGATGACCGGGCCGCCGAGGTACAGCCAGAACCGCGGCCGGGAGAGCCGCAACAGGTACCCCACCAGCGTCTCCTCCGGCGGAATGACGGCGGTGATGCGGTCGGTCGGGAGTTCGGGCATTACTCAGGCGATATCCTCGATGAGCGCCTCTGCGGTGTGTTCGCCGCTGATGAGACACATCGGCACGCCGATGCCGGGCGTCGTGAACGACCCCGTGAAGTAGAGGCCGTCGACGGCCGACGAGCGGTTGTTGGGTCGCAGCAGGGCGGTCTGGCGGAGTGTGTGTGCCAGCCCGAGAGCTGTGCCCTCCGTGGCGTTGTACCGCTCGCCGAAGTCGGAGACGGCGAACTGCTTCTCGTAGACGATGCGGTCGCGCAGGTCGACGCCGGTGTTGTCAGCGATGTCGGCAAGCACCTTCTCGCGGTACTCCTCGCGGATCTCGTCGCCGTCGTGCAGGCCCGGCGCGATTGGGACCAGAACGAACAGGTTCGAGTGCCCGTCTGGGGCGACGGTGTCGTCGGTTTTCGAGGGCACACAGAGGTAGTACGCCGGGTCATCGGGCCACGCGGGCTCGTCGAAGATGTCGTCGAAGTGGGGGTCCCAGTCCGTCGGCAGGACGAGCGTGTGGTGCTTCAGGGGCTCCACGTCGCCCTCGACACCCATGTACATGAGGAAAGCGGACGGTGCGTACGTTTTGTCGTCCCAGTAATCGTCGTCGTACTGGCGCTCGTGGTCGGGCAGGAGTTCCCGTTCGGCGTGGCCGTAGTCGGCGTTGACGACCACTTCGTCGGGGTGGGTCGTGTCGCCGTGGACTGTCTCCACGAGGAATCCATCCTTCCGCCGGGAAATCTCGTCGACTTCGGCGTCGGTCTCGTAGGTGACGCCGAGTTCCTCGCCGAGTTCGACGAGGCCGTCGACGACCGCGCCGACGCCGCCGTCGGGGTAGTAGACGCCGAGGTTGAAATCGACGTGGCTCATCATGTTGTACAGCGCTGGCGTCGTCCGGGGCGAACCGCCGAGGAAGACGAGCGTGTACTGCATTATTTGCTGGAGCTTCGGGTGCTCGAAGTAGTCCTCGACGTGGCTCTGCATCGTGCCGATGAGCTGGAGGCCGACCGGCGCGGCAGTCATCACATCGAGGTCAATCCAGTCGCGCAGCTCCGAGCGGTCCTCGTAGACGAACTTGTTCATCGCCGTCTCGTAGTGACGTTCGCTCGTCGCGAGGTAGTCTTCGAACGCCTCGCCCGCGCCGGGCTCGTACTCCTCGAACTTCCGGGCCATCTCGGCGTTGTCGCCGGTCACGTCGATCCGGTCGCCGTCCTTGAAGAAGATGCGGTAGTGCGGGTCGAGCCGCTGGAGGTCGTAGTAATCGCGTGGCTCTTTCCCGAAGTACGCGAAGAACCGCTCGAACACGTCGGGCATCAGATACCACGACGGACCCATGTCGAACCGGAACCCGTCCACCTCCAGCCGGGAGGCGCGGCCCCCGAGTTGCTCGTTTTTCTCCAGTAGCGAGACGTCCGCGCCTGCGTCCGCCAGATAGCACGCGGCGGAGAGGCCACCGATGCCGCCACCGACGACAGTTACGTCTTCACCGGACAAGTCACTCATTACTAGTATTGAGGGGCTGGACCGTCAATAAATGAGCGGCCAAACTGCATCGGTATGCCATTCGTGGCCATATGTCGGGCCGCCGAGCGGCTCAGTGGGAGACGTATATGGGGATGGGGGCCAGACTGACACGTATGGAACCTGACCTCGCAGCACTGGACGCATATCTCGATGACGCCGGCGTCGACGGCTACCTCCTCGATGCGGATTCCGAGGTGTCAGACCAGTACTACCTCTCTGGCTTCGACGCGCCGGACCCGTTCATCACGCTGTACGACGGCGACACACATCTCCTCTTCCCGCGGAGTCTGGAGTTCGGTCGCGCCAAGCGTGAATCGCGAGCCGAGACCGTCGAACGGTACGTGGACTTCGACCACCAGAAGAAGGTCGAGGAGTACGGTCCCGAGGAGGCAGTCTCGCACGTCCTCGCGGATTTCCTCGCGTCCTACGATGTGGACAGCGTGGCCGTACCCCCGCGGTTCCCGCTCCGGACTGCGGACGGCCTGCGCGAACGTGGTGTCGACGTGACGGCCGACACCGACGGCATCGTCACGGAGATCCGCGCGACGAAGACCGAGACCGAAGTCGACTACGTCCGGACGGCACAGCGGGCCAACGAGGCGGCGATGCAGGCGGCCGAATCGCTGCTTGAGGCGTCAGAGATTGCCGAGGACGACACGCTCGAAATTGACGGCGAGACGCTGACGAGCGAGCGGGTGAAAGAGGAGATCGAGGTGACGCTGCTCCGGCACGGCTGTTCACTGGACGAGACTATCGTCGCCTGCGGGGCGGACGCTGCGGACCCTCACGACTCTGGGAGCGGGCCGCTCGTCGCCCACGAGCCGGTTATCATCGACATCTTCCCGAAGGACAAGGCGACGAAGTACCACGCCGACATGACGCGGACGTTCGTCAAAGGCGAGCCAAGCGAGACGGTGCGGGAGTGGTACGACCTCACCGAGCGGGCGATGGAAGCGGCGTTCGATGCGCTGGAACCCGGTGCGACCGGCAAAGACGTACACGACGCTGTCTGTGACGTGTACGAGGACGCCGGCGAGCCGACGTTGCGTGACGACGACCGAACGGAGACAGGGTTCATCCACAGCACGGGCCACGGCGTCGGGCTGGACGTCCACGAGCTTCCACGGCTGGCACCGAATGGCGGCGAACTCGAACCGGGACACATCGTCACTATCGAGCCCGGCCTCTATGACCCCGATGTCGGCGGGGTCAGAATCGAAGATATCGCCGTCGTCACTGCCGATGGCTACGAGAACCTGACTGAGTACGAGATTCAGTTCGTCGTCTGAGCCGGTCGTTTCAGCGCCGTTCCATCTGGCCGCCACAGGACAGACAGGCCATGTTAGCGTCTCCAGTCTGGGAAGCAGTTTTATCCTGGCCTCCGTTGGTGACTGCGTTATCTTCTATCAAGATGTTCGTTACCATGACACATTATATTCCGCGGCTCCATCATGAACATTTATTATGGATGGGGCAAAAGGTGGTGATACTCAATGCTTGTATCCGATGTACGCCCCTCACGCGACCCTCACACTGCACTGCCCACAAACCACAGACGCCGGCCGACACGACCCCCAGGATGACAACACGAATCACGACCCCCCGAAACGACGACTCGTACCCGACAACCACGCTGCCCTTCGACGACGCGGAGAGCAAGTCCCGCCGCGCGCCGAAGATGTTCTCGCCGACCAATCACGCCACGATGGGCCAGTTCGACACTGAGGCCACGGACCCGCGGTAAGCTGGGACACAACGCATATCCCGCCGGCACGCTTCCGTGCCGATATGTCCGATTACACCACAGTATCGATTCCGAAGGACCTCGCGGAGCGCGTCGAAGAGACAATCGAAGGGACGAGTTTCTCCAGCACCTCTGACCTCGTTCGGTTCCTGCTCCGGAGTATCGTCGTCCAGCACCAGCGGGAAGGCGAACTGACCGAAGCGCAGTTCCAGGATATCACCGACCAGTTGCGGGACCTGGGCTACTTGGAGTAACCGCTCCGGAGACGGAACGCTACTGCGGATACTTTTCCGGAGGCTCGACGTCGAGAACCGTGACCTCCTGTTCCTGCCCGGATCTGTCGAAGGCTCCGAAGGCGTCGATATCCCACGGCGGGATGCCGACGAAGATCACCTCGTGCAGGTCGTCGGTCTTGCTGACGCCCATGTACCCGTCGGGGTGGGAAACGAATCGGCCCTGTGTCTGGCCGGCCGGCGTTCCAAGGTCGACGCCGAACACCGCCTTCACCGAGGCCCCGGCTGAGGGGAGATAGAAGTCAGTGAACACCGGTGTCTCGTCCGGTAAGTCAGCATCCGGGAGTTCTCCGGCCGGCGTGACGGCCAGCGAAATCGTCACGTCGTCAGGTTCGGCCTCGCTGGCGAGCCGTAACAGCGTCTCGACGAGTCCGCGTGTGACGTAGACCACGCCACACCTTCGCACGGGCCGGGTAAAACAGCGTCGCTTCCGTCGGTTTAGCCGAGCACGAGCGACTTGAGGTTCTTCGCGTACAGGCCCGGCGTCCGGCCTCGCGACCCGCGGAGCGCGTACGCGATGTCCTCGGCGGCACCTTCCATCACGCCCTCCCCGTGTCCGACCAGGACCCGCTCGGGGTCCAGCCGAGAGAGCTTCTTCGGGGGGAACAGGCGCAACATTGGGTGGACACCGAGTCGCTCGTCACCGGCGAGGAAGTAGTCCGCCGCCCCGACCGCTTCTGGAACGACCAGCGTATCGTCCTCGTCGCCATACAGCGCGGCCTCTTGCCAGAACGTGTTCTTGATAATCTTGTGGACGCCGTAGTCCGTGCCCGGCAGTTGTCGGTGCATGCGTTCGACCGGCGCGTCGATGTCTTCCTCGACACCCGACATCCACTCGGGGATGTACACCGACACGTCGTGTCGGTTCGCAACGGCGGCGCTGTCGCGTTTGTGCCGGTCTAACAGGATGACGACGCCGGCCACGTCGCCGAACTCGGCGAACAGGTCGTCGATACCGTCGACGTCTATCGGGTCGACGACGAACACGCCGGCATCCGTCTTGAGGACGTGACTCGCCCGGACCATCATTTCGTCGGGATACGGAATGTAGCTCACGCCGCGCTCCCAGCGGTTCGTCTCCAGCCACGCCGCCGTTTCGTCCTGCGTGTTGGTTGGCATACGCCTCAGTACGGGCCTGACGTGAATAAATGGTCGAGAACGGGAAACTCGCGTGCTGGGGTTGTTTCGCCTCCGAAACGTCGTCCACAGCGGCTTTGTCGGTGGCGACCGAAGTGCCGATATGCTCTCCTCGCCCGCCTGGCTCACACTGGAGGTGAAGTATCCGGACCGTGCAACGGCGTTCTACGAGGCCTTTCTGGAACTCGACGTACTCTCAGAGAGCCCAGACGAGGCCGTGCTCGCGGCCGGCGACACCGAACTCAGGCTCCGCGCGCCGGGGACGGTTCCGCGCGGCGGGCTCCACACCCACTACGCACTGACCATTCCCGAGCGGGAGTACGACGACTGGTACGGCCGGCTGGACGAGCGCTTCGACCTGGTCGAACACACCTTCGGGGACGCGCGCTCGCTGTACTTCTACGACCCGCAGGGCAACTGCGTGGAACTCGGCGAGCGGGCGGTCGACGGCGATGGCGTCACCGGCCTGTTCGAACTCGTCCTCGAAGTCGAGGACCTGTCCTCGGCCGTGGCGTTCTACACCTCGCTGGGGTTCGACATGGTCGACGACGGCCGCGACGAAGGCCGCGTTCGGCTCTCGACCGGCGACCTCGACCTGGAACTGTGGTCACCGCGGCTCGGCATCGCTGACGCCCGCGGCGGCGTTCACGTCGACTTCGGCGTCGTCGCCGAAGACCCGAAATCGACGGCCAGGGAAGTCGCTGACGACGCGCTTTCGGTCACCTCGGTCGAGGACGGCGTCCGAATCAGAGACCGGGACGGCCACTACCTGACGCTGGTGTCGGCGTAGACAACCGCCGGTGTCGGCGTAGCGGGCCAGTGGTACCGGGGGTGAATCCGCCGGAAGCGAATATAATGACCACCCCCGTATTAGTAGCTGTATAGACACCTCATAGGCAGGTTCTTTTCGTGTCGGCGGCCACGTTTCACCCGAGGATGTCCCCGACTGACTCCCGGGCCGAACAGGAAGCCCCTGCGAAGGCGACGCTGTTCTGTCCGGACTGTGGGCACCGGAGCAGGTACGACGGCGACTGGATGGTGGTCGAGCACCACGGCGGCACGCACTACCGCTGTCCGGACTGCCACGCCCAGATCACGACCCGACCGAGCCACACTGACAGGGGTTCGCCCCGGTTCTTCGACACCTACTGGCAAGCGTGGGACCGGGGTATCCGCGTGTGGCATGGACTGCTGCAGCGATTTCTCCCTCCGTGAGCGGCCTGGCCAGATATTGCGGCGTCAGGAAAACCGTTCCTCCCGCTATTTCCCATAGAACCGTATCGCCCAGAATAGGGCTGTCCAGAGGCCACAGCGCGTTCTGCGGCTCAATCCAGCCGCTCGGAGTCGATACTGACGCCCGGCGGCGTCACAACCAGAAAGCCGCGGAAGTGCATCAGTTCGCCGCCGGCCTCCCGGACCGGCCGGGCGAACCCGGCGGCGAGTTCGTTCAGGTCGCCTTCGACGTTGAGAACCAGGACCGACCCGTTTTCGATGGTGTTGATCCACTGCTCGGGCGGTTCCGACCCGTCGAGGACGCCCAGCACGACGCGGTTGCTGCCGGCCCCGTCACGGTCCTCGTCCATCTGGTCCTCCACGGCCTGCAGGTCCAGCCCCTCGAAATCGCTCATAGCCACATCCATGCGCGGACGGAGCAAAAATCCTCCCCAAACCGTCTGACGCGCGGCAGTCGCACCGGCGGCGGCCGTGACCGTGTGTCGTGTGCACATATCACCGCCCTATGGACAAGTATAAATAGTGGAAGCATCCAGTTACGGGTGCTTATGTCCAACAACGAGGGCACGTCGGAATCTCCGGCGGATCGAGTTCTTCCAGGGCACACTGGATTCCACGTCTGAGATAACAGACGCACGGATTTTCGACACCACGCTGCGCGATGGTGAGCAGTCACCACGTACGTCGTTCAACTACGAGGACAAACGCGAGATAGCTGCGCTGCTCGACGAGATGGGCACCCACGTCATCGAGGCCGGGTTCCCCGTCAACTCCGATGCAGAGTTCGAGGCAGTGCGCGACATCGCCGAGTCCACGCGAGTGACGACCTGCGGACTGGCGCGTGTGGTCGAGAAAGACATCGAGGCGGCTCTGGATTCTGGTGTGGACATGGTCCACACCTTCGTCTCGACGTCGGACGTACAGTTGCAGGATTCCATGCATGCGACCCGTCAGGAGGCACTCGACACTGCAGTCGACTGTGTCGAGATGATCAAAGACGCGGGCGTCGAGTGCATGTTCTCCCCGATGGACGCGACTCGGACTGACGAGGACTTCCTCGTCGAAGTCATCGAGGCTACGTCCGCGGCGGGGGCGGACTGGATCAACATTCCGGACACTTGTGGGGTCGCCACGCCGCGGCGGTTCTACGACCTCATCGAGATCGTCGACGACTGCACCGACGCCTACATCGACGTGCACACGCACGACGACTTCGGGCTGGCGTCGGCCAACGCCATCTCCGGCTTCGAGGCCGGAGCCAGCCAGGCGCAGGTGTCGGTCAACGGGATCGGCGAACGCGCCGGCAACGCGGCCTACGAAGAGGTCGTGATGGCGCTGGAGTCGCTCTACGACGTCGACACCGGAATTGACACCACCCGCATCACGGAGCTATCGCGGATCGTCGAGGAGAAATCCGACATCGGGGTGCCGGCGAACAAGCCCGTCGTCGGGCGCAACGCCTTCTCCCACGAGAGCGGTATCCACGCCGCCGGTGTCATCGAGAACTCCGACACGTTCGAGCCGGGCGTCATGACCCCCGAGATGGTCGGGGCCACCCGCGAACTCGTGCTCGGCAAGCACACCGGGGCCCACTCGGTCCGGGAACGGCTCGTCGACGCGGGCTACGACCCGACCGAGGCGGAGGTCAGAGAAGTGACCCGCCGCGTCAAGGAGTACGGCGCGGAGGAACAGGTCACCATGTCGGTGCTCGAACGGTTCGCCGAGGAGATCGGCGTGACCGAGGAAAGCGAGGAGGTCCGGGCGTAGGCCGATGACCTCGCTTCCGGCCGTCACTACGAGTGAGCAGCTACCGGTGAGTACCCGGTTCCGAGTGGCTGTCCGCCAACAGCTATCACAGAACGTTTATTATTCGGGACGAACTGCATTTGGATGTGATGACCGCGGCTGCTGGGCGTCAGGTTCGACCACCCGCCAGCACCGCGACCGCTATTCTCGGCGTGCGTATTGTAGGGGCACTATAGCCCCTCATTTCACATTTTCACCCCCGTCCGAATCGATTCGCCTGAACACCACAGAGTCACCAGTCATGCACGCAGCATACACATCACCGCGGTATCGACCCCGAACACGAACAGACGGAGGGATGACACGATGAGCGAACGTGCATCCGTCCCCAAGGAAGCGGAAGAAACGGAGTCAGAAACAGAACAGGAGCCGGTCACGACGGGCGCGCAATCGGTCATCCGTGCGCTTGAAAACGCCGGGACAGACTACGTCTTCGGCGTCCAGGGCGGCGCGATCATGCCCGTCTACGACGCGCTGTACGACTCCGACATCAACCACGTCACGATGGCCCACGAACAGGGGGCCTCACACGCGGCGGACGCGTACGGAATCGTCACCGGCGACCCCGGCGTCTGTTTCGCCACCTCCGGCCCCGGTGCGACGAACCTCGTGACCGGCATCGCCGACGCCAACATGGACTCGGACCCCGTCATCGCACTAACCGGCCAGGTCCCGACGGAGTTCGTCGGCAACGACGCCTTCCAGGAGACGGACACGGTCGGCATCACCCAGCCGATCACGAAGGAGAGCTACTTCGCCGCCGACTCCGACACCGTCGGCGACGACGTCAGCGAAGCGTTCGCGCTCGCCGACGCCGGCCGGCAGGGGCCGACGCTGGTCGACCTCCCGAAGGACGTGACCCAGGGCGAAACCGAGGTCGAACCCGGCAGGCCGGAGACGCCGGAGACCTACGAGGTGCCCGAGGAAGCCGACGACGAGGACGTCCAGGAGGCCGTCGAGGCGCTGGCCGAGGCCGACCGTCCGGTCATCCTCTCGGGCGGCGGCGTCATCAAGGCGAACGCGTCGAGCGCGCTCCGGGAGTTCGCCAAGGAGTACGAGATCCCGGTTATCACGACGATGCCCGGCATCGGGAGCTTCCCCGAGGACCACGAACTCTCGCTTGAGTGGGCCGGGATGCACGGCACCGGCTACGCCAACATGGCGATTAGCAACACCGACTGCATGCTGGCCATCGGGACGCGCTTCGACGACCGCCTGACCGGCGGCGTCGACTCCTTCGCCCCCGACGCGGAGGTCATCCACGTCGACATCGACCCGGCCGAAATCAGCAAGAACGTCTACGCTGACTACCCACTCATCGGAGACGCCCGGAACGTGCTCCGGCAGCTGTTCGACGCGATGCCGCGTGCGCCGGACGCCGACGAGTGGCGCGACCAGTGCCAGACCTGGAAAGATGAGTACCCGATGGACTACGACACGCCCGACGACGAGCCGCTGAAGCCGCAGTACGTCGTCGAGCAGTTCTCGGAGATGACGCCGGACGACACTATTGTCTGTACCGGCGTCGGCCAGCACCAGATGTGGGCCTCCCAGTTCTGGGAGTACACCGAGCCCCGGACGTGGGTGTCGTCCCACGGTCTCGGGACGATGGGGTACGGCGTGCCAGCCGCCATCGGTGCCAAACTCGCCGCGCCGGACCAGGAGGTCGTCTGCTTCGACGGCGACGGCTCGTTCCTGATGACCGTTCAGGGCCTCTCGGTCGCCGTTCGGGAGCAACTCGATATCACCTACGTCGTCCTGAACAACGAGGCGGTCGGGATGGTCCGCCAGTGGCAGGACGGCTTCTACGAGGGCCGCCGGATGGCCTCCGAGTACCCGTGGATCCCGCAGTTCGACAAGCTCGCCGAGGCCTTCGGCGCGCGCGGGTTCACGCTCGAATCCTACGACAACGTCGAGGAAACGATACAGGAAGCACGCGACTACGACGGCCCGAGCGTCATCGACGCCCACATCGACCCCGGGGAGAACGTCTTCCCGATGGTCCCCAGCGGCGGTGACAACGGCCTGTTCGCGCTCAACGAAGACCAGCTGGACATGATCTAACAATGACTGGAGGAATGCCAGGCCCCGCGCCGGACGAACGGATGCGCCCGAAGGGCCGACGCAACACGCAGGGAATCCGCGTCGATCCCGAGGCCGAAGTGACCCACGAACCGCGCCAGGCGGTGCTGTCCGCGCTGGTCAAGCACCGACCGGGCGTGCTGTCGGAAGTGTCAGCGCTGTTCAGCCGACGGCAGTTCAACATCGAAAGCCTCACCGTCGGGCCAACGGTCGACGACGACACAGCCCGGATGACGATTCTCATCGAGGAACCGGAACCGGGAATCGATCAGGCGAAAAAGCAACTGCGGAAGCTCGTGCCCGTCGTCTCGGTCAGGGAACTCGAAGGCGAGGCCGTCCGTCGGGAGCTCGCACTGGTGAAAGTCAGCGGCGAGAAGCCAGACGACGTCAACGCCGTTGCCGACATGTACGACGGCCAGGCCGTCGACGCGTCGACCGACTCGGTCACCGTCGAGATCACGGGCAGCAAGCAGAAGATCGACGCCGCCATCGAGGCGTTCAAGCAGTTCGATGTGCAGGAGATCGTGCGAACCGGGGCCGCCGCACTGGAACGCGGCCCGAAAACACTAGAGAAAGATGTCTGACGAACTTACCACAACAGTCTACTACGACGAGGACGCTGACGTATCGACTATCGACAATGAGACCGTAGCCGTGCTGGGCTACGGCTCACAGGGCCATGCCCACGCGCTGAACCTCCACGAGTCCGGCGTCGACGTAATTGTCGGCCTCCGCGAGGACTCGTCGTCTTGGGCGGACGCCGAGGACGCGGGTCTCCGCGTCGAGACGCCCGACGTGGCCGCTGCCGAGGCGGACCGCGTCGTGATGCTCGTCCCGGACACGATTCAGCCGGCCGTCTACGAGGCCATCGAGGACGAACTGGACGCCGGAGACACGCTCCAGTTCGCACACGGCTTCAACATCCACTACGGCCAGATCGAACCGCCGGAGGATGTCGACGTGACGATGGTCGCGCCGAAGTCGCCCGGCCACCTCGTGCGCCGGACCTACGAGCGCGGCGAGGGGACGCCCGGTCTCATCGCGGTCTATCAGGACGCGACCGGCAACGCCAAGCAAGAGTCGCTGGCCTACGCGAAGGGCATCGGCTGTACCCGCGCTGGCGTCATCGAGACCTCCTTCCAGGAAGAGGTCGAGACGGACCTCTTCGGCGAGCAGGCTGTCCTCTGTGGCGGCGTCACCGAGATGGTCAAGGCCGGCTTCGAGACGCTGGTCGACGCCGGCTACGCGCCGGAGATGGCCTACTTCGAGTGTCTGAACGAGCTGAAGCTCATTGTCGACCTCATGTACGAGGGCGGCCACATGGGCATGTGGAACTCCGTCTCCGATACCGCCGAGTACGGCGGTCTCACCCGCGGTGAAGAGGTCATCGACCGCGAAGGGATGGAGAAAATCCTCGAAGAGATCCAGAACGGCGAGTTCGCTCGCGAGTGGATCAACGAGAACCAGGCCAACCGGCCCGCCTACAAGCAGTACCGCGACGCAGAACAGAACCACCAGATCGAAGCCGTCGGCGAGAACCTGCGCGACCTGTTCGCGTGGGGAGAGGACGCCGACGCAGAGAAGACAGAAGCCCCAGCAGATGACTAAGGAACACACGGATACGATGGACGGCGAACAGAGCGAATCGCGTACGACGATGGGCAGCATCGAGCACACCCACCCCGAGACGAACGGGACCTTCGGCGCGGTGTTTCGCCGCGGCCCGGTCGTGGCCGCCGACGGCGGCGAACGCGACGCGGAGGAGGAGACTGACGAGACGATGGAAGACATCGACCACGAAGCACCCGACGAGGGTGTCACCCGGGCGTACGAGCGCGGAACGGAAGGACGGGACGAGACAGTATGAGCCAGGGAACGCTGTACGACAAGGTATGGGACCAGCACAAGGTCACGACCCTGCCGAACGGCCAGGACCAGCTGTTCGTCGGCCTGCACCTCATCCACGAGGTCACCAGCCCGCAGGCCTTCGGGATGCTCAAAGAGCGCGGGCTTGAGGTCGCGCGCCCGGACCTGACTCACGCGACGGTCGACCACATCGTGCCGACCGCCAATCAGGACCGGCCCTACAGCGACGACGCGGCCGAGACGATGATGGCCGAACTCGAAGAGAACGTCCGGGACGCCGGTATCCAGTTCTCTGACCCAACGACGGGCGACCAGGGTATCGTCCACGTCATCGGCCCGGAGCAGGGTATCACCCAGCCCGGCAAGACCATCGTCTGTGGCGACAGCCACACCTCCACCCACGGGGCCTTCGGCGCGCTCGCGTTCGGTATCGGGACCAGCCAGATTCGGGACGTGCTGGCGACCCAGACCATCGCGATGGAGAAACAGAAGGTCCGCAAGATCGAGGTCACCGGCGAACTCGACGAGGGCGTCGAGGCCAAGGACATCATCCTCGAGATCATCCGTCGGCTCGGGACCGAGGGCGGCGTCGGCTACGTCTACGAGTACGCCGGCGAGACCATCGAGAACCTCGACATGGAAGGCCGGATGTCCATCTGTAACATGTCCATCGAGGGCGGCGCTCGCGCGGGCTACGTCAACCCCGACGAGACCACCTACGAGTGGCTCGAAGGCACGGACTACTTCCAGGAGCACCCCGAGAAGTTCGAGGAACTCAAGCCGTACTGGGAGTCTATCCGCTCGGACGACGACGCCGAATACGACGACGTCGTCGAGATCGACGCGAGCGAACTGGACCCCGTCGTCACATGGGGAACCACGCCCGGTCAGGGCATCGGTATCGACGATCCGATCCCGGAACCCGAGTCGCTGGCCGACGACAAGGTCGACACCGCCCGTCGCGCTCAGGAACACATGCGCGTCGAGCCCGGCGAGACGATGGAGGGCTACGACATCGACGTTGCCTTCCTTGGCTCCTGTACCAACGCTCGGCTGCCTGACCTGCGACGGGCGGCCCGCATCGTCAAGGGCCGCGAGGTCGCCGACGACGTGCGAGCGTTCGTCGTCCCCGGCAGCCAGCGCGTCCAGCGCGCCGCCGAGGAAGAAGGCCTGAAGGACATCTTCGAGGAAGCCGGCTTCGAGTGGCGAAACGCCGGCTGTTCGATGTGTCTGGGCATGAACGAGGACCAACTGGAGGGCGACGAGGCCTGTGCCTCCTCCTCCAACCGGAACTTCGTCGGCCGACAGGGCAGCAAGGACGGCCGGACCGTCCTGATGAACCCACGGATGGTGGCCGCTGCGGCCATCACCGGCGAAGTGTCTGACGTGCGCGACCTAGAGGAGGTGGCTCTGGCATGAGCGACCCCACTGAAGACATCCCGTCGGTCGACTACGTCGAGGGGTCTGGCATCCCGATTCGCGGGAACGACATCGACACGGACCAGATCATCCCGGCGCGGTTCATGAAGGTCGTCACCTTCGACGGGCTGGGCGAGTTCGCCTTCTTCGACCTGCGGTTCGACGACGAGGACAACGAGAAGGACCACCCGTTCAACGAGGAGCGGTTCCAGGACTCGAACGTGATGGTCGTCAACAACAACTTCGGCTGTGGCTCCTCGCGCGAACACGCGCCCCAGGCCCTGATGCGCTGGGGCATCGACGCGATCATCGGTGAGGGCTTCGCCGAGATTTTCGCCGGGAACTGTCTGGCGCTTGGCATCCCGACGGTCACTGCCGACCACGAGACGATCAACGCGCTCCAGCAATGGGTTGATGACAACCCCGACGGCGAGATTGAGGTCGACGTGCGGGCGGAGACAGTCACCTACGGCGACAACGAGATCAACGTCAGCGTCGACCGCGCCCAGCGCGAAGCCCTCGTCGAGGGCAACTGGGACACGACGGCGCTGATGAAGGCCAACCGGAACGCTATCGAGGAGACGGCCTCGCAGTTGCCGTACCTCGACCAGACGCGGTCAGATATCGAAGCGGACGATTAACGCGAGGTCGCCCCGCGACCTCGGTATGCGCGAACGGCAGTGCCGTGAGCGCAGCGCGATCATTTTCCGTTCACGGCCAGGTCGGTAATCCGACGGTCGTGCCACAGGAGAGGTCTGTCCCGGAGATGGCAAGACCAATAGCTGTGCGGGGCGCGTTCTTCCTGCATGGACCAGATTCGGGAGATACACATCGCGCCGCTGGGGCACGAACGCGACCGGATCGCCGAACCGATTCACCAGCACAACGCTGACGACGTGTACCTCCTCACAGCGACGACGGAGCCGTCACGGCTGACGCCGTACCAGCAGGCACTCGTCGAAGAACTGGACGCCAACGGCGTCAGTGTCGACCTGCACTGCGCGGATCTACACGACCTCTACGACGTGCTGGCGGTCGTGACGACGCTGACCGCCGACCATCCGGAAGATATCGTGCGCGTCAACGTCTCCAGCGGGCCGAAAGTGGCGGCTATCGGAAGCGCTATCGCGTGTATGGCGACGGCGGCGACGGCCTACTACGTCCATCCCGAGGAACACGTCCCGCCGATTTCAGCAGAGCCACTCACTCGCGGCATGGAGCGCGCGGAGGTCCTCCCGTCGTACCCCATCGAAGCGATCTCCCGTGACCAGGTTGCAGTACTGGACTATCTCAAGCGGACCAACACGGACACCTACACCGCCAAGAAATCGGACCTCATCGGGTTCGCCGAGGACGCCGGGCTTTCGTTCATCGACGACGCGGACCCGGCAAACGAGAAGGCGAAGTTCGCGTTGCTGAACGCCAACATCGTCGACCCACTGGTCGAGGACGGCTACATCGAAGTCAACGATGTCGGCCGGACGAAACAGGTGGAACTGACCGAGACTGGCGAGAACGTCCTCCACGCCTTCCGACACAAACTCTGAGCTAAGCCACCCTCTGCCGTGACCGGCGCTTGGTATCGTTGTTTCGACAGTAGTGGTCCCTGCTGGACCGATAGTATCGATAGTATACTTTGTATCTGTAGTATCTACGGTATCAGTAGTTTCCATAGTGTTGTGGTAGTAAATACATATTAACCACCACAATACTCGGGTGCGCACGGTCCCTGGCGACGCGCTGTTCCCGTCGCTTCGGCCCTCCAGCAGTTCGATGCGCTCGCTGGGGAGCCGTGCCACCGCGCTGCCATCCCTGTCTCGGCCCCGAGCCATCGTCCGGCTCGCCGGGTCGAGACGGTCCACCGCTGACGCGTTCCACGAGTATGGCGGACCCCGGAGTCAACCGCTTCGGATCCGCTCCGGAAACTCCCGCTCGACGGACGCTGCCACCGCCCGAGCGCTACGTGTGAGACGGCGAACCGAACCACTTTCACCGGCCGACTACGTGCCTCCTGCTATGACACACGAGATAGCCGTTATTCCCGGCGACGGGATCGGACAGGAGGTCACACCCGCCGCGGTCGAAGTGCTTGAGGCCATCGACGCCGTCGACTTCGACTTCGTCGAAGGTGCGGCCGGCGACGCAGTGAAGGCAGAAACCGGCGAGGCGCTGCCCGAAGAAACGCGCGATCTGGCGGCCGACGCCGACGCGACGCTGTTCGGCGCGGCCGGCGAGACGGCGGCCGACGTCATCTTGCCCCTCCGGCAGGTCGTCGGCTCCTTTGCCAACGTCCGCCCGGCCCGCTCGTATCCGGGGCTTGACGCCGTCCAGCCCGACACCGATATCGTGTTCATCCGGGAGAACACCGAGGGCGTCTACAAGGGCATCGAGAGCGAAATCTCCGAGGGCGTCACCACCTGCACCCGGGTCATCACCGAGGACGCTTCCGAGAAAATCGCCGAGTACGGCTTCAGCTACGCGAAGGGGAACGGGTACGACGACGTGACGATTGCCCACAAAGCCAACGTCATGCGCACCACGGACGGCCTGTTCCTCGATACGGCCTCGGCGGTCGGCGAGGACCGGGACGCGTCCTACGACACCGCGCTGATGGACGCGCTCGCGATGCACCTCGTGATGAACCCGCAGGACTACGGCGTCGTCATCTGTCCGAACCTCGCCGGCGACATGCTGTCGGACCTCGCCGCGGGCCTCGTCGGTGGCCTCGGCCTGCTGCCCTCGGCCAACATCGGCGAGGAGAACGCGCTGTTCGAGCCAGTTCACGGCTCCGCGCCGGACATCGCCGGCGAGGGTATCGCAAACCCCTCGGCGATGATTCTCTCCGCCGCGATGCTGCTCGACCACCTCGGATACGACGAGCAGGGCGATGCTGTCCGGTCGGCCGTCGAGTCCGTGCTCGACTCGGGTCCCCGAACGCCGGATCTGGGCGGCGACGCATCCACTGAGGACGTGACCGCCGCGGTAATCGACGAGCTGTAGGCAGTTTTCTCGCGTTCTATCCGGGCAGAAACAAGCACGGTCCGATAGAAAGAGGTAAAACCGAAGCGAAACAATCACAGCAGAGAGAATGCTCCCGGCCGAGCGAAAGCGCACTATCGTCCAGTTGGTGACAGAGCGAGACGGCTGTTCAGTGTCGGAACTGGCCGCGGAACTCGAGTTTTCGAAGGCGACGATCCGCCGTGACCTCCGGGACCTGGAGTCGCAAGGCCGCATCAAGCGGTCCCACGGCGGCGCAGTACCGGCGTCCTCCGCCGGGACCGAACGACCGTACGGCCAGCGCGAGGTTGACCACTACGCGGAGAAACAGGCCATCGGCGAGCGAGCCGCACAGGAAGTCCGTGAGGGCCATGTGGTCTGTTTCGATGCGGGCTCGACGACGATGGAAGTCGCTCGTGCGATTCCGGACACCGACTACGTCGCGGCGACGAATATGCCGGAACTCGCCACCGAGGTGGCCGAGCGAGACGTCGATGCGAAACTCACCGGTGGAAGTCTCCGACCGCGGACCCGGGCGCTCGTCGGCCCGATGGCCGAGCGAGCCATCGGGCGAATGAACTTCGACCTGTTGTTTCTGGGGACGAACGCCCTCGACAGCGCCGCCGGGCTGTCGACGCCAAATGAAGACGAGGCGGCCGTCAAGGAAATCATGGTCGAGCGCGCCCGCCGGGTCGTGCTGGTCGCCGACGCGTCGAAGTTCGGCGACCGGAGCTTCGTCAGCTTCGCCGATCTGGACCAGGTCGACCTGCTGGTCACTGACGCCAGCCCGTCAGGGGCGCTCGCCACGGCACTCGCGGACGCCGACGTGACCGTCGAGGAGGTCAGCACATGATCGTCACCGTCACCTACAACCCCGCCGTCGACCAGACGATTCAGTTCGACGAGCAGATGGCTCCCGACCGTGTGATGCGGGCCGACGAGGCGCAGTTCGACGCGGGCGGGAAGGGCATCAACGCCGCGCAGTTCCTCACCGCGATGGACCGGCCCTGCGTTGCGACGGGACTGCTAGGTGGGTTCACGGGGTCGTTCATCAGAGAGACGCTGCAAGACGACGGCGTCGAGACAGCCTTCGTCGACGTGGACGGGACAACGCGGCTCAACACCACCGCTATCGCAGCCGCGGGGGAGTACAAGCTAAATCAGGCCGGACCGACTGTCGGCGAGTCGGTTGTCGACGCGCTGCTCGAACAGGTGCGAGCGCAGTCCCCCGACCGCGTACTCATCGGTGGGAGCCTGCCGCCGGGGCTGTCCCCCAACGCTATCGACCGCATTGCGGCCGGTGGCGACTGGGAGACCATCGTCGACACCGGCGGCGATGTCCTTCGAGAGCTCGACGCGCAGTATGGACTTTGCAAGCCGAACCGCGCCGAACTCGGGGACGCGACCGGGGCCGACGTCTCTACCGTCGAGGGGTGTGCGGACGCGGCGGACGCGTTCCGGGACCGGGGCTTCGACCGGGTGCTGGCCTCCCTCGGCGCGGACGGCGCGGTCCTTGTCGGCGACACAGGCCGACTGTACGCGGAGGCGCTCGACATCAATGTTGTCGACACCGTCGGGGCCGGCGACGCGCTCCTCTCTGGCGTCCTGAGCGCCTGGGAAGCCGGCGCGGACGACGAGACGGCGCTCCGGACCGGCGTGGCCGTCTCATCGCAGGTCGTCCAGCGGGCCGGCACGGCCGTTCCGGACCTGAACGATATCGGCTCACTCCGGGATGGCGTGACGGTCCGACAGCTGTAGCAGGCGGAAACTGGTTTTGGCGGCAGTCGAAAAATCAGAAACGGTGCGGACCGCTCAGAACTTCTCCAGATACTCGTCGACGAACGCGCGCACGTCGGCCAGCGACGGCTGGTCCGCGGTCCGGACGAAGTAGCCGGCGACGGCGTTGCCGACGACGACGGCGGCCGCAGGCGAGAGGTCGGCGATGCGGGCCAGCCCCAGTCCGGCGTTGAAGTGGTCGCCGGAGCTGGTCGTCAGCTCCGGGTCCGAGACCGAAGGCACGGCCACGCTGTCGGTGCCCGCGGCGGTGACGACGACCGACTGCTCGACACCGTGGCCGACGAACCAGGTCGGTTCCAGCGCCTCGAACACTGCCTCGGCGTCGTCGGCGAACGACCGCTCGGCGTCGCCGGCGTAGGCGTCCGCGAGGACACCCGTTTCGGCACGGTTCGACGTGACCACCACGTCGGTCACTTCGTCCAGCCGGCCGATGGCCTCCCGACCGGCGCGCAGCCGGTCGGCGTCGAGTTTTCGTACGTCACCGGGGTCGACCAGCACGGTCTTGGGCGGGTCGTCAATACCATCCCACAGGGTACGGAGGCCGTCGAAGACCGTCGGCAGGTCTGGCGTCTCTGACCAGTAGCCAGTTCCTAACAGGCTCGCGCCGTCGAGTTTCTCGGCCAATCGGTCGTGGCCGAAGGCCGCGTCGAGTTCGGCCCAGTCAAGCGACATCGTGTCGCCGATTTCCGTGAGCATGAGCTTCCCGTCGTCGAACTCGACAGCGTCGGTGACGCCGGGTTCACCCAGCGAATGGAGTTCGTACTCGCCGAACTCCGTCTCGAATGCGTCGTGGACCGGGTCGCCGTACATCCCGACCATCACGGGGTCGAACGACCAGCCGCCGAAGGCCCGCGCGAGGTGGCTGGTGTGGCCGCCGGTTCGGCTGCCCTGCTGGAGCCACTCGAAGGAGAGCGAACTGTCGGCGGCAACGGAGCGGTCGATACGGTCGCCGAAACTCTCCAGTGTAGCGAGGCGCTCGTGGCTCTCGGGGTCGATGCGGTCAGCGACGACCTCTCGGACGCGGTCGAGGTAGCCGTCGAAACCGAAGACGACCCGCCCGGTATCGATAGCGTCGGGGAGCGCGTCGCTGGTGGGCAACGCCTCATCCGCTGTGGCGACGGCTCGGCGCGTCTCCTCGTCCATGGCCTACAGGACGTCGTCGGCTGTCGCGTCCTCGAAGATGACGCCTTCGAGTTTGTCCAGAATGTCGTAGGGGTCGTCGCGCTGCCAGACGTTGCGGCCGACCGCGAGGCCGGCGACGCCGACGTCCATGCAGTCCTCGACGAGTTCGAGGAAGTCGCGGTCCGAGGTCTTCGACCCGCCGGAGAGCAGGACGCGGTTGTCTGCGGCCGAGCGGACGGCGTGGGCCATCGCTTCCTTGTCGCGCGGGTACTTGACCTTCGTGAAGTCAGCCCCGAGTTCGAGCCCGATTCGGGCCGCGTAGGCGATGGTCGACGGACTGCGGTGCTCCTTGATGGCCTGTCCGCGCGGGTACGACCACATCGCAATCGGCAGGTCGTGGTCGCGGGCGTTCTCCTGCACCGGGCGGAAGTCCTCGAACATATCGGTCTCGCGGTTGACACCCGGGTAGACGGTGTAGCCGATGGCGTCAGCACCGAGTTCGGCCGCGTAGTCGACCGACCAGTTCTGGGGCGAGTACGGGTCGCCCATCCAGAGGTCCGAACCGCCGTTGAGCTTCGCCAGCAGGTTCACGTCGTCTTCGTAGCTCGGGTAGTACGTTTCGGCGAGGCCCTTCCCGACAGCTAGCGCCGTCACGGCGTCGTGGGTCGCCATCTCGAACACCTCACGCGGGTCGAGGCGCTCCTCGACGCCGCTGAACTGCTTGGGACCGTGTTCCAGCCCGTGGTCGTGTGCTAGCACCAGCGTCTTGTCGTTCCGTACGAGCGGTGAGTCACCCAGTGGTCGCATGTGTCATGTTTCTACCCAGAACGACCATTAACCGTTTTCGGTTCTGATTTGTTACTACTGTTCGCGTTTGTTTTTGACCGAGGGCGGGAATTAAGTGTGTTCCAGTGAAAGGTTCAGGTATGCCATCCGTGGAACTGGACGCCGAAACAGTGGCGCGCCTTGACGACCTCCGTGTCGAGGACGAGTCGTACGACGAAATCGTGACGGAACTCATCAACATCTACGAGGCCGAGGAGCTAACACTGTTTCACAGCGGCGACTAACCCTGGGCCTGCTCACAGACGGACTTCCAGCGCCCGTTCGACTCCAGTTTCTCCTGCAGTTGCTCAGCGTACGCCTGTGCGAGCCGTGCCGCCTCTTCCTCCTGTTGTTTGTTCCCGCCACTGGACCCACCTATTCCAAGCGCGTCCTTGACACCTGAGAGGAGACCGCCGCCTGAGCCTCCGGACTTGTCACCGCCGGGACCGCCCATCGGCCCTTGATTGGCGACCCGTTCCATCTCGGGCATGACGCTAGAGAGCTTCGACGTATCGGCGACGATTCGAGCGGCGTCTGGGTCACCCGGGTTCTCGATCTCGAACTCAACGGCAGTCATCACCAGCCCCCACTGCTGGCTTGAGAACGACGACGCTTTGACCTGTTCGTTGAACCGCTGGTCGACCGCCATCCGTTCGCCGGCGATGCGGTCGGTCCAGTTTGAATCGCTCATAAACTGGTGTTTGCGGGCCGGCGGTATGAGCGTTTCCTGCTCCATGCGGTGTTCTACGGTAAAAAGTATCGTGTCCGGGCCGACTGTTACGGCGCTGACTGCCGCGACCGCTACGTATTATTGTCTCCAAAACGGTTCCAATATGTTAAGTTAGCTCACGATATACTTGTATCTCAATGACTACTGAGTTTGGGACAGGGCAGGCGACGGGGGACTCGGGAGATGCAGCAGCGATGGACGCCATACGGGAAGCTATGGCCGACATCTCGGCCAGCGAACCGGACTTCTGTCAGATTTTCTGCTCCCCGGCATATGATTACGATGCGGTACTGTGGGGTGCGCGAAGTGTTGTCGGTTCAGATACCGAAATCGTTGGCTGTTCGTCTTCCGGGGAGTTCACTGAAACCGGCTCGGGGAACGGAACTGTTACAGTCGGCGTCGTTTCGTCGGACTCGATGCGGTTCTTCTCCAGCATTTCGACTGAACTCAGTGCTGATCCCGAACGCTGTCTGTTCGAAGCCGTTCATGACCTCCCCGCGAGCGGCGACCCTGCTGTCGATGGGTATCCGCATCGGACGATCATCAACCTCCACGACGGCATGGCCGGAATCGGAAACAAGGTCACGCGACTCACCGAGCAGTACCTCGACGACGAGGAGACGCCGGTCGTCGGCGGGTCTGCGGGTGACGACCTCCAGTTACAGCAGACCCACGTCTTCCGGAACGACCGCGTCGAGACGGACGCCGTCGTCCTCACGCTCATCGCCGCAGAGGACGCGCTCCCGGTGACCGTCAATCACGGCCACGAACCGATCTCCGAGGCGATGACGGTAACCCGTGCAGAGGGAAGCACTGTGTACGAACTCGACGGCAGACCTGCCTTCGAAGCCTGGCGGGACGCGATTCGGGAGGACGCGATGGAGACATACGATATCGATGTCGACGAGCTGGAGGCGGGGTCGGAAGACCTTGTCATGTTGCTCGGTCGCTACGAGCTCGGTATCGAGTCGGAGCCAGAATCTGACGCGGACGGACTCGCTTCCCGAATCAAGACCTTCATCGAGAGTAAACTCATCTCGACGACGGGATACAACATCCGATGGCCGGGCCATACAACCGACACCGAGGGGCCGCTGGACTTCGCTGTCACTGTCTCCGAAGGAACGGAAGTGGTGGTGACACATAGCAATAAATCCGACCAGGTGTATGCGGTCCGGAACGCCGCCAACAACGCTGTCAATGAACTCCGCGGCGGAAGCGTCGCGGGTGGGTTCGTCTACGACTGTGCCTGCCGTGCGATGATTCTCGGCGAGGATTTCGATGACGCCGTCGACACGATTCACAGCGCTATCGACGCGCCCTTCGCCGGCTTCGAAACCTACGGTGAAGTCTGCTCGGCCGACGAGGATTACACTGGCTATCACAACACTTCCTCAGTCATCCTGCTGTTCCCGGAGTGACGACTACGGGACTGCGACCAGCGAAGAATAAACGCCACTCTTGTTCCTGTCCCTCAGACGCCGGACTCGATGGTGATTTCGGCGTGTAGCTCATCCTGCAGCGCCGAGTGGACGTGACAGATGTCCTCGGCGAGTTCCACGATATCCTGCTCTTCGTCGGCGAGTGACGCCTCGACCTCGACGTGGAAGTCAATGTATTCCAAGTCGTCGTCCTCATCGAGACCCGCAGCGACCTCGACATCGACGCTGCCGATGTCCTCGTGGCCGTACTTGTCGGCGGCGACGCGCAGTGCCGGGATATAACAGGAGGCGTAGTCGGCGGCCAGAATCTCGTTCGGCGACGGGCCGTTCTCGCTCAGCGCATCGACGATAAGCTCCCACTCGCCGTTGATAATACTCTCTACTGTGTATCCTTCCTCGCAGGTGCTCTCGACTTCGATATCTGCCATAGCAATCCTGTGGACACGGCCCTCCCCCTAAACGTTTCCTGCATGGCATTTCTGTGCGGGGCACTGCCGAAGGATAATACACTTCCAGCCCGTACAAAGAGGCAATGGAACACCTCGCACCGTCGAACGTGCCGGTGTACGCGACGCGGGAACACCAGCGCGAGATCTGGGAGCGCTGTCGGGACCGTGGACACCCGGTCCTCGCCGTCAGAGAGGCGACGCGGGGATTCATCGTCCGGTACGACCTCCAGCACCTGTCCTATGAGCTCTCTGACGCCACCGTTCAGGCGCTTCGGGACCGTGTGCGGTCCCGCCGACCGTACCCGACGACGACGGACCCGATCTCGGAGACGGAGGGCGTCGGCGGCGAGGCCGGCCCGGTGTCCGGCGAACTCCACGCGGGTACCGAACGGGCTGCCAGAGAATTGGCCTCGCACATCTCGGGGTTCGTGCTGGACCGGTCGAACTGGCGGTAGTACCGAAACAACGCGGATGGGGATTTTTCCCACAGCCGTGCCTTGAGTTCGTATGGCAGTCGCCCGACACGAAACCGGTCCGTTCGCGGCCGTGAGTGCCCTTGCTTCGCAGGTCCATCCGGTGTTTATGCTGCCACCACTCGCGACCTCGCTGTTCGGTGGGTTGCTCTCCGGTGGGTTCTGGCCGCCGGTGGCCGCGCTCCACGCGGGTGCGATGTTCTTCGCCGTCTACACGGCTCACGTCAAGGACGGTTACGTCGATTTCCACGTCCGCGGCGAGGACGACGACCACCCGCTCACTGGTTCGGGCTGTCGCATGGCGCTGATCGGCGCAGCCCTCGGCTTCGCGCTCTGTACGGCGGCCATCTGGCTGCTGGTCGGTCCCGGCGCGGCGCTGTTGACGCTTCCGACCTGGGTCATCGGGTACACCCACGCGCCGCAGTTGGACATGAACCCCGTCGGCGCGACGATGGGCTACCCGACGGGCATCGCGCTGGCGTTGCTAGGCGGCTACTACGCTCAGGTGACGACGCTGACACCGCGAGCACTCGGTCTCGCGGCCGTGTTCCTCCTGCTGTTGACCGGCATCAAGATTATCGACGACGAGCAGGACTACGACTACGACCGGTCGATACAGAAACGGACCGTCGCCGTTGTCCTGGGCCACCAACGCGCCCGGCGGCTCGCGTTCGGCCTGTTCGGCGCGGGCCTCCTTGGAATTGTCGGGCTGTCCGTGGCATTGCCCGGGGTTCCGCCGAGCGCCGCGGCGGCTGCGCTCGTCTTCGGGACGGTTGCGGCTATCGCCCAACGAGGCGACCCCGAAACCGCGACGATGCTGCTGATTCGCGGGTCGTATCTCCTGTTGGCCGTCCTCGTCACTGCTGTCTGGTTCCGACCGCTAGCGTGAGTGTGGCTGTTCTGCAAGTCGCTCGCCTCGCAGCTAGCCGCAACTGCACTCGCTCGAACCACACCTCGTCGGTCAGCCTGAAATGTGTGTGAGCATGTGGGTCGCTGAGACGACCAGCGATATCGTCACCATCGAGACGGCCATGACGCTGGCGACAACCGGCGAGAGGTCCCCGGTGAGGCCACCGACTGCGAGCAGCACGGCGGCAATGATCGTACAGACCAGCAGGGCCAGATGGACGAATAGCCACGGACCGATACGTCGCAGTGAATCGAGCAGCGTCTCGACTCCCGACGGCTGTGTCGGCCGGACTCGCTGGCCGGGCTTGTAGTACTCTGTGGCAGTCCCGTAGCCCGTGCTTCCGCCACGAGTCTGGGTGGGCCGCTGTGTCGCTTTCGCCGTTGCCCCGCCCGTCGTCCCTGTGTCGACCCGCTGGTCGACGTACTGCTGTGCGATGTCACTGACACCGCCCGTGGCTGTTCCGCCGTCCGCGCCGCTGTCGACGTGCCTGTTGACGTATGCGTCGTGACCGAGCCGGTCGTATCGCGCTCGCTCGGCCTCGTCCGTGAGCACGTTCTTCGCCTGCGTGAGTCGCTTGAACCGTTCTCCCGCGGCGGGGTCGTCACTCACGTCCGGGTGATGCGCTTTCGTCTGTTCCCGGTAGGCGCGGACTATCGTCTCCTCGGTGGCATCTGGGTCCACCCCCAGAATACCGTAGAACGTCGCTTCCATACACACCCCTGTGTATTTATCCAGTTGGACTAGGCGTATAATAAGGTACCCACTCCCTCACGCTGCGATATCGCTCGTCTGTCGCCGAGTCGCCGGACTGAAACTGCGTGGCCGCCACCGTCTCTGTATGGACGAAGACACCAAAGACTGGGAGACACAGTTGCAAGCGAATCGGGACGAGAAAGACCGGTTCTTCGCGGAGCACCGCCAATCCCCGATTCCGCCGGAAGACCGCGACGACTTCGACGGACTCAGCTACTTCGACCCGGACCACGACTATCGGGTCGAGGCGACGGTTACGGTCCACGAGACGCCGGAGTCAGTCGATCTGGAGACGAGCGACGACCGAACGGTGCGCTATCTCCACGTCGCGACGCTGTCGTTCGACCTCGACGGCGAGTCCCGCGAACTCCACGCGTTCCGGCAGGCCGCCGACGAGTCCCGGACGCTCTTTGTTCCGTTCCGGGACAAGACCACCGGACAGCAGAGCTACGACGGCGGCCGATACATGGAACTGGAACCCGACCGCGACCTGAGCGACGGCGACGAGATTACGCTGGATTTCAACCTCGCGTACTCGCCGTTCTGTGCCTATAGCGACACCTTCTCCTGTCCGCTCCCGCCGGAGTCGAACTGGCTCGACACCGCGGTGACGGCCGGAGAGCGGATCGACTGAGGCATCTCCGCCGGCAGTCACGACCAACACCAAACGAATTGTTTACACATCGCCACGACCAAAGCAGTGTATGGCAACCGCGACCCGCGACAGTCCGATTCTGCAGGCCTTCCAGTACGGGTTTACGCTCTTCTCTGCGCTCTCGCTGGGGGTGATTGGCCTGGGATTCGGATCGATCCTGCTTCTCACCATCGCATTTTCGCTGTCACTCGGTGCAGGAGTACAGATAACGCAAGTACAGACGCTGGTTCTCGGGCTGATAACGGTCCAGGGAATCGGCTGCCCGGTCATCGCGTACACGTACATCAAGCTCAGACCGGTGATCAGAACGAAGCTCCGCGAGGTGTTCTCTTACTCTGCGGACAGCGGCGAGTTCGATATCGGTGTTTCTGTGCCGAGTTTCCGCGAGGCCGCCATCGTCGTGCTGGGCTACGCCAGCGCGATGGTCGGACTCGTGGTAGTAGCCGTCATCATCACGACGCTCGTCTCGATGTTCGGAATCGAAACGGCAACCAATCAGGCCGCGGAGATCGGCATGGAGAACCCCGATGTCCTCCTCCTGTTGATTCCCGCCTCGTTCCTCCTCATCGGTCCGGGCGAGGAACTGCTGTTCCGCGGGGTCGTTCAGGGCCGCATTCGGGACTACTTCGGCCCGATTTCGGGCGTCACCATCGCGAGCGTCATCTTCGCCGGCATTCACTACCCCGCCCTCAGCGGCGGATCGGTCACGGGCAAACTTGTCGGGGTGTGTGCCCTCCTCATTCCGTCGCTCATCCTCGGTGCAACCTACGAGTACACAGACAACATCGTCGTTCCGTCACTCATCCACGGCGCGTACAACGCCACGCTGTTTACTGGCCTCTACGTCACCGTGAAGTTCAGTGGTGAACTCTCGTCCGCCGCGGGTGTCCTCAGTAACAGCGGGTTCTGACCGGCCCCTGCCCCAGCAGGCCCATACTATAGTACGTTTGTAAATCATGTGATTGGTTGCCTGGCTTGCACACGCAAGGGAGCTGGTGTTTTTTTATGATCGTGTGAACTCTAAAGCAGTGCTAACGGGGCTTACAGTGGCGTTATGTCCGAACTACCACTTTATCACGCTCTCGACTTTTTACCCAGTAGCAGAACCTGAATCGGAGATATTACTTTGAAATGACAAACGTCTTATTAGCGTTTTTGTACAACATTCAAACAGATGGTTGGTTCAGTGCGCGTCTTACATATCGATGACGAACCGGACTTTGCCGATCTAACTGCGGCATATCTCGAGCGGGCCATGGATTCATTCAGCGTCGACACCGCGATGCGGGTCGACGAGGTCATCACGGACCGCCCGCAGGACACGTATGACTGTATTATCAGCGACTACGATATGCCTGGCATGAACGGGCTGGAGTTCCTCGAACGGATTCGCGAGGACGCACCGAAGCTTCCGTTCATCCTCTACACTGGGAAGGGCAGCGAAGAGATCGCGGCCGAGGCAATCTCCGCAGGTGTCACGGACTATATCCAGAAGGAACCGGGAACGTCCCAGTACACGGTGCTAGCGAACAGGGTGCAAAACGCGGTCGAAGCCCGCAGAGACGAACTGCAAGTCACGCGTGGTCACCGCGCAATGAACGCGGCCTGGGACGGCATCAGCACACTGGACGACGAGGGTCGGTTCACCTATTTGAACGACGCCTACGCAGCCACGTTCGGCTACGAGCGCGACGAGCTTCTGGGCGAACACTGGCAGAAAATCCACTCGGCAGAGAGCCTCAAAACGGTCGATGATGAAATACTCCCGGCTGTCAACGAGAACGGGACGTGGACGGGTGAGACACTGCTCGAACGCGCCGACGGGACACAGTTCATCGGCGAGCACACCGTCGCGAGTATCGCAAATGACGGCTCCGTCTGCGTAGTCCGTGACCGGACTGACCGCGAAGAACTCGACAAACAACTGCGACACGAGCGCGAGCGGTTCCGGCTACTCGTCGATGCGGTCGAGAATTACGCGATGTTTCTGCTCGACCCCGACGGCCTCATCCAGTCGTGGAACGCCGGTGCGAAACAGCTCATGCAGTACGAGGAATCTGATATCCTCGGCGAGCACTTCTCGACGTTTCACACAGAGAAACAGGTGGCCGACGGCATTCCCGACCAACTGCTGCGAGAAGCCGGGGAATGCGGCAAGGCCACCGACCGCGGGCTCCGCGTTCGGAAGGACGGGAGCACATTCTGGGCAGATGTGGCCATCACTGAACTCCGGGAAAACGGCGACTCCCGTGGCTTTGCGAAAGTGGTCAAGGACATCACGGAGGAGATCGAACGGGAGCGGCTACAGGCGACGGCCGAACGCTACCGAGAGAAACTCTACGAGGTCACGAACGATACAGACCGCCGGTTCGAACAGCGGTTAGTCGACGTACTGGAACTCGGTGTCGAGTATCTTGCCGTCGATCAGGGCCATCTCGTCGCAATCGATCCCAAGGCGGGCACGCATGAAATAATCGCTACCAGCGGCGAACCGTCTCTCACCGCCCCCGGCGACATCACATCGCTTTCCGAGACCTACTGCCGACGAACCGTCGAATCCGACGGGATTCTCTCAGTCTACAACGCCGAGCAGCAGGGTCTGGGTGACGACCCCGCATACCAGCGGTACGGTATCGGCTGTTACCTCGGTGCGAAAATCGAAGTCGACGGTGAGCTGTTCGGGACGGTCTGTTTCGTTGCTCGTGACTCCCGGTCGGGCCAGTTCAGACAGGACGAACAGGCCTTCGTCGAACTACTCACCCGCTGGCTCAAGTACGAACTGAGCCGACGCGACGGACAGATTCAGTGGCCGCTAAAACCCTAGAATCTGGGAACGATACCGTGTCGGTCAGCGTCTCGGGCTGACCTAAGACCTGACCTATGGCGGGCAGGTCAGTCGTCGACTGAGGCCTGTTCGGACTGTCCGGTTTCGGATCCGGAATCGTATCTCACCTCCATGTACAGCAACGCGAAGATGGTGAGTGTTGCGACGGTCTGTACGGCAGCGGTCATCGGCGCCAGCGGAGCGAACATCGCTGCTCCCGCAGCCACCAGTAGCCCGGCGCGACTCGGAATCCTGAGTTGGCCAGAGAAGTAGTTGACAATGGCTGCCACGGCGGCGACGAGACCGATTCCCACGACGACGAACGTAATCGGTGTCGCCGGAACCGACCAGAACAACAGGCTATCGTTGACGACGAAGATGTACGGAAGAACAAACAGCGGCGCCCCGAGCACGAGCGACTTTCCGGCAGTCCGCCAGAAATTCCCGCCTGCGACCCTGGCTGTGACGAGGCAGGCGATGGCAACCGGCGGCGTCAGCGCCGAGAGAATCGCGAAGTAGAACACGAAGAAGTGCGCGGCGAGCAGGTCGACACCGGCCTCGGTCAGTGCCGGTGCGATCAGCAGCACGGCCGTGATGTAGGCCGCGACGGTCGGCATCCCGAGACCAAAGAGAAGCGCCGCGATCATCGCGAACATGAGCAACAGCGCGAGCACGCCTCCCGAGAGTTCAACGAGGCTGGAGGCGAACACCTGCGTGAACCCGGTGAGGTTCAACACACCGACGAAGATGTTCATGACGCCCAGCGACACCGCAATCGGGGCTGCGTTTTCCATCCCGCGGCCCAGGCCGTCCATAGTGTCCACGAAGAAGTCGCGGATTCCGTAGCCATCGCGAAAAAAGATCCCCTGGACGAACGCGGCCGGGAACGCGGACATTATCGAGAGGAACCCTGCGTACAGCGGATCGTACAGGAGAACGACCAGTGCGTACAGGAGAACGGCCAGCGGGACCCACAGCGCGAGCCCCTCGACGAGCAGGTTACGAACCGATATCTGACCGAAGGAAACAGCGGTTGTCGTTCGGCCGAAGATCCTATCGAGTGCGTTTTTCCGATCCCTGTCGACCGTCTCTACGTCGGTCAGTTCTTCCTCGTCAATCTCGCTCGTGAGCCCTTCTTTGACGGTTGTCAGATGAACACCGATAGCGACCGTTCCGTAGAACAGGAGTGCCGGCAGGAACCCGATGACGATGATCTTCAGGTAGCTCGTCCCGGTGATCTCGGCCATTATGAATGCCGCTGCACCCATGATCGGTGGCATAATCTGGCCGCCGCTGGAGGCCACCGCCTCGTAGGCCGCTGCGGTATCTCTATCGAGCCCGTGACGCTTGAGCAACGGGATGGTAAACGCGCCCGTCGTCGCCGCGTTGGCGGCCGCGCTGCCGTTGACCGACCCCATACCCATGCTCGCGACCGTCGTCATCTGCGCCAATCCGGACCGGACCCGTTTGCCGATCAGCGTTCCGACCTGGACGAAATACTCCAGCGCGCCGTACGCTTCCAACAGCCCCGCGAGGATCATGAAGATAATAATAAACGTCCCCGAAACCTCGACAATGACGCCGAAGACGCCGCTGCCGAACTCAACTGTCAGACCCTGCACCAGTCGTTCGGCCTGAACTCCATTGTGGTTCAAAATACCCGGGAAATACGGGCCATACAGCGCATAGACAAGGCCAGCTACGCCGACCAGCGACAGCATCGGACCGTAAACCCGCCTGCAGACATCCAACAACAGCAGGATGATCAACAGCCCCATGAACAAGTCGAGGTCGGTGTATATCCCGAGTTGCTCGTAGACGATGCGGTTGAAGGCCGTAAAGAGGTAGACGGCGACGACGGCCGAGAGAGCGGCCTCAAATAGCGTCGCGTAGTTTCCGAACCGCTCCCGGCGCGTCTCGGGTTCGGGGGTATACGCGAGGACAGCCGCCCCGACGAGCATGAATCCGAGGTGGGCGATCTTGTGTTGGTCCTGTTCGAACGGGAACAGCTGGGTGAACCAGAGGTGATAGACCGTCGAGGCGACTCCCAAGGCTATCAGGAACCCGTACTTGGCCATGCGTACCCGGGACGGGTCGACCCAGCTCCCGGTTGTGTGTTCCCCCGTCATGGCTGGCGTTGATGGGGTGGGCGGACGAGAGACGGGTCGCTCGCGTTACCCCTCATACTCCTCAAGTGTGGTCAGTCCGTCCTTCCAGAGGTCCTGCTCCTTGTAATACTTCTCAGCGCCGGGATGGACGGGTGCGTTCGGCGAGGGGAGTATGAATTCCTGCGCGAAGTCCGGACCGGCGCGAGAGAGCACTGAACTCGCCTCACGGACCGCGTCGATGTCCTCCATGACGGTACGGACGAACTCATAGCCCAACTCCTCAGATACCTCGGCCGGGAAGATAGTTTCATAGCCGACGCCAACTGCCGGAATGGAGTCCATTCGAATGTCCTGCCCGTCCCAGAGGCCGGCCGGCGTTTCGATGTACGTGTAGGGCAGATCGGAGTTGGCTAAATCTGACTCGTCGAACTCCCAGTTGACGACCGCGACGTCGGCCTGTGCGCCGGCCTCCTGCGCCCACCCGGTCAGTACTTCACGGCTGACTCCGTAGACCATCATCATATCGAGACGGCCGTCAGCGAACTGTGCCCCCTGGTCTCCCCAGCTCATCGACTGGAGGTCGTACTTGTCCTCGACGTTGTCGATCCCGGACAGTCGGAACCCGTCAAGGCCCGCGAAGTAGTTCGTCCCGCCGCGCTGACCGAACGCCATCGAGACCGACCCGTCTTGGGGAATGTCCGACACCGACTCGATGCCTTCGAGTGCATCGTCAGTCCGCCTGACGAGGTAGTACTCCAGAGTCATGAACGGTAACACCTGCGTCATCGTCTTCCCGACCGGTTCCCCGTACGGGTCTCCGCCGCTGTTTGAGCGCGCGACTGCCCAGTCGGTACTCTGGGCGATATCGATGTCTCCCTGAGCGATCAACCGAGGGTTTGCGGCGGTCCCGCCGGTCGTCTGGGCGCTCATGCTGATGTCGTCGGACTTTTCCGAGAGCAGCTGTGCCATCGCTACCCCCGACGCGTGAGTCGCCGTCTCCGGCCCTGACGTTCCAACTGTCCAATTTGTACTGCCGCCACTGCCGTCGCTGCCGCCGCTGTCTCCACCACTGCCGTCGCTGCCACTGCCGTCGCTGCCACTATCCCCGTCACCACCAGCGCCGCTACCGCCGTCTCCACTACAGCCAGCGAGACATGCGAGGCCAGCGGCACTGACCGTTTTCAAGAAGCTACGCCGCTCGGAAATCGAACCATCCTGATCGTTTCTGAACATTATCTAAGCTACAACTATGCTGTCAACCAATCTATATTTAAATGTTACTGCAAATATCTTTATCATACAGACATCGGCTGCGGAAACAGACAACGCACCCCGAGCAAATTTTCAAATCTCGGGCAATAGTGGCCACTCAGCCGCATTATCGAGACTGTGAAAATCTGAGAGATGTGACTCAACTCGACAGCCCTACTGTTGGGAATACCACTATCAACGGTTCCCGAAGATCCGGCTAACAGGGTACCATCACGGAGAAATTCGTCTCAGTGACACAGCAGAGCCACTGTGGCTCTGTCCGTATCATGTCAAATATTGCCACTAGTAGACTCGAAATGTACGCCCGGAACACTAACGTCCGGCATCATCCTCGGCGGTGTGCCACGTCAGCCGGCAAACCCTCGTGCCGGGCGGGTCGCCGGATACGGCGACCGATTGCGCGAGCGGTGGTAGCCGCGAGCGCGGGTGATTATGGCGTAATCACCGAACGCCCAGACGGTGCAACCGTCTGGCGGGTCGTCGATAGACGACCAAGTGCGGTATGAACCGCGGTCATGTCGCGTGCCCGGGTTCTCCGGGTCGTCATCGTCCCGGTGACGGGTCTCTGTCGGGGATTGAAGGCACGCACTAGCAGTTCGCCGGTCGCACACCTAAGGGTGACGTTCAGACGGCGTAGTCGTCCTCGCGCAGTTGGACGTACTTGCCGTTGCGGTAGGAGAACTTCCCCCACTTGTACCCGAGGACCATCTTAATGCCGTTGAGGCCGCCACGGAGCGCCGCGTCGGCCTTGATGCCACGGGCGTCCATCAGGTCGTTGGCGGTGGTAAAGGCCCGGTCCCAGTCGCCGGGCCGCCAGTCCCGGACCATGTCCGCGAAGGTAACGTTCCGGAGGATTTCGTCGCCGATGGCGTCGTGCCAGGCGTCGTTGTACCGTTCGAGGCGGTCGTTCGCGGCGAGGCGACCGGCTATCTTCCCGGTGCGAACGGCGACGTGGTCGCCGCCCTCGTGGAACGCCGAGGTGGTCCCCATTGCCCCGCCGGCCACAGCGATGCCGGCACCCACCGGGGACTCTATCGGTCGGGTCGAGGAGATCGGGTACGTCTCCGTCCCTTTCGATTTCCCGCGGTCCTCGACGAGCGGGAAGTCCTCGAGATCGTACGCCTGGAACTCCTGTTCGAGCAGTCGCTCGATGTACTGCCGGCCCTGCGGGATGCTCTCGTCGCTCTCTCTGAGCAGGTCCCACTCGCTGCGGTCGTAGGCGTCGATGTCCAACCCGATGGGCATCGTGAGGCCGATGCGGGCGACGGGGGCGTCGTTCGGGAAAATCCACGGATACGCCGTGTGGCCGGGCATGATGCCCCACCAGAACTCGATGAACTCCGGCGTGAACAGTTCCTCGGGCATCCGTCGGTGCTCCTGATAGGCGATGTGGTTGGCCTTGTTCGAGGGCATGATGTCGGCCATCGTCTGTCCGGCCGGGAGGACCTGGTCGAGCGTCCCGCCAGTGACGGTCCGCTGTGGGCCATCCGCGAGGATCACGTACTCAGCGGCGATATCTTCACCGTTGGCCAGCCGAACGGTGTGTCGTGGCGAACTCCCCAGGTCGGTCTCGACGCCGGTGACGCTGACGCCGACGCGGTAGTCCGCGCCCGCTTCCGTCGCCCGTTCGCGGAGCCAGTCGTCGAACCGCGCCCGGTGGAACGTGATGCCGAAGCCGTCGGCGCTGGCGCTGATACCGGTCTCCGTGAGCGTCATCTCCGTCGAGGGGCCGTAGAACTTCGCCCCGTCGAGTTCGCTCAGCACAACATCCTCGGGGAACTCCGACCGTGGAATGTCCATGATGTCGAACCAGTAATCGAGCAGCCCGGCGGCATCAGTCGAGTCCGGCCCCGCCCCCTCGCGGTCGGCTCTGGGGACCCCCTTTTCGAGAAGGACGGCGTCGGCCCCGTGGTCGGCTGCAGCCTCGGCCGCCGACGACCCGGCCGGGCCACCACCCACAATGGCGACGTCTACGTGTTCCATACCCGCTACGGTGTCCCGCGCCCGCTAAAACCTATTGTCTTGCATCGAATCCGCGGTCTGACGACCCTCTGTGTCTGAACTGGAATGCACTGCGCGCTACGGTTCGGACGCTGCGTCGGCGAGTGACACGTCGTGTTGTTCCAGCCGTTCGACGGCCCGCTTGTACGCGTCGCTCTCCGCGAGCGCTGTCGCTCGGACAGCGTCAGCGACTGTGTCTCGTCGGTCGGCAAGTCCCAGGAGTTCCCGACGCTCCGTCTCGTATTCGCACCGGCGCTGAACTGCCGAGAGTACCGACACCAGGGTATCCCGGTCGGCAGGCTTTCTGAGATACGAATCGACGGGAATGTCCAGAATATCCACGTCCGGCTTGACGCTACTGATCATTACGACCGCAGGGGTAACTGACCGCTGTCGGAGCTTTTCGGCGACCGTTTCGCCGCTCAGTTTCGGCATCTGCCGGTCCAGCAGTACCGCATCGATTGAGTCGTCAATCCGCTGTAACCCTGTACGGCCGTCACCGGCCTCTATAACCTCGTATTCTTCCGGAAGCCAAAGTTTGTAGAGCTGTCTATAGTCCGTATCGTCATCGATCACCGCAACGCTCGTCGGTCTCCCCATTCCTTCGAAGTTCTACGTTGGTCATCCTACAAATATGCTAAGATATCGGCGTACTATTACTACAAATTTTACTAATTCAGGATGGTATTTCTCCTGTTCTCTAACTATTGTTAAACCAATACTATTCTCGGCATGCGATCGACGGACTGCCGGCACCGTTTTGAGGCCCCCGCGTGGAACAGCCGGTATGACTCCGCACGTCACAGGAGGGGTTCAATGGCCGACATCGTCGTGACCCGATACGACGTTCACGGAATGCCGGTCGACCAGTACGCGGCAGCGCTCCGGGAGCGACTGCCGGAGTGGGACATCGCCATCGCGGAGACGCCCGAAGCCGAGCGCGACCTGATTGCGAACGCAACGGTTCTGACCGGCAACGATGTCTCGCCGGACCTGGTCGATACTGCCGACTCGCTGAAGCTGTTTGCAGGGACATACGCTGGATACGACCACCTCCCGCTCTCGGAACTGGCCGACCGCGACATCGCGCTTACCACGGCCTCCGGCGTCCACGGTCCGAACGTCGCTGAGAACGTCGTCGGGTCGTGGCTCGCCTTCGCTAGGGGCTTTTTCACCGCTCGCCGCCACCAGCGCGACCACGTCTGGCAGTCGTTCCAGACCGACGATTTCGCCGGCAGCCGCGCCTGTGTCGTCGGCCTCGGCGAGATCGGGGAGGCCATCGTCGACCGGCTTTCCGGGTTCGACGTGGAGACCGTCGGTGTCCGCTACTCGCCCGAAAAGGGTGGGCCGACCGACGAGGTGTACGGCTTCGACGAAATTCACGAGGCGGTCGCCGACGCGGAGTACATCGGGCTCGCCTGCCCGCTCACGGACGAGACGCGCCACCTCATCGACGAGGAGGCGTTCCAGACGATGCCTCCCGACGCGGTGCTCACCAACGTCGCTCGCGGCCCGGTGGTCGACACCGACGCGCTGGTCAGTGCGCTCCAGCGAAACCACATCGACGGCGCGGCGCTGGACGTGACCGACCCCGAACCGCTGCCCAGCGGCCATCCGCTGTGGGACTTCGAGAACGTCCTCATCACGCCCCACAACGCCGGCCACACGCCGAGCTACTACGAGCGGCTGGCCGATATCGTCGCCGAGAACGTCCAGCGGGCCGAGCGAACCGGCGAGTGGGACGGGCTCAGGAACCAGATTGCGCTGTGAGGGCTATCGCTGAACCGAACGCGATAGCCCTTACAGATAGCCGCGCTTGTTCAGCAGTTCGCCGTTCAGCACGCTCGCACCGGCAGCACCGCGCATCGTGTTGTGCGCGAGGCAGTTGAACTGGACGCCGTCGGTCGTCTCGCGGAACCCACCGACTGCGACGCCCATGCCGTCCTCGACGTTGCGGTCCAGTCGCGGCTGTGGGCGGTCGGGTTCCTCGAACACCGTGATGAGTTTCTCCGGCGAGGACGGCAGGTCGATACCGGTAGCCGACTCCATCGCGGCCTCGGCATCAGCCGTGGAGATGTCCTCCGTGGTGTCGGCCCAAACGTTTTCGAGGTGGCCGTCGAGCGTCGGGATGCGGTTACAGGAGGCTGCCACGTCCATCTCGTTGAGATGGACTTCCGCGCCGTCGAACGAACCCAGGAGCTTGCGCGATTCGGTCTCCATCTTCTGCTCTTCGCCACCGATGTGCGGGATGGCGTTGTCGATGATCTCCATCGACGAGACGCCGGAGTAGCCCGCGCCGGAGACGGCCTGAAGCGTCGAGACACGTACGTCGGTCAGGTCGAACTCTCGGTCGAGGGTGGCCAGCGGCGGGACCATCGTAATCGTCGAGCAGTTCGGGTTCTTCAGGAGCGCGCCGTCCCAGCCACGTTCGTCGCGCTGGACTTCGAGGAGGTCGACGTGGTCGGCGTTGACCTCGGGGATGATGAGCGGCACGTCCTCGTCCATCCGGCCGTTCGAGGAGTTCGAGGAGACAGTGTAGCCGGCCTCGCAGAACTCCGGTTCGACCTCCGCGCCGACGCTCGACGGGAGCGAAGAAAAGATGAGATCGACGTCGTCGGGTACCGAATCAGGGTCGGTGGCGCGGACCTCTAACCCGGCCACGTCCTCGGGAATCGGGGAGTCGACGCGCCACTTGGCGGCGTCCTTGTATGTCTCGCCAACGCTTGCGTCGCTGGCCGTCAGTGCTGCAATCTCGAACTCGGAGTGGGGGTCGAGCAGTTGGATCAGTCGCTGCCCGACTGCGCCAGTCGCACCGAGCACACCTACGCGTACAGTCATCGCTTGACACACGGCTGTGGGTGGTCAAAACAGTTTGGATACGGAGCGATACCGCTGCCTTCGTAGGATTACTCACCCTCGGTGTCCTCGAAGACCCACTCGATGACGCGAGCCTCCACGAGGTCCCGCTCTTCGACGTAGGGGTCGTCGCGGTTCGCCAGCGTCTCCTCGGCTTCGGCGCGCATCTCCGATTCGATCTCCGTGTGGTCCGGCTCGTCCCGGATGTCGTTCAGCAGCGCTTCGAAGTCTTCCCGGAGGTCGAAGGAAGCGCGAGCGGCGTTACACCGGGACAGCGGGCTCATCCCGGTCTCTAACACGAGGTCACGTACCGTCTCCCAATCGGAGTCACAGAAGTAGATGGACACCTCGCCGACGATGTCCTGCCAGGCGATGGGGTCGGCGTGCTTGAGCAGTGGGACCGCCCGCGGCGGCAGGTCCAGACGGGTCGCGGTGTCGGGATTCCCGCACAGACAGCAGGCCTTCTCCGTCTTCCCCGTGTACATGTGAGACAGTTGGGCCGGACGTATTTGGACCCATCGCAGTCGGACCGTAGCTGGCCGGCTATACCGGGATGAACTCGGGGTCAACGTCGTTCAGGCGGTCGGTGTTCGAGACGAACTGATACAGGTCGCTGTAGAGGTCCGTGCACTTCCCGTCGGCGTCGTAGCGGAGCGTGTGCCAGTCGGCGACAACGGCGCAGTAGCGCTTCGCCCGCGTGAGCGCGACGTTCAACCGCCGGGGGCCGTCGACCGGTCGCCCGAGGAACCCGACGTTCCCGTCTGCGTTGCTCCGGACGAGCGACAGCACGATGGCCGTCCGTTCGCCGCCCTGAAACGAGTCGATGGTGTCGACGGTGACGCCGTCAGCGGCGTCAGTACGCTCGGTAAGTATTTCACGGATCTTCGACACCTGCGCGCTGTAGGGCGTGATGACGCCGATCTCCTCGGCGGGCACGTCCGACAACAGATCCTGAACGAGATGCGCGACGAGGCGGGCTTCGGTGGGATTCGTCCTGGAGTGCCCGACGGTCTCGACCCGGCCGCCGACGTTGTACCCCTCTATCGCTGGTCGGTCGGAGAGCGGGTTGACGGCCCGCCCGTTCCGCAGCGTTCGGTCGTAGAACCGCCGGTTCGGGAAGTACGCGATGTCCCGGTGCATCCGGTACTGGGTCTGGAGCTGGAGGCCGACACCATCGTAGACGCCGCCGTCAGCGTAGAGATGCTCGAACAGCGAGTGGCCGTAGCTCGACGCCGGCGGTTCGTCGCTCGCGCTGTAGGGCGGGAGCTGTCGGTGGTCGCCGGCGAGCACGGCGCGGTCGGCCCGGACCAGCGGGATACACGACGCCGCACAGGTCGACTGCGTCGCCTCGTCGAGCACGACCAGATCGAACTCCCGGGCGAGCGTGGCGGCGCTGTTGTTCGTCACCGCTACCACGTCGGCCCGCCCGGGTACGTCGCCGTAGGCCCGCCGGACGACGCCGTTCGACGACTGGCCCGCGTTCACGCGGTCGAGGGTGTAGTCGCCGTCGCCGTGCTGGCCGTACGCGTGCAGCGACTGCGGGTCCGCCGCCTCGCGCGTCGACGCCCCCGCAACGAGGTTGTCGACGGCCTGGTTCGAGTCGGCACACACTAGCACGTCCTCACCAGCCTGTGCGGCCCGTCGGACGATTTCGACCAGCGTCCGCGTCTTTCCGGTCCCCGGCGGGCCGTGAATACAGAACAGGTCGTCGGCAAGGAGCGCGTGCTCGACGGCCAGTTGCTGCTCCTGATTCAGTTCCGCGTCGAACTGGTCGCTCCGGGCGGCCGCCCCGTTCGAGAAAGTTATCGGCCGGTCGCCGGCGAGCACGTCCCGGAAGCGGTGGTCAGACAAGGCCTCGACCGCCTCCCGTTCGCGGTCGAACGGAACGGGGTTGAGCAATGCTGTGAGTCCGTAGGTGGCGTCACCGTCGGTGAGCGCGCTTTCCAGTGTCGTCGCCCCGTCGACCTCGGCCCAGTTCACCGCGAGCCAGACCGACCGCCCGCGGATACGCTCGACCGTCGCCGCGACCGGGAACGGGCCGGTCGCTCGGGACCCGTCCACGTCGTGGACCAGCACCTCGTTCCCCTGGTGGATGCCGAAGACGGATTCCACGACGAAGGCCCAGTCGCCGCTCCATTCGGCGGCAACGTCGGCGGGCGGGTCGACGCGGAACCGGTACGTTCCGTCGTCCCTCCCCCGTGCGTGGAGTTCGGGGACCGCGTCGCCACCGGCCTCGTACACCTCGCCCGGCGAGCGCCGCTCGGCCCGTTCTCGGTTGTGCTGGCGAGTCGCTTCGCGTTCGCGTTCGACGTGTGCGTGAAGGCCCGCAATCAGGTCATCTCGCGGTATCGGGTTCCGCGGCGGCTCACTGTCGTCTATCGGTGAGTCGTAGGAGGGCGGGTACGTCTCCGGGACGTAGTCGGAGTGCCAGAAGCGGATCCGGTCGGCGAGTCCCGTGGCCCCGAAGTCGTCCGCGTCGACGAAGTCACGTTCGCCGTCGCGCTCGAAAACGAATATTCCGCCGTGAAGGGAGTGGTCGGTGAAGGCGACGAACTCGCCGGTGAGCCGCGCCGAACCCGGTTCGTGCAGCGGGATGCACACCCAGTCCTCCTCGGGGTGGGCGAGTCCGTCGTGGTGGCTCGCGAACTCGGCGACGGGCCGTGCGGGGATGACATCGCCGCGGTCGTCGAGGGCGTCGTCATCGGGGACACACAGCGTGGCGTCGTCGAGGTCGAAGGACCCGATGACGTGGTCGAACAGGAGCGACATCTACCCCCGATTGTGCCCCGCTGTCGTAAAACAGTACGGCCCACCCCGACAGCCCGTCACACCGGACAGGAACGTTTTAATCGCCGGACCGGCCACACATCGGTATGGATACCGCCGAGCGACTCGATCTGGTGACGCAACACACCACAGAGGTCGTCACCGAGGACGAACTGCGAACGCTGTTCGAGGAGAGCGACCCGTCGGCGTACATCGGCTACGCGCCGACCGGCGAGATGCACATCGGCCACTTCACGACGATGCGAAAGCTCGCGGACTTCCTGCGGGCCGGCGTCGACGTGACGGTCCTCATCGCGGACCTGCACGCCCATCTTGACGACAACAAATCGCCGTTCGACCTACTTGACGCCCGCTCGGCCTACTACGAGACGGCCATCGAGGGCATGATTGAAGCGGCCGGCGCGGACCCCGAGGACGTGACCTTCGTCCGCGGGACCGACTTCCAGCTCGACGAAGAGTACACGCTGGAGATGTACCGGATGGCCGCCGAGACGACCATCTCTCGTACGCAGCGCGCGGCCAGCGAGGTCGTCCGCGAATCTGAGAGCCCGAACCTCGGCGGACTCATCTACCCGCTGATGCAGACGCTTGACGTGAAGGCGCTGGACGCCGACATCGCCTACGGCGGCGTCGACCAGCGCGGCATCTACATGCTCTCGCGCGAAATCCTCCCGGACCACGGCGGCGAGTCGCCGATCTGTCTGTTCGCGCCGCTGCTGTCGGGCCTGTCCGGCGGCAAGATGAGCGCCTCGGACGAAGCGTCGAAGGTCAACCTCACCGACAGCCCCGATGAGGTCGACGAGAAAATCAATCAGGCGTACTGCCCAGCCGGCGAGGTCGAGGAGAACGGCGTGCTGGAGTACCTCAACCACCTCGTCTTCCCGATTCTGGACGTTCGCGGTGAGTCCTTCGTCGTCGAGCGCCCCGAGGAGTACGGCGGGGACCTCACCTACGAGAGCTACGACGAGGTCGAGGCAGACTTCGTCAGCGGCGAACTCCACCCTGCCGACCTGAAGCCGTCCGCCGCAAGCGCGATCTCGGACGTTATCGACCCGGTCCGGGAGCGACTGGCCGACGAGGACGAGCTACTCGCCGAGGCCTACCCCGAAAAGTACGGCGCGGAGTAACGCGGTCGACCGATGCCACCCGCCGACCCAAGCGCCGACAGTGACGAACCGGCGCGCTCGCGGGCCGCCGTCCGCCGGACCTACGAGGACATCGGCGACCACTTCTCGAAGACCCGCGAGTACGCCTGGCCGGAGGTCGAATCGTTCGTCGACGAGTGCGGCAGTGTCGGGACGGCGCTCGATGTCGGCTGTGGCAACGGCCGCCACGCGGAACTGCTCGCTGGGGTCGCTGACCGCGTCGTCGGCCTCGACGCCAGCCGCGCGCTCCTGCGGGCGGCGACCGACCGCGTCGGCGACAGCGTTGCGCTGCTGCAGGGCGATGCGACCCGGCTCCCGCTCACAGCCGGGTCCGTTGACCTCGCGGTGTACGTCGCGACGCTGCATCACCTCCCGTCGCAGGCCGCCCGCCGCGCCAGTCTGGACGAACTGGCCCGCGTCCTCGCGCCGGGCGCTCGGGCGCTCGTCAGCGCGTGGAGCACGGCCCACGACCGCTTCGACGCCGACCCCGACGCGGACGAGGGCTTTGACACGACCGTCGACTGGACGCTCCCCGGCGGCGAGACGGTCCCGCGGTTCTACCACATCTACGCGCCGGCCGAGTTCGAGCGCGATGTCGCCGACAGCGACCTCCGGCTCGTCTCGATGGAGCTGTCAAGCGGCAACTGTTACGGGGTCGTCGAGCCAGAAGGGAAACGCACTTAATTGCCTTCCATCTATGGATGTGTACGTTCGCACTCGGGCGAAACACAGTCCATCTGGTCTGTGTCCGCACGAGTGAGTGGCGGTGGTGAGCAAATCCAACGGATTTGCGAACGACGCCGCGCGCGAACGCAGTGAGAGCGCGACGGTGGCGAGCGATTCCAGCGGAATCGCGAGGCACGCCGCGAAGACGCGAAGCGATGCGCGGCGGTGGTCTAGTGGTAGGACCTGAGCCTTCCAAGCTCATGGCCCGGGTTCAAATCCCGGTCGCCGCATTCTACAGCAACAAAAACGACCAGCCGAGGCGTTATCAGACGTTTTGGACGTCGCCGAGGTCTCTCAGCCGCCTTTGAAGCCAACTGACGCCGTCACTCCGGTTCGACCGCAGCCTGCTCGAACTCTTGCCAGTCGTCGCCCATCCATTCCTGCAGGCGGTCGGTGACGCCAGCGAAGTCCTCGCCGTCCTCGAAGGACTCGACGACGACCCAGCCGTCGCCGTCGCGGTCGTAGCCGAGGCTGTAGCCGCGGTCGCCGTCGATGATGACGACGAACGCGGCCACCACGTCGAGGTCGGGGAAGAACCCGACTGGCGCGAACCCGTAGTCGTCGTGCTGGGCTTCGAGGGCAGAGATTTCGCTCGTCGAGAGCGGTCTGTCCGGCAGTGAGTCAGTCAGTTCGGTCATTACGTCGCAGTCGTGGGGAGAGGACTGAAAGCGTTTCGAGCGGGGCGCGGCCGGGGGACCTCAAAGTGTGAGGCAGACATAACTTCGGCCAACATTGAAGTATTATCATGACTTTTGTTAACATGGAGCTTCCTACGCTCCCGGCGGGAACGACCGTCGTACCATCCGGGATTGGCATCGGCGGACGATCATCGCCGGTGGAGACTGGCCACTCCACCGGCCACGTATCGCTTTGAAACTAACGGCAGACGGAGCAGCTGACACCTCACCCCCACCCCCACCACTTTCCCTGCTCCCGTTTTTCGAGGTGGTTTCGATACAGTAGTCCAAACGTTGACCTGATAGGGCCGGCGAGGGCCGGTGGGGTTTTCTGCCAGTACGTGTAGCGTCGGATATGGACGCCGCGCGGCTCCCTGGAACCAGCGGACCCGAGCAAATAGTCGCGCACGTCGACATGGACTGTTTCTACGCCGCCTGCGAACAGCGGCGGGAGCCGGCACTCAGAGGCGAGCCGCTCGTCGTGGGGATGGGCTACGAGAACGGCGCGACCCACGGGGCCGTCGCGACAGCGAGCTACGAGGCCCGGGCGTACGGTGTCGAGTCGGCGATGGCGATCTCTGAGGCGCTGGAACGGCTCCCACGGAAGGTCGACGCTGTCGACGACCCGGCCCTCGATGTCGAGGATGCTGGGTTCTACCGCCCGGTCGAGATGGACTTCTACGAGTCCGTCGCCGCGGATGTCCGGGACATCCTCCATGCAGAAGCGGCCGTCGTCCGCGAGGTGAGCATCGACGAGGCGTATCTGGATGTGACCGAACAGGTCTCCTGGGAGACCGTCGAGTCGTGGGCACAAGACCTGAAAGACACCATCGAATCGGAGGTGGGCGTGGCGGCGAGCGTCGGCGTCGCGCCGACGATGAGCGCCGCGAAGGTGGCCAGCGACCGCGACAAGCCGGACGGCCTAATCGTCGTCGAACCCGGGGCTGTCCGAGAGTTCTTCGATGACCTCCCCGTCGAGGACGTCCACGGCGTCGGCCCGGTCACCGCCAGGGAACTCGCCTCGCTCGATATCGAAACCGCGGGCGATCTGGCGGCCGCTGACCCGGAACTGCTTGCCGAGCGCTTCGGCGAGCGCGGCCGCGAGATACGCCGCTACGCCCGCGGCGAGGACGAGCGGTCGGTGACACCGAAAGGCGACCCCAAGAGCCTCTCGCGGGAGTCCGCGTTCACCGAAGCGACGGCCGAGATGGAGGCCAAGTGTCGGCAGGTTCGCACCCTCGCCGACGCTGTCGCCGACCGTGCACAGCGAAAGGGCGCGCGCTACCAGACCATCGGCATCAAGGTCGTGACGCCGCCGTTCGACGTGAACACGCGTGCCCGGTCGCTCCCCGGCCCGGTCGAGGAGCCCGACCTTGTCAGGCGCGTCGCGCTCGACCTGCTCGGCGAGTTCGACGACGACCCGGTTCGGAAGGTCGGTGTCCGCGTCTCGAACCTTGATTTCTCGGCCGGCGAGCAGGCCAATCTGGACGGGTTCGGCGGTGGCTCCGGAACCGAGGAGACGACCGATAGCTCCGTCGCCGACAACAGCTCGGAGACGGCTAAAGAACAGGACGAGGAAGGACAGGTCGGTCTCGGAACGTTCGGTGAGAGCGAGGCTGCCGGAGATACGATGGACGAAGATGGAGGCCCCGCTGACACTCACATTTCACTCCCGCCCGGCCAGACCACGCTCGCGGATTTCTAGTTAGGCGACACCGTGTTCCAGATTCTCCAGCAGTTTCCCGACGAACAGACCTGCTCGCGGAGAAATAGTGTCGTCTGCTGGGACTGCTGTCGGATGCGCGGCCAGCGTGTCGACGAACCGCTGGCTGTGGGTCATCGCGTGTAACATATCGACTACGTCGACCACCAGTCCTTCGTCGCTGGTGTCCATCCCGGCGTAGCGCTCTTTCTCTGCCTCGGAGTAGGTGATCGTCCAGGCCGGGCCGCCGGCAGCCGCGACGATGTCTTCGAGCGGTGCCACTTCGAGTGGACCGTCGTCACTCCCGACGTACACCGTTCCGTCCTCGACGAACGTCTCGTACCTGTCCATGGACAGCCCCAGCCGAACGAGTGTGTCAAGGTGTCCCACCACAATAGCCGTTACCCCGTCTCGGGCTGACTGGCACCGCTCACGGTCCGTTTCGCGTTCGCATCCCGTCGTACCCGGGACACTGTCGGTCAGCACAACCGGTTTACAACTGTCGTTTGTCAGGGAAGATATGGTCGAGTTCGGACCACGCGACCGCGAGGCGGTCTACAAGTCCATCTACTCGCGACGGGACATTAGACGATTTGCCGCGGACTCCGTTCCCGAGGACGTACTGACACGGGTCCTTGATGCTGCACACAACGCGCCCAGCGTCGGGTTCTCGCAACCGTGGGATTTCGTCGTGATCGAGGACGAGCAGACGAAATCAGCGGTCGCAGCGATTGCCGAACGGGCGATAGCCGCCGCACGCGAAGGCTACGAGGAGCCGCGCAAATCGGATTTCGGCCAGTTGAAACTGGAGGGGATAACCGATGCCCCGGTGAATATCTGTGTTACCTGTGACCCCACTCGCGCTGCGCCACACGTTCTCGGCCGGAACACGATGCGGCGAATGGACGTCTATTCGACGTGTCTCGCCGTACAGAACCTCTGGCTCGCTGCCCGTGCCGAGGGCATCGGTGTCGGCTGGGTCTCGTTTCTGTATCCCCACGAACTCCGTGCGGTGCTGAACATTCCACACCACGTTCAGCCTGTGGCCTACCTCTGTGTCGGCTACCCCGAAGACGGCTTCCCTGCTGAACCGGTACTGCAACGGGAAGGCTGGCGTAATCGCATCGACAGAACGGAACTGGTCCATTACGACGAGTGGGACCCCAGTCGGACGCCCGAAACGAAGTCATAGCGGCGTCGGTAACCGAAGCCCCGTCGGTAGCACACGAGAATTTGAAGCCCGAGCGAGCGAAACCTCGGACTGGCTTCGAACTGCTTGCTGCGTCCAGACCTGTTCCACAGCTGATGGGCGTCTGACGGAGAGTTATGGGGCCTGCGCGTCTCATTCGTGACAGAAACGCATGGCAGAGACCGAACAGATAACTGTCGCGACGACGAGCGCAGGGCCGGGTGGGACCGGGGAGCCGGGCGAGACCGTCAATCTCCCGGTAGTGGAACTGCTGACCGGCCGGGGATTCATCACCGGCAAGAGCGGGTCAGGGAAATCCAACACGGCGAGTGTCATCGCCGAGAAGCTGCTGGACAACGGGTTCGGTCTGCTCATCGTCGATATCGACGGCGAGTACTACGGCCTGAAAGAGGAGTACGAGATCCTCCACGTCGGCGGTGACGAGGAGTGCGACATTCAGGTCACGGAAGACCACGCCGGCAAGATCGCCTCGCTGGCGCTGGAACAGAACGTCCCTATCATTCTGGATATCTCGTCGTTCCTCGACGAGGAGGAGGCCGAGACGCTACTGACCGAGGTCGCCAAGCAACTGTTCGCGAAGGCGAAAAAGCAGAAACAGCCGTTCTTGATGCTCGTCGAGGAGTGCCACGAGTGGATGCCAGAAAAGGGGTCGATGGGCGAGGTCGGGAAGATGCTCATCAAGATCGGGAAGCGTGGCCGGAAACACGGACTGGGAATCGTCGGCATCAGCCAGCGCCCGGCCGACGTGAAGAAAGACTACATCACCCAGTGTGACTGGCTCGTCTGGCACCGCCTGACCTGGAACAACGACACGAAAGTGGTCGGGCGTATCCTCGACAACAAGTACGCTGACGCCGTCGAAGACCTGGACGACGGGGAAGCGTTCATGATGAACGACTGGGCCGAGCAGGTCAGCCGGGTCCAGTTCCACCGCAAACAGACGTTCGACGCCGGCGCGACGCCCGGCCTCGACGACTTCGAGCGCCCGGAACTCAAGTCCGTCAGCGACGACCTCGTCTCCGAACTGGAGACCATCAGCGAGGAACAGCAGGCGACGGAGAACCGCATCAAGGAACTCCGCGAGGAACTGGACAAGAAGAACTCCCGCATCGCCGAACTGGAGGCGGAACTGCAGGATGCCCGGGACCTCTCGCGGATGGCCGAGCAGTTCACCGAGGCGATGCTGAACCAGGCCGACGACTACAACCCCGGCCGGACGGCACAGGAGGAGATGCGCCGCCAGCGCGAACGGTTCGCCGAGCAACCCACGTCGGACGGCGACGCAGACACCAACAGTGAGGCGGACACTGACAGTCCCGACGAGCAGTCTCCGGAACCGGACGAGACGGCCGACGCCACGTCCGGCGGCGGGTTCGGCGACGCGTTCAGTGCCTTTGCCGAGGACGGGGCCGCGATGAACGGCGGCAGCGCCAGTGACGGTGCGGAGACGAACGGTAGCAGTGCGGACGCCGGAGCAGCGATGAACGGCAGCACCAGCGATGACTCAGCGACGAATGCCAGCACTGCGGACGCCGAACCGGTGTCGAACGGTCACGCCGACAACGCTGCTGCGGCGACGAACGGGGCCAGCGCGGACACCGGTGCGGTAGCCGTGCCAGCGAACGACCACACCGAATCGGACGGCGCTACTGAGGCTGATGACGAGGACCTGAGAGCAGCCATCGCCGAAGCCGTCGAAGCCGAGGAGTCGAACGGGGCAACTGGGTCCGCTGAAGACGAGTCCACATCCGACTCCGAGGGGCCCGCCGTCTACGGCGACTTGCGAGCCGACATCGAGGAGTTAGACCGAAAGACCCGCCGAATGCTCGCGTACTACCGCGAGCAGGGCCCTGGAACGCCGCTGAACGCCCACTTCTCGGCTGGCGGCTCCGGCGACCGGACGGCGGCCTACGCGCGAAACAGGGAACTCCGACTCCGCGAACTGGTCGAACACGTCGGCCGCGGGAAGTACGATTCCCGGATTGCGGCGCTGGTTCGAGAAGAGAGCGACCGCCGACTCGACGACGATGAGGTAGAGTCGGTCGTCTCCCGACTCGAATCGGCGTTTCTGGACGGCAACGGCGACTGAAAAGGTAGTACCGCGATAACGGCGATTTTACAGTAGCGGTTCGACGAGGTCTTCGAGCGCCGCACGCGGGTCGTCGGCCTTCGCGACGCCACTCGCTAGCAGGACGCCGCTCGCGCCGAGATCGCTCGCTGAGACGAGGTCCTCACCAGTCGAGATGCCGGCCCCACAGAGCACGTCCACGTCGCCGTTGACGCGGGCGGCGGCGTCGACTGCGCCGGTCACGATGTCCGGATCGGCCTTGCTGACGGGCGTGCCGGTGCCGATGAGTTCCGGCGGTTCGACGGCGACGCCGTCGGGGTCGAGCGCGGCGGCCGCGCCGATCTGTGCGGGGTTGTTCGCACAGACGATGGTTTCGAGGTCCGCGCGGTCGGCGGCGTCGAGCGCACCGTCGATGTCCGCAAGCTTGAGTCGGTTCTCGGAGTGGTTCAAGAGGGTCCCGACGGCCCCGGCGTCCGCGGCGGCCTCGGCGAGTGTACTGCCGGTGTGGCTGCCGTGCTCGACGGCGCTGACGTGCTGGGCCCACGTTTCGACGCCGGTCTCCGCAACAGGGCCGATCTGTGCGGCCTGTGGCGCGACGGCGACGCGAACGCCGGAGTCGTCGCTGACGTCAGCGGCGGCGGTCGCTACTTCGACTGGGTCACACGGGTACGCCTTCAGATTGACAAGGACGAACATACGAAACGCACCGGCTGCTGTCGGGAAATAGGTTGCGAAGCCGCCGTTTGGCGTGCCTACTACTGCGCCGTCGTTCCATCTCGGTCCACCGCTCGGGGATGACAATTATTACGCTTCGGCCGAGACAAGAAACGAGACAAGCCGTGACAGCAGGGGATGACGACACACCGACCGTTCTGATAGTCGAGGACGAACAACACCTGGCCGATCTGTACACCGATTATTTATCCGACCAGTATCACGTGCAGACGGCCTACAGCGGCGAGGAAGGACTGGAACTGCTGTCGCCCGACATCGACGTGGTGCTGCTCGACCGCCGGATGCCGGTCGTCTCCGGCAACGAAGTACTCGCACAGATCGAGGAGAAAGGCCTTCGATGCCGCGTCGCGATGGTCACCGCTATCGACCCCGACTTCGACATCATCGAGATGCGCGTCGACGACTACCTCGTCAAACCCGTTACTCGCGACGACCTCCAAGAGGTTGTCGACCGACTGTACAAGATCCGGGAGTACAACGACAGACTCCGGACACTCACGTCGAAAAAGCTCAAGCGCAACGTCCTCCGCGTCGAGAAGACCGACCGGGAACTGCAGGACAGCGACCGGTATCAGGAACTTCAGGACGAGATCGAGCGTATCTCGTCGAACGTCGAGTCGCTCGCGGACGAACTCGACGTCGAGAAAGACGACCTCCAGTTGTAACCTAGTCCTTCCGCTTCACGACGTCGCCGAGCGTGTACTCGCCGTCGCTGCTGCCGCCGGACCACTCCGTCTCGTCGGCGCTGCCGCCGGCGCTCAGGGAGATCTCGAGCGCGCTTTCGAGTTTCTTCTGGACGTCGTCGCTGGGCAGGGAGTTACCCTGTTCGAGCTTCCGGATCAGGCTCGCCTTCTCGTTGAGTTGCTTGGCGAGTTCCTCCTGGCTGAGTCCCTGGGACTCCCGGCCCTTGCGGATCCGGTCGTGGTAATCCTGTGCGATCTCGTCCATCTCGTCGAACATATCTCGACGGCGGCCACCGGACCCGCCACCACCCGAGGAACTCGACGAGGAGGACGAACTCGACGACGATGACGAGGAGGACGACGTCGAGTACTTCGTCGACGTGGACGACGTCTCCTCCGTCTTGACCTCCGTGCCGAAGTCGGTACACTCGTCACAGACGTCGAGTTCGGCTCCCTCGATTTTGACGCGGTTCGGAGACGAAACCTCCGTCCCGCACATCTCGCACTGAACCATACCGACGGCTTGGACGGGGCGCGGTTTGAATGTTGCCCTGCGCACGCTGGCGCGGGGAATCCTGTTCTCACGTAGACAGGCTTCCTGTTTCGATGACGTGACTTGCAGACATTCGCTGAAGATCAGCGGTGTCCGTAGCGGTCACAGTCTCCACAGGCGTTGATTCGGGCCATCCCAGCCCTAGTTCAGAAAACCCCCTTTGCAAGACGTTCATCGCTGCATTCGCATCCCTATCTGTCTCAAACCCACATGATGGACAGGAGTGTTCCCGGACCCAGATGGACTTCGATGACTCCACACCACACACCGCACATTCTTTTGTCGTCCCTGCCGCTTCGACCTGCACAACGTGCGTACCGTACACATCGCCCTTGTATTCAAGCAAAGTGATAAACTGTCGCCACGCCGCATCCTGCTTGTTCCGACCGCTTCCATCCGCTCGAAGCATACTCTGAACGTTCAAGTCCTCCACAAACACGGCATCGTACTCCTTGACGAGCCACGTCGTTATTTTGTGCTGGTAGTCCAGTACTTTCCGGTGGATGTCGCGTTTGGCCTTCGCCACTTCGACTCGCTGATTCTCGTAGTTGTTCGACCCATGTTCTTTCCGCGAGAGTTTGCGGTGCGCACGTCGGAGTCGTTCGTATTCGCCTTCGAGGTCGAGCCAATCCACGGTCTTCCCGTCGCTGGTATGGATGTAGTTCAAGATGCCGAGGTCAATACCCACGCTGTTGCTCGGGTTGAGTGAGTCCACATCGGGCTTCTCGGGCAAGTTAGCGTCGTCGATTTCCAACCCAAAGGAAACGAACCACTCACCGGTAGTCTCTTTCTTGAACGTGGCTTCCTTTATTGAGGAATCAGCAGGGATTGGACGGGAGTACCGTATTTTGACCCATCCGACTTTGCTGAAGCGAACGTACGCAAACCCGTCTTGGCCCCTCTTTTCATCGAGGTCGAAACCAGACTGGTTGTACGTCACGCTCCGGTAATCGGTAGGTGCTTGCCGTTTGAGACGACCGACGGTGTGCCCGTTCTCTTTTTGTTTACGAAGGTTCGAGAGGTTGCGGTGGAAGCGGGCAACGGTAGCTTGCGCGGCTTTCGAATACGTTTCCGCGAACACTGGCCATTTTTGCTTCCACTCAGGGAGTTTGTTGTTCTGGTCGAACTCACTCGGCTTAGCATCCACGGGGCTGTTCGTGTAGTCCCATCGGACGTGGTTGTATAGTTGGCGATGAATATCTACCTGATGTTCCAGTTCGTCCGCTACCCCTTCTGTCGGATAGGCACGGTAGCGGTAACTGTGTTCCATCGCTATCCTTGATTGTCGACATGTTTATTTAATGGTTTGTGACATGGAGTTTCGGCTTCATCCCCGTTCATGGTGTGTCGGGGGATTCGCCACGCTGATCAGTATAAATAGTGCACTGGTCGTTCTCAGCGGGATGCCGGTCCGTCAATTGCTGAGCCGATGTTCAGTCGAGCGCCCGCATCGCGTGATAGAACCGCTGAGCGGCGGTGACGTGGCCGACAACGGCGAACACGACCAGCAGCCAACCGACCAGCGACAGGCCGGCCAGTGCGTTCGGGACGAACGCCGCGACGCCCGTGACCACACCGACAAGTGCAAGCCGGTCAGCGCGACCGAGCAGGCCACCGTACACGCGGTCGAGGCCGACCGCCTGCGCCTGGGTCCCGAGATAGGAAGTCATCAAAACGCCGGTGACGGCGGCGATGCCCAGTTCCCACTGGCTCACGCCGGCGGCGAGGCCGACGATGATACCGATGTCGGCGTAGCGGTCGAGCACATGGTCGAGCAGGTCGCCGCCCGAGGACGCGACGTTCAGTTCACGCGCGAGCGCGCCGTCGACGAGGTCGAGCCAGCCGTTCAAAAAGACGAGAACGGCACCGCCGAGATACAGCAGGGGCTCCCGCGCCGCAACGGCGTACACTCCGCCCGCTCCAAGGGCCAGCAGAAACGCGATGACGCTGACGCCGTTGGGTGAGAGGCCGGCCACCTTGGCGGCGCTGACGAACGGGCCGAGCGCGCGGTCGGCCAGCGGGCGGAACTTATCGAGCGTCATAGCCAGTCGATGTAGGAGACGGTGCCCGCACTGGGCTCGCGCTCGCCGTCCACGACGGCCCGGATTTCGCTCGCCACCGCGTCGGGGTCCCGGTCCGTCGTCTCGATTTCGCACACCGATTCCATGCCGTGCTCTTCGACGGCTTCCCCGAGGATGACATCGAGCGCTTCCGACTCCGCGTTCTCGTAGGCCTTCGAATCGTCGTCGCCGCGCTCACGAAGCCGCTCGACGATGGTTTCAGGATGGGCTCGCAGCACAATCACCCGGTCGGCGGCGAAATGATGCGCGAGGTGGGATTCGAACAGCACGTCGTCGCGGCCGTCGAGCCACTCGGACAATTTGTCCAGGTCCGCGACGAGGCTCCCGCGGTCCTCGTCGATGCCCGTCGAGAACCCCTCCTCTTTGATGACGTCGTTGAGGTGTAGAACGTCGAGGTCAGTGTCGAGGCGCTCCGTCGCCGTGGTCTTGCCCGTGCCCGGCGTCCCGGTGACAGCGACTCTCACGCCTCGACCACCTCGATGACTTCGTTCAGTACCGAGACGGCGCGCTCCGTGTCTTCGCGTGTCCCGCAGGTGATGCGGATACACTCGGGCAGCCCGAACGAGGAGCAATCGCGGATGATGACGCCCCGCTCCTGGGCGGCGTCCGCGACGGCCGACGCGTCGCCGACCTCCGCGAGAATGAAGTTCCCGGCGCTGTCCCAGGTCGGCGAGTCGAGTTCCTCGGAGAGGTACTCCCGAGCCCACGCGGCGGTGTCGACGGAGCGCTCGACGTGGTCGTCGTCGTCAAGCGCCGCCAGCCCGGCGCGACAGGCGAGTTCGCTGGCCGAAAACGGCGTGTTGATACGTGCGTAGGCGTCGGCCCATTCCTCGGGGACCACCGCGTAGCCGAGGCGAACGCCCGCGAGCCCGTAGGCCTTCGAGAACGTACGCAGGAGCGCGACGTCGTCACGGTCGTCGAGTAACGGCCGCTTGCTCGGCCGGTCGGAGAACTCCCCGTAGGCCTCGTCCACGACGACGAGGGTCTGTTCGTCGGTCTCCTCGGCAATCGTCCGGACCGCGTCGGTCGAAAACTCCGCGCCAGTCGGGTTGTGCGGACTGGTGAGGTAGACGATGCGCTCGCCGTCGTAGTCCTTCAGGACGGTGTCGGCGGTCTGAGCGAAGTCGTCGGCCTTCGAGAGCGTGTACTCGTTGACCTCGCCGTGGTGATAGCGGGCGCTCATCGCGTAGTACGCGAAGCCCGGCGACGGGACGAGCACGTCCTGGCCGGGGTCGAGCATCGCCCGGGCGAGGCAGTCCAGCGCGCCGTCGCCGCCGTTGCTCAGCCACACCTGTTCGGGCGTTACGTCCCACATGGCCGCCAGTTCGTCGACGAGGTCGGCGTGGGAGGCCTTCGGATAGGAATGCATCCGTTCGGCCGACCCGCGAATCGCCTCGACGGCGTCCGGGCTCGGCCCGAACATGTTCTCGTTTGACGCCAGCTTCACCATGTCGTCCGGGTCGAGACCGAGTTCCCGGGCGACCTCCTCGATACCGCGACCTGCCCGATAGACAGTGTGAGCGGAGAGGTCCCGTGGTTCCATGGCTGTGCAAAACGGACGGGGCGGCTTAAGCGTGCTCACATCGGGCGTGGCCGTGGCTCCCCAGCCAGACCCGTAGAAATACGCTGGTGGGCTCCCGTGTGAAACCCGTCGAGGACGGGTAAGGCACGGAATAGCACGCTCCCCACCGAAGCCCTGTCAGTCAGTGGTAATGAGCGTTACGGTGATCCACCGTGCAGCCCCGGGACGCCGCCCCCACCGAAAACGGTAACACACCATAGGCCCTGATAGCGTGCAATGCCGCTTCTCATCGATATTCGGAAACTCACGCTCATCACCAGACTCATTCAGGACGGGGCTGAGCAGGTCGCCGACTCGCTGGCGACACTGGCCGGCGTCGACGCCGCCGTCGAGATCAAGAGCCTCTCATTCGTCCAGCCGGAGGACATCGCCACCGAAATGGGCGGCGGGACCATCTACAGCGCTCGTGTTCGGCTGACAGAGCCGCCGTACGGCGTCTTCCTGATGACATTCGAGACGGAGACAGCCGCCGAAATCGCGGAGCTGATGACCGGCTCCAGTGTCGAAGATGGGTTCACACAGCTCCACGAGTCCGCGCTGCAAGAGATGTGTAACATCCTCACCTCGGGCTTCATCGACGGCATCGCGAACACGCTGAACGCGACCATCAATATGGGGACGCCGACGGTCGTACAGGACGACGCGACCGAGATCGCCGACAAGGCCCTCTCGCACGTCCGGCGGGACTCGCTGACCATCGTGCTCGACTCGCTCGTCGACATCAAGGAGAGCGACGTGGCGTTCTCGCTCCGCATCTTCCTCATCCCCGACCCCGGTTCGTTCGTCCACCTCATCGACCAACTGGACTACGACACGGACCGCGAGACGCATATCTCGGCCGACACCGACGCGGTCAAAGAACTCGATATGTCCGGTGACGCGGACGCGCTCGATGCCTTCGATTCCTCGGAGTAACCACACCGAACCCACGACGTTGAAGAGGGTCGCGTCCAACCGCCGCATATGAGTGTCGTAAACGCGGCTGTCTTCGGGGTTCACCTGATATTCGCCGCGCTGTGGGCTGGCACCGTGTTGTTCATGACTTACGCCGTCCTCCCGACGGCGCTGAACGGCGACTCCTCGCCGGGACCGCTGTTGGCGATTACCGGGAAGCTCAAGACGGTGTCACGGGCGAGCGCACTGCTCCTGTTTCTGACGGGCGGGCATCTGGCAGCGACCCGCTACACCGCCGAGTCGCTGACGGGGACCGGGCGCGGCCACCTCGTCATCACGATGATCGTCCTGTGGTTCATCCTGGCCGGCCTCGTCGAAGTCGGGGCCTCGAAGCTCAGTGACGGCTTCAATCAGCAGAAGGTGCGCGAACCGGCCCGGAACGCACGCCCGTTCCTGCTGGGAGCGTCCGTTGTGTCGATTCTCCTCCTGCTCGACGCCGGCGCGATTCTCGGCCTGTACTGAACGGCCGGCATCTCGGTTGCCGATCGCTGTGCAGACAGACCTGTATCAGCAGATACAAATCACCATCCGGCGTACCAGTACCCAATGTGGCCGTGGGGACATCTCGCCGTCGCCTACCTCGTTTACGTCGTCTACACTCGCCTTGACCCGACCCGTCGCCAGACGGCGGCGACGCTGACCGCGCTGGCAGTGGGGTCGCAGTTCCCGGACCTGATCGACAAGCCCCTCGCATGGACGTTCGGTGTCCTGCCGTCAGGGCGGTCGCTCGCCCATTCGGTGTTTACCCTCCTCATCATCGCTGTGGCCTTGCACCGACTCGCTGTCTGCTATCGCAGAACGGACCTCTCAAAGGCCTTCACGGTCGGTGCGTTCGCACACACGCTGACCGACATGAGTCCGACAGCGGTAGCGGGGCTACTCGGCGGTGACCTGACACAGCTACAGTGGCTTCGCTTTCTGGTCTGGCCGCTCCGGCCACCGCCGCCGTACGCCAACGACACCTCCTTCGTCGAGCAGTTCGCCTCGCTCTCCGTCGAGCCGTACGTCCTGTTCCAGTTCGGGCTGTTCGGCCTGGCTGTCGCCGTGTGGATCGCCCACGGTGTACCCGGGCTCCGGTCGGTCACTCGGCGAAGCAAGGCTGTGTTCACGGACTTCGCCGATTAAAGCCGTTCGGAAACGTGGTCAGCACACTTCAGCGCCAGCGCGGCGATAGTCAGCGTCGGGTTCATCGACCCGGCGGTGACGAACACCGACGAGGACGCGATTGAGAGATTCGCCACGTCGTGGGTCTGCAACTGTGGGTTGACGACGCTCTTTTCAGGCTCAGTCCCCATCCGCGTCGTGCCCATGTGGTGGTACGCCGGCCCGGTGTCCGCTGGCCCGACCGTCCACGAGATGTCGACGCCCAGCTCCGACAGCACGGCGCGTTGAATCTCGTTCGCACGACTGAGCGACCGTTCCAGTCGCTCGCCCCACGACCACTGGATATCTGGAACCGGATTGCCGTGATCGTCTGTCGTCGACGTGTCCAGCGTCACCCGGTTTTCCTTCCGCGGCGGCTGGCCGACCAGCCCGCCCATCGCGATGCTGTTGCCGTAGCTCTCGCGGAGGCTCGACAGCAGCGTATCGCCCCACTCCTCGCCGGAGAGCGCGAGTTCGACCGGCGACGGACCGGCGTAGTTCAGAAACTCCAGTTTGAGGGGTGACAGCGCCTCGTCGGTGGCCCCGACCACCGTCTCGCCGTCCGCGACGCGCTCGACTGCCTGCCCGGGGTCGTCGTAGAACTGGTGGCACTCGCTCGTGAGAAAGCCGACGTGGTTCTGGCGTGTCTCCCGGTCGAGGGTGCCGCCAGCGCCGGCAAACAGGTGGTCCATGAAGTAGTGGCCGACCAGTCCCGAACTGTTCGCCAGTCCGTCCGGGTAGCCGTCGCTCTCCGATAGCAGGAGGAGTCGCGGCGTCTCGACGCCGCCCGCCGCGATGACGAACTCGCGGGCCGTCTGTCGGTGTTCGGTCCCGTCCGGTGTCGCGTAGACGGCTGCTTCGACGCGTCCGTCGGTGTCAGTAACGAGGCGCTGGACCGGCGCGCGGTCGATGACGCGTGCCCCCTCGGCCTCGGCGTCCTCGATGTGGACGCTGGCGTCGTATTTCGCGCCGGACGGACAGACCGGTTGGCAGGTCCCGTAGCCGACGCATGGCCCCCGGCCATCGTACGGTTCGGAGTTCCGGGCGTTAGGAACGGAGTGCATCGTGATGCCCAGTTGCTCGCAGGCCTCAGCAAACAACGAATCGCTGTACGACGGCGGAAAGCCGGGCAACGGGTACGCACCGTCCCGCGGTGGTGCGAAGGGGTTGTCCGCGTCCCCGGCGACCCCCAGCGCCCGCTCGGCGTCGGCGTAGTACGGCCGCAGGTCGTCGTAGCTGATCGGCCACGCCGGGTCGTCGGTGTCGTGGCTCCCGTCGAAATCCGACGGGTGCAACCGCATCACCATCCCCTGCCAGTGCAGCGTCGACCCGCCGACCCCTTTCACTCGCGAGATATTCAGCGGGTAGTACCGCTCGCCGCTCGCACTGAATGCGTCGCGGTCCCCGCCCATCTCCCAGACAGAGCCGTGGTCGCCGGGCCGGATCGCCTGTTCCATCTGCTGCTCGCGCTTCGACCTGTCGAACCGCGGCCCGGCCTCCAGCACGACCACGTCGCGACCGTCGCTGGCGAGTTGGCTCGCGACGAGTGCCCCTGCCGGCCCGGCCCCGACGACACAGACATCCGCCCGCTCGGACGGCTCCCGGTCCATTTCAGCAGGAGTTAGGCAAGCCTAAACTTATACGTTGGCATCTCAGGCGCTGTGGGGAGTCTGCACAGCAACTGCGACGTATCCCAATTGTATCGCATCCTCTTTGCGCGACGTCACGGTCAGACGTATTCGCTCCGCTGCGCGCGACCTCCCTGATTAGAATCCCGCCATGCCGGTTCAGTCACAGACTCGCTTCGCTCGTCGGTTCCCTGCACGGGCGTGGCGGGACTGAGCAAACGCGAAGCATTTGCGAACTACGCGAGACCCGCTGCAGCGGGTCTCGCGGGATTCGAACCGGAGCAAGACGGTTGTCTCGCTTCGCTCGCCGTTGCGACTTGCAGGGTTCGAACTCCGGGTCCGTCGACTCCTCACATCCGTTCGTCGCACGACGGGCGTGGCGGGACTGAGCGAAACCGAAGGTTTCGCGAGGGTCGCCACGGCCGCGAGTGTGTTTCGAGCGGACGCGAGAAACCACGAAGCGGGCGTGGCGGGATTCGAACCGGACCGAGACTCGCTCCGCTCGTCTCGTAGGGTTCGAATCTCCGGGCCGTTTTCACGGCTCGCTGTCGCTCGCCGGAAAACGGGCGTGGCGGGATTCGAACCCGCGTTCTAGGGGTTAGGAACCCCTCGCCCTGGTCCACTAGGCCACACGCCCTATCGGGTGGTCGATTGAGCGGTGAAAAATCCTTTCGTTATCACTACAGACCGCTGAAAACGGAGAAGTGGTCGAGATTACGTCTCGGTTTCCGTCGCCGTCTCGGTCGACTCGGCCGAGTCCACGGTGGATGCATCGGCCCCTTCTGCAGCGCCGCCCTCACGCATCTCTTCGAGTTCCTGCTCGACTTCTTCGCGCCCCTTCTGGAACTCGCCCATGGCTTCGCCGGTCGACCGCGCTAGTTTCGGAATCTTGTTCGCGCCGAACAGCAGGACGGCGATGAGGAGGATGACCATCATCTCCGTCGTCCCGGGCATCCCCGGGAACAGTACTCCGGATGTCCCTAACATTGTATCCGAAGGTTACGTGGTTGCTATTATAACCTTTTTGCTCAGGACGGCCTGGCAGGCGAGTCACTGCCGTCAAGGCCGACTCTCCAGTACTGTCTGGCGTGGCCAGCAGACAGACCGTTAGTCATCACCGAGCCGTGGCGGCTTAGTCTGTCGAAACGGCCTCGCCAGGAACCGACGGCGAGGCCCGACACAGGAGGAGTGGGGAATGGGTGTGGCTCGGAAGTGGCAACACGAGGCACTCGGTCTCTGACTTCCCGGTGTCGCTGGCTTGGGTTGGCACGTCGACAGATACACCGCAGCATGTCCACGGGACTGAGTCGATAGCTGGGGCTGTTCAGGTGACACGATTTCCGTAGCCATGTCCGGCGTCGGATTTGCCTGCGTGCGGGTTCGCACCCGCAGTACCGGCTACACGGTCCTGTCAATTTATTATATTCTGGTTAAGCCACTGCTCATACTGTCGGCTGTAAGTCTGTGAAGATTTCGCCCGGGGTGAGGAATATCTTGAAATAGTTACAGCCGACAGTATCACCAGCCACAGTGCCGGACAGGTGCACTCTCCGCCCGGGGATATAACTACCGTCGGGCGCTCAGAGAGACCAGATGCCGGCCGATAGTCACACGATGGAAGTCAGGAGCGGGGAAGAGGTAACGATTCGACCGATCAAACCGGTCGGAGAGGACGTCGTTCGGGTCGATATCGAGGCTGATGGGGTGTGGCGACTCGATATCACGCGCGAGGGCGAAATCGCAGATGTCGTCACGACCCGTGACGCCGACGGGACACTCGCGGACCGCGAACTGCCGGAGTGGATCGACGAGGTCACCGCGAAGTTCGCGCAGTTCTGATTCGGGACTCGTCCGCGTCGGAAAGGGTTTTATCTGCCACGACCCAGGTCGCCAGTATGGTATCAGTCGGAGACGCTGCACCCGATTTCACGGCACCGATTGCCAATGGCGACGTTGATGAGATAACGCTATCCGAGGCAGTTGACGATGGGCCGGTCGTGCTCGCGTTCTTCCCGGGCGCGTTCACCAGCGTTTGCAGTCACGAGATGAACTCGTTCCAGGACCGACTCGACGAACTCACCGAGGCGGGGGCGACGCTGTACGGTGTCAGCATCGATACGCCGTTCTCACAGAACGCGTTCCGTGACGAACTGGGACTCGAGTTCGACCTCGTCAGCGACTCCGGGCGCGAAATCGTCGACGCCTACGACATTTCGATGGACTTCGAGGCGCTGGGCGTTCCGAACGTCGCCAAGCGGGCCGTCTTCGTTATCGACGAAGACCGGGAAGTCACGTACGCCTGGGTCAGCGACGACCCTGGCGTCGAACCGGACTACGACGAAGTTATCGACGCCGCCACCTGATCGCGCCGGTGGGGGATTTTTCGCTGTGGGTCGTTTGGGATGTGGTATGAGCGTTGATAGAGACAATGCCAGCGGCCGGATTTACGACCCCGAGGCAGACCACGCGTTCCCGGACGGGCGACTGAACGCAGTTCTCGACACTATTACGACTGACGAGGAGATCCAGGCGTATCTCGAAGCCCAGAACATCAATCCCGTCGCGCGCAAACAGTACAACGACCACGGCGCGAAACACATCGGTATCGTTCGGAACCGAGCACTGTGCCTGTATGACCTCCTCAAGCAGGGCGGCGTCGAGTTCAACGGTGCGGCCGACCACGGCCTCGACGAGGCTGACGAGGCTGTCATCATCGCACTTGCGACGACGCTCCACGACATCGGGCACGTCGTCCACCGCGATTCACACCCGTACTATTCGATCCCGCTGGCGGCTGACATCCTCGATGACATCCTCCCGGAGTTCTACGGCATCCGTCAGGCGGTTCAGGTAAAGGGTGAGGTTCTCCATGCCATTCTCTGCCATCACACCGAGGAAAACCCGCTGACGCTGGAAGCCGGCGTCGTTCGCGTCGCCGACGCGCTGGACATGGAGCGCGGTCGGTCGCGCATTCCGTACAAGCACGGCGGCCGCGGTATCGATACCGTCTCCAGCCAGGCCATCGAGACGGTTACGCTGAGCCCAGGCGACGACTATCCCGTCCTCGTCGAAATTTCGATGAACAACGCGGCCGGCGTCTACCAGGTCGATAATCTTCTGAAAGCCAAACTCAGGGACTCTGGCTTGGAAGAACACGTCCGTATCGTCGCGCTCAACACCCGGGAGGACGGCAATCAGATCGTCGAGCGAATCGAACTCTAAACCGGATCGACACAACGGTTTTGTACCGTGCTTCCCTAGCTATGTCTATGAGTCTCACACCCATGGATGAGCCACGGGGTGCCCGGGCCAGGACGGACGACGGCGACGTGCCGCCACCCTCGCTTTTGGACCGGGTCAGGTACCGCGTGCGCTCAGCCATTGAGACCATTTCGTTTGGGGAGAAATGTTCTGAGTGGCTTGATAGACGTGGTCGAGACAAGCCACAGTCGACGATTCACACCGATGGGTTCGCTGACGACGTCGTTACGCCGCCGGAGTGTCCGTCGATCAGCGACCTTCCGACGCGGTCACGACCGTTTACGTATCCGACCCGAAATCACACGGAAACCAACACTGTCGACCTCATCGCAGTCGAATCTGGAGACCAACTCACTATGACACATCCGGACAACTCTGCGGCGAAGATTTCGTCTGACGTGTGGGAATCTGTCGAGCAGTAAGTGCTTCTACTGTCCCGTTCTTGCGTCGCTGAGCGAACGGTTTCAGACCTTTCTGGCGGCGTTTGAAAATCGGAAACCAGCAGAACGACCGGCCGAGACCGCGGTCAGAGCTCGTACTGCGCGATGTTGCCGGAGCCACAGGCCGGGCAGGTCGAGCTATCCGTTTCGATGGTGGTTCCACAGCGTCGACACTCCAGATGTGACCGCTGTCGAGTCCCCACGACCCGGCGTAATCGCTCGATCATATTGCCAGACAGGGAGCCAGGCCCTATATAATCGGGTAATTCACGGTGAAAGTGAAAACCGCAGGACGTGACGCCGATCCTGATGGCCCGTCTGCCGAGCGTCAGACGCCGCTGTCCCACCGTTCAGCCTGTCCACTCCCCCAGTTACGCGCAGGTTAGCTCACGCCGGTCCCGCTTACCGGCTGCGTACAGAAGCGTCGGGAACAGCACGACTGCGAACAGCCAGAGCAGTATTGATTGGGCCACACTACCCCGGCACGCACGAAAACCGCGCTACTGTCGGCCGAATGGTCCCGGACACTCGTCCGTCCGGGGCACGCCCAGATGTTTTTGTTCGCGCCGACGTAGCCACGCCTGATGACGGGAATAGCCGCAGCCGAGCCCACTGTGACGACGTTCACGTCGACTGTCGAGCGTACCGACACGACCGCTGTCGTGCTAACGGAGACGTACTTCTACGCCGAAGGCGGCGGCCAGCCGGCCGATCGGGGAACTCTCGGTGGCGTTGAAGTCGTCGACGTCCAGCACCGAAACGGCGATATCGTCCACGAACTGGCCGAGCCGCCGGCGTTCGACCCGGGCGAGACGGTCGAAGGCCAGATCGACACGGCGTTTCGGACGTACTGTATGCGTGCCCACACGGCCAGCCACGTCCTCTACGGCGCTGGTCGCCGGCTGCTGTCGGACCTCGGCTACGGCGGCTTCGACATCAGCGCGACGGTCCCGGAAGACGCCGGTGACGACGACTTTGGGCCGGCTATCACCGGGAAGGTGCGGGTAGATTTCGAGACGACGACCGAAATCGACGACGAGACACTCACCGAACTTGAGCGGCTGACTAACCGCGCCGTCTGGGAGTCCTACGACGTGACCTGGGAAGAAATCCCGCGTGACGAGGCACTGGACCGCGACGATATCGCGTTCAATACGAAGACCGAAGAGGGAATCGAGGGCGAGACAGTCCGGGTCGTCACCATCGAAGACTGGGACGTGGCGGCCTGCGGTGGGACACACGTCGGGAACACGCGAGAGATCGGACCGGTGACGGTGCTCGGTCGATCCAATCCCGGCGAGGGGCTGACTCGTGTCGAGTTCGCCGTCGGGCCGCGAGCAATCCGTCAGCGGGCGACCGAACACGAGCGGGCGATGGCTGCCGCCCAGTCGCTGGATACGAACGTTGCCGAACTCCCGGATGCTGTCGATAGCCTCCAGTCAGAGCGCGACGATCTCCGGGACACGGTGTCGGCCCTTCGAGAGCGTCTCGTCGATTCTCGTCTCGCTGACCTGCGTGACGAGGCCATCGAGATGGACGGGCAGCGGTGGCTCGTCGGCACCGTGGCAGGGCTCGACGCGAACGGACTGGCCGACCGAGCGGAGCAAGCCGTCGGTGATGAGGTCGACGTGGCCGCGCTGGTGGACGCCGACGGCCAGTATCTGGGTGTCGCGACGACAGGCGGCGTCGATGCCGGCGCGGTGGTCGACCGAGTGACGTCGGAGTTCGGTGGCGGTGGCGGCGGGCGGCCGACGGTGGCACAGGGCGGGGGACTCGCTGCTGAGGGGGACGATATCGTCGCGTTCCTCCGGGACGTGTCAGCGGCGCCAGACCACGGCGACTGACTCAATCGCCTCGGTTCGGCGTCCCGCTGAACCGGGCGACCTCGTTTCGCAGCGCATCCCGTTTCAACAGCGCGAACCCGACGAGGATACAGGCGAATCCGACACCCGTGTAGACTGTCGGTGTCTCACCGAGGAACAGCAGCCCAGTGGCGGCGGCGACGACTGGCGCGGCGTAGGAGACGAGGTTGATCTCGATGGGCCCGAGTCGCTCCAGCAGGTCGAAGTAGATGAGGAAGCCAAGCGCGCTGGCGACGATGACCAGATACAGCAGGGCCAGCACGGCTTCAGCAGTCCACTGGACGTCAGCTATCGACTCGGAGGCCCCGAGGCTGACGCCGTGCATAAGCACCGCACCGAGGAGCATCGACCACGCCTCCATCGTCTCGATCTCTAAATCGTCGTCGAACCGCCGGGTCAGCACGCTCCCGAGGGCGAACGACGTGGTTGCGAGGAACACCAAGAACAGCGACACGGTTCGGGGGTCCAGAAGGTTCCCCGGATCGGGGTTGCTGAGAACGCCGACACCGACGAACCCGATGAGCAGGCCGACGATACCCAGCGCCGTGAGCCGTTCGTCCGGGAGGAACGCGCGGGCGAACCCAGTCGTGAGAATCGGCGAGAGGCTGACGACGATAGCGGCGGCGGCGCTGGTGGTACCCTGCTCGCCGACGAACAGGAAGATGTGGTACGCGGCGATCAGGAGTGAGCCGCCGATACCCACAACGATCCAGTCGGTCCGACTCTTCGGGAGCCACTGGTCGGTAGCGTACACCGCGTAGCCGAGCATCAACAGCCCGGCGAGGTCGTACCGGAACGCCGCAAACAGGACCGGCGGGAAGTACTCCAGCCCGGCTTTGATAGCAGTGAAGGCGCTGCCCCAGGCGACGGCGAGCGCGACGAAGAGGATGGCGTTGCGGAACCGCATTTCCGGTCAGTCGGCCGCCTCGCCGCCGTCGCCCGGCTCGTACGTCTCTGCGATGGCGTCGAGGGCTTCGTGGTGCTCCGTCGTGTGTGGCGCGGTCAGCGGCGAGACACTGACCTTCCCGTCGACGACGGCACGGCGGTCGGTCCCCTCGGGGTCGGGAATGTCGCCCTCAGCCATGTGCTCCCAGATGCGGTCGTGGAGCGTCACGGCGTCGCCTTCCTGGACGGCGTCCATCTCGTACTCGTGCGAGGGTCGCGTGACCGTCATCTGTGCGTCGCCCCACTCGGCAACGGGGGCGTTGATGTTCAGGTAGTCACACTGCTCGAACACGCCGGCGTCGACGGCGTGGTCGGCGAGGTAGGTCGTCGCCCTGGCGGCCTCGCCGTAGCTGTCGCCGTTGGCCTCGATGTCCGCGAAAGCAGCGTCCTCGCGGACCGGGATATACATCGAGACGGCCATCGCCGGCACGTCGAAGAAGGTGGCTTCGACGGCGGCGCTGACGGTCCCCGAGCGGCCGAGGACGTACGCCCCGAGGTTCGCCCCGCGGTTACAGCCCGCGACCACGAGGTCGGTGTCGGTGACGAGCGCTTCGAGCCCCGCCACGACGCAGTCCGAGGGCGTTCCCTCGACGGCGTAGCCGAGCTCGTGCTCGTGGACGGTCACTTCGTGGGAAATAGCTCGGCCGACCGCGCTCTGGTCCTCCGCCGGGGCGACCGCAGTCACGTCGCCGACTGTCGAGAGACCGTCGTACACCGCCCGGAGGCCGGCGCTCTCGATGCCGTCGTCGTTCGTCAGCAGAATCGTCGGCTCGTCCATACGCTCTGTCGGGCCGTCTGCGAGAAAAGCCCACCGCTAGCGGGCACGGTCGACGACCGTCTCGCCGTCGACGACGACGTTGTAGGCCTCCTCGTCGTCGTTCCAGAGCACCAGCGCGTTCTCGAAGGACAGCAGGTCGCCGTAGTCGGCTTTCCGGAGGACCTCGTTCAGTATCGACGCCTCCGTGAGCACGGCGAAGTGGTCGACCTGCTGGCTCCCGTCGCCCAGCAGGTACAGCGGGTTGGCCCCCTCCCGTTCGGCGAGGTCGTGGCTGAGCTTGACGCCGAGGAAGTTCACCCGGTCGGTGACGTAGTTCTCGGCGTCGGCCATCGGCGCGTGGATGCCCCGGTCCGGCGTCACGTCGTGCTTTCGCTTGCCGTCGGTCCGGAGGACGCTGTAGGCGAACTGCACGTCCGTATTGACGAACTCGCCCGTTCCGCCCGCCGGGTCGTCGAGGCGCTGTTGCATCGTCGGCACTTCGATGTCGGGCTTGCGGTCGAACGACCACGATTCGCTGTCGGGGGACTGGTGGGGCCAGAGCCGCACCGTCGGCCCGTACACCGTCGCCGGGCCGCCGTCGGCCACCTCGCGCTCGACCTGGCGGAGCTGTATGGCCGTGTTCCGGTCAGCCGGGGCCAGCGCCAGCAACGTTCCGTCGTCGGCAAGCGCCTCGACGTACCGGTAGAGGGTCGCCGCCGCGTCGTCGAGTTCGCTGAGGACGTTGCCGAAGATGATGAGGTCGTAGCCCTCGGCGTTGTTGTCGCCGCCATCGCTATCGCCGCCGCTGTCATCGCCACCAGCCCCACCGCTGTCGTCGCCGGGAACCGGCGACGACGGATCGAACTCCTCGGCGACCGCCCGGTGAATCTCCCAGCGGACGTTCTGACCGCTGTCTTCCAGTAGGCTCTCCAGCACGTCCGCGGCGGCGCTCGGTTCGACCGCGTGGTAGTCGAGCAGCGCGTCGTCCGGAAGCAGGTCGCGCAGGGCGAGCGCCGGGCCGCCGACACCGGCCCCGACATCCAGAACTCGGAGCTGTGACGGGAGCAGGCCGTCGGCGGCGAGGTCCGCAAGGACGTACTTGGCCACAGCGTAGTAGTCGGGCAAGTGATAGACGGCGTAGCCAAGCGCCGTCAGTTCGTCGTACTCGACGGCCTGGCCCTGGAGATACCGCTCCTTGATGTCGCGGATGCGCTCACGGAGTTCGTCACCGCTGTCGCCGCTGTGCCACTCCAGTCCGCCCCACTCTGTCAACAGGTCGATGACCTGCTGTTCGTAGCGGTCGGGGAACCGCTCGACACCGTCGAAATCTACCGAAAGACGACCCTCAGGTGCCGGAGCGAAGGTCCCGTCGTCCTGTTCGACGATGCCCAAATCGAACGCCTCCTCCCGAAGCACCTGCTTGACGACGGCGGGGTGGGGCTGGCCCTCGACGTACTCGTGTAGCTCCTCGGGGTCCAGCGGTCGGACGTTGCGGAGGTACTGGGCGTTTTCGCGTATCTGCTGGCGTGTTTCCTGGTTCATGAAAGTTGCTCGTAGAGCCGTTCGAAGGTGTCCGCGTCGGCATCGGCGATCTGTCGGGCGGCGTCGGCGACCGCGTCCGCGCCGTCGAAGGCGTCCTGGATGTCGGCGTACACCCGCGGGTCGCCGCCGGTGACCTGCTCGACGAGGTCGAACAGGCCAGCCGAAATCGGCGTCTGAAACCGGTCGGGCACGTCGGCGGCGGCCATCGCGAACGCGAGCACGGCCGCGTGGGCACTGGCCTGGACTGTTTCCATGGCTTCGTCGTGTTCCGTCGCTGTCGTCTCGAAGCAGTTGTTGCCGGCCTCGGCGAGTGCGTCGACGACGGCAGCAGCATCGGGACCTGACGCGTCGTTGACGACGGCGACGTTGCCGGGCGCGTTCTCGGGGGCGAACAGCGGGTGGAGACTCAGTCGCTGGCCGTCAGGCATCGCGTCCTGCATCGCTGCGACGGGGCCGGCCATGCTCCCAGTCACATCGACGATTGCACCCGTAGCCAGCGGCGCGAACTCGTGAATGGCCGTCTCGGCGACGGGCATCGGCACCGCGATACAGACGACGTCGAAAGTCTCGGCCGCGTCGCTGGCGACAGCGCGCCCGCCGACCGCGTCGGCAGCGGCTTCGGCGGCCGACTGGTCGAGGTCGGTGAAGGCGACGGCCGCGTCGGCGTGGGTCCGGACCGTGCGCGCGAACCACTGGCCCATCGCGCCGGCGCCAACGACGAGGACGTTCATCGGCCCAGCGTAGCCCGTCCCGTCTCAAAAGCCGTTCGGTCACACTCCCACTCACCGCGACTCCGCAGGTGACGATGGCCGGGTAGACAGCCGTCGAACAGCCCGCTGTGGTCCGGTTTCCCCCTCCTAAACGCTTATCTGTCGGCCCTGAGAGAACGGTGACATGAAGCGCGTTCGATTCCGTGATACCGCGGGGAACGTCCGGGGAGGCCGCTGGACCGTCGAGGACGGCGACCCCGTCGTCACCGCCGCCGCCGGACCGTACGGCCGTATCGCCTTTGGCGACGAGTCCTACGACCCCGACGAGGTAGACATCCTCCCGCCCTGTGAGCCGACGAAAGTCGTCTGTATCGGGCGCAACTACGCCGACCACGCCGAGGAGATGGACTCGGACCTCCCGGACAGGCCGATGCTGTTTCTCAAGGCTCCGAACGCCGTCGCGTCCCACGGCAAGCACCTCACGATGCCCTCGGGGAAAGAGCGCATCGACTACGAGGCCGAACTCGGCGTCGTCATCGGCGAGCAGTGCCGGAACGTCAGTGAATCGGGCGCGATGGACGTCGTCGCGGGCTACACCTGCGTCAACGATATCTCGAACCGCGACGACCAGCGACAGGAACAGAACTGGGTCCGCGGGAAGGCCTTCGACAACGCCTGTCCCATCGGCCCGCTTGTGGCCACGCCGGAACACGTCCCGGAGGACGCCAGCATTGAACTCCGACTGAACGGCGAGACGAAGCAGTCCTCCTCCCGCGAGCACCTCATCTTCTCAATCCCGGAACTGATCGCGGAGATAACGTCGTACATGACCCTAGAGCCCGGCGACGTCATCGCCACGGGGACGCCCGAAGGCGTCGGACCGATGGAGGACGGCGACGAAGTCGAAGTCGAAATCGAAGGTATCGGCACGCTCAAACACAGCGTCAAGATTCCGTAGGCGACCGGGACACCAGGTCTGAAGCAATCCCGCGACGGTTGTTATTCGACGACGACTGCGCCTCTCATCCCCACTCCCTCGTGTGGTTTACAGGAGTACAGATGCGTTCCAGTCTCCTCGAACGTATGCTCGTAGGTGCTCCCTTCGTCGGCGACGAGTTCCGAATCGAGCGGGCCATCGCCTTTGGAGACGATGTTGTGCGGGCCACCGTCGCCGGTCCAGTCCCAGCGGACGGTCGTCTCAGTCGAGACCTTCAGTGCAGGCGGGCCGAACGCGAACTCCCCACCGTTCCCTTCCACACCGGCCGTAACAGTTGCAGTGTCTGTGTCGGTGCGGTCGGCAATGGTGCCGTCGAAGTTACTCGCGGCTGCGAGCCACTCGTCGACAGTTGCATTGCCTGAAGACGGTGGCTCTTTCACAATAATCGCACCTTTCATGCCATCGTCGCGATGGGGTTCGGAGACGTAGCGGTACTCGCCGGGCTCCTCGAAGAAGTAGTGATACATCGTCCCGGACTGGGCGTTCGTCCGGCCGCTGTCGAAGGTGCCGTCGAGCGCGACAACGTTCTGCTGGCCGCCGTGGCCCGTCCAGTCCCACCGAACGTGCGTCATCGGCGGAACTTCGATGGCTGGTGGGCTAAACGCCAGTCTATCGTCCATCTCTTGACCAATCAGGATCGTTGGCCGGGACTGCGGTCCGTATCTGCGGGTCTCGCCGTCGTAGCCGTTGGCGTCGTCGAGCCAGTCGTCGAGGGACTCGGGTGTCGATTCAGGCGTTGCAGTTTCGGTCGCTGTAGCGGTTTCGGTTGCAGTCGCGGTCTCGGTGCCGGTTTCCGCCGCTGGCTCAGAGCTACTCCCCGAGGACACGCACCCGGCGGTAACGGCGAGGGCTGCCAATCCTGTGCCTGCGAGAAACTGTCTGCGAGTGGAGGGCCGTTGCATAGCAAGCTAGTTGTTATTATTGGATGATAGAAAATGGGGTGTGCCCTTTCCAGATTCTGGAAACAAACGGTCGCCCTTTATCTGAGGGTGTTTTATATTCCCGACACTGGGTGGGAGCTGCTACCGGAGTATCGCAGGACTCCGGAGTCGCAGTATCCCACAGGTTTCACGTCGCTGCCCCGTCATATCGAAATCGAACCGCCCGCAGAACCACCCCCGACCGTCCACCTGAGAGGGTCCCTCCGTGGCACACAACGACGCGAGCGAGACACAGGCGCTGTTCGACGCCCTCGCCGACCCTGACTGTCGCGACATACTCAGGGTGCTCGACGAGCCGCTGCCAGCCAAGGAGGTCGCCTCGGTCTGTGATCTGCCCCAGACAAGCACCTACCGGAAGCTCGAACAGCTGAGCGAGGCCGAACTGGTCGCCGAGGAGACGGAGGTGCGCCCCGACGGCCATCACGCGACGGCGTACGTCCGGGACTGTGGCGGCGTGTTCGTTGGCGTCGATGCCGACGGCGCGTTCGAGATCGACGTTCTGCCGGCCGAGGAGCGGCCGAGCGAACGGCTCGCACTCCTGTGGTCGCGCGTCAGCGAGGAACTATGAACGGAGATATCCCACTCATCGTCATCGGATTCAAGACTGTGACAGTGTTGCTTGGCGGGCTCATCACCTACTTCGCAACCCGCGCGGCACTGAAAACGAGGGCGACCGGACTCACGTATCTCGCCGTCGGATTCGCGACTATCACCGTTGGGTCGCTCATCGCCGGCGTCGCAGACCAACTGTTCGGCCTGAGTACCAACGCTGCACTGATCTTCGAGAACGCGCTCACCGCGGTCGGCTTCGCGGTCATCGCGTACTCGCTGTACGTCACCAGTCGCTCCGCGCTAGTAAAGCGATAAAAACTGGCCGCTAACTATGGGTTATTCGACGACGACTGCGCCGACCATCCCGAGCGCCTTGTGCGGGACACAGTTGTAGAGGTAGGTGCCGGTTTCCTCGAACGTGTACTCGTAGGTGGTTCCTTCCTCTGAGACAGCCGAGCCCGAGTCGAGCGGGCCGTCGCCTTCGGACTTGACGTTGTGGCCGGCCCCTTCACCGGTCCACTCCCAGACGACCGTCGTTCCGGTCGAGACTTTGATCGCGGGCGGATCGAAGGCGAACGCGCCGCCGTTCCCCTCGGCGCCGACTGCAACGGAGACCTCGTTCTGGTCAGTCATCACGACCGTGTTGCCGTCGAAGTTGGACGACTCACCGACGTAGTCCGCCACTTCGCTCGATGCTTCGACGGTCTCCATCCCACCGCTGCTCTCGGTGTCCATCTCCTCGGCTTCAGTGGTAGCCATCTCCTCTGCTTCGGTGGCTTCCGTTTCGCCGCTGCCACCATCGCCGCCGGACCCGCCACAGCCAGCAAGGAGTCCAGCGCCTGATACGGCTGCCGTCGTGCGGATGAACGTCCGCCTGTCGAGGTCGTCTGTCATGCAACTAGAGTTATGACTCTGCACTTATAAGGAAGTCGTTTCTGTCGTTTGGACGGGAACAATAATTGAGGTTTGTACCGCCCTGCGGTGTGGCGATACCAACACAGTTCGGACGGGGATTGATGCGGACTCGGGCCCACAGTACAGCCAATGGGAGTGTCCGTTCACAAATGACCGTCTGGCTCCGGGGCGACCACCTCCTCCGCCGGTCCGGCCCCGTCGACAACCGACCCGACGAGCCGGTGCTCCTGATAGAGGCGCAGTCGTTCGCCCGCAAACTGCCGTACCACCCACACAAGCTGATTCTGCTGTTCAGCGCAATGCGGCATTTTCGCGACGACCTCCGGGACGCCGGTCGGACGGTCCAGTACCGCCAGACGGAGACCTTCGAGGACGGACTGGCGGCACATTTCGAGGCCAATCCGGACGACGCGCTCGTAACTCACCGACCACAGACCGAGTCCGCGCAGGCGCGACTCGAATCACTGGTTGCCGACGCTGGCGGAGCGGTCGAGTTCGTCCCCGACGAACGCTTCCTCTGCCCCCCTTCGCAGTTCGACGGGTGGGTTGGGGACGGACGCTACCGCCACGAGGACTTCTACCGGTTCATGCGCCGAGAAACGGACTATCTGATGGCCGACGGCGACCCGGTCGGCGGCGAGTGGAACTACGACGACCAGAACCGGGAGACGCCACCCGATGAGTGGACCCCGGCGGAGCCACCGCTGTTCGAGCCGGACGACGTGACCCGGGACGTCATCGAGTGGGTCGAGGAAACGTTCGAGGGGAGCTACGACGAGCAGCCCTACGGCGGTGACTGGGCCGATCCCGACCCGTTCCGTTGGCCCGTCACTCGGCGGCAGGCCGTCCGCGCCCTGGACCACTTCGTTACGAGCCGACTACCGGAGTTCGGGCCGTACCAGGACGCGATGCTGGAGGACGAGTGGGCGATGAGCCACAGTCTGCTCTCCACGTCGCTCAATCTGGGACTCCTCGGCCCTGACGAGGTCATTGAACGCGCTATCGCTGCCTACGAGGACGGCGACGCGCCGCTGCACAGCGTGGAGGGGTTCGTCCGGCAGGTGCTCGGGTGGCGCGAGTTCCTCCGGCACGTCTACCGCCGGGAGATGCCGGACCTCGCCGCGGCGAACCAGCTCGGCGCGAGCGAGGCCCTGCCGGACTTCTACTGGGACGGCGACACCGACATGGCATGTCTCTCCGACGTGGTCGACGGCGTCCGGGAACGAGGGTATTCACACCACATCGAGCGGCTGATGATTCTCGCGAACTTCGGTCTCATTTACGGCGTCGAGCCGGCGCAACTGAACCGCTGGTTCCACGCCGGCTACGTCGACGCCTTCCACTGGGTGACGACGCCGAACGTCGTCGAGATGGGGCTATACGGCGCGGGCGTGTTCGCCACCAAACCCTACGCCTCGTCGGCGAACTACGTGGACAAGATGAGCGACTACTGCTCGGGCTGTCCGTACTACAAGACGAAGACGACCGGCGAGGGTGCCTGTCCGTTCAACGCGCTGTACTGGGACTTCCTGGACCGAAACGAAGATACACTCCGGTCCAACCATCGAATGGGGCTGATGTACAGCCACGTCGACAACAAGAGCGACGAGGAACTCACAGAGATACGCGAGCGAGCCGCAGAGATTCGGGAAATGGCGGCCGCTGGCGACCTCTGAGCGCGACCGTGCCCCGCGAGCGCCGCTCGGCTACTCTTCTCCCTCCACCGCATCGGCCGCCTGCCGCTGTTGCATCTCGTGACGAGTGAACTGCGGCGACGACAGCGCCGATCCGCGGCGTCGGCGGAACGACCACGCGAGAATCCCAAGCACCGCGGCGCTCCCGCCCAGCGCGAGTCCGGTGGGCTGGAGCCCGTTCACGGTGTAGAGGTAGGCACTCACCGGCACGCCGGCGCTGGCGACGATACCGAGCAGGAGCCGCTTGGCGAGCACCCGGCTCAGTCCGTCGGAGTCTTCGAGGACGGTCTTGACGAGCAGTTCTTCGCGCTCGACCCTATCGAGTGCGTTCTCCATCTTCGGCGCTGTCCGCACCGCCGACCGGGTCGAGTCCGTCACCGTCTCCTGGATTTCCGTCTTGATCCGCTCCCGGAGATCGTCCCCAGCGCCCTGCTCCATGACGTACTCGGAGATGATCTCGATGAAGTCGAACTCGGGGTCGAGCGTCCGACAGACGCCTTCGAGGACCGTCGTTACCCGGACCACCAGCGCCAGGTCCTGTGGCAGGCGCATCGGGAACTCGTACAGTTGCGTCTCGAACTGGCCGACTAACTGTTCGATTCGGTACTCGCTGATGTCCTCGCCGCGGAACTGCTCGATCACGATGTCGAACGCCTCTCGCATCACCTCGCGGTCGGCCATCGGGTCCAGTGCGCCCATCTCGACGAAGGCGTCCATCACGCGGTCCACGTCATCGGTCGCCAGCCCGACGTAGAAATCCAGCAGTTGGTCCTGTGTCCGGGGACCGAGGTAGCCGGTCATCCCGAAATCGTAGAAGACGAGCGTCCCGTCGGGCTGGACTGCCAGATTGCCGGGATGGGGGTCAGCGTGGAAGAGGCCGTCCTCGACGATCATCTGGATGTACACCTCTTCGAGCCGCCGGACGAGTGCCGGCCTGTCGATGCCGAGTTCGTCCAGACGCTCTACGTCGTCGATTTTCACGCCGTCGAGGTACGTCATCGTCAGCACGCGGTCCGTCGAGTGGCTCCCGACGACGTCCGGGATGGCGATGTCGTCGTCGTTTGCGAAGTTGTCGCCGATTTCACGGAGCATTCGCGCCTCGTGGCCGTAGTCCATCTCCCGGCGGACCGTCGTTGCGAACTCTTCGGTGAGATTTTCCAGCGTAAATGCCTGGCCCGGGTCCGCGCCGTAGGTGAGCACGGGCAGCAGCGTCGACAGCACGCGCAGGTCGGATTCGACGCGCGTTCTGATGTTGGGTCGAAGCACTTTCACGGCGACCCGCTGGCCGCCGATCTGTGCCTCGTACACCTGGCCCAGCGAGGCTCCCGAAATGGCTGTCGTGTCGAACTCTTCGAACAGCGCGTCGATGTCGTCGCCCAGTTCCCGTTCGATGACAGGCTCGATGGTGGCCCACGCGTCCGGTGGAACGTTATCCTGTAGCTCCGAGAGCACGTCCACGTACGCCCGCGGCAGGGCGTCAGGCCGGGTCGACAGCATCTGCCCGAGCTTGATGAACGCCGGTCCGAGGTCGACGAATGTGTTTTTCAGGTAACGAGCGCGCCGCATCCGTGTCTCGGGGGTCACTGACCGGGACCGACCGAACAGGAGGAACCGCTTGCGGTCCCGCCCCCACTGCCAAAGCAGCGGGACGAACTGCCAGACGATGACGAGCGCCCGCCAGAGCGCCCGGAGCCTGACGCCGACACCGCCCGGCTGTGACACTGTCCCTCCCGTCGGTTCGTCGGCGACACGCTCCTCAGCAGTCACTGTTCGTAGATGAGGCCCGGCGACAGATGAGTCTGCTGGAGACGGGTCCCGCTCAGCGACGGAGGAAGCCGAGCAGGCGATACTCCGAATCCGGCGTGTACCGGCGGAACGCGAGACTGTTTGCGAGCACCGACACGGACGAGGCGGCCATCGCGGCAGCGGCCAGCACCGGCTGGAGCAGTCCCAGCGAGGCAAGCGGAATCATCACGGTGTTGTACCCGAGCGCCCAGAAGAGGTTCTGCTTGATCTTCCCGAGCGTGGCCTCAGAGACCCGGATGGCCTTCACCACGTCGGCGGGGTCGTCCCGGAGCAGCGTCACGTCGCCGGCCTCGATTGCCACGTCGGTCCCCGAACCAATGGCACAGCCGACGCTCGCGGCCGCCAGCGCGGGCGCGTCGTTGACGCCGTCGCCGACCATCATCGCCTGATCGCCGTCGCTCTGGAGGTCATCGACGGCGTCGGCCTTGTCCTCGGGCAACACGTCGGCCATCACGTTATCGGGGTCGATACCGACCTCCTCGGCGACGGCGCGGGCGGTCCGCGCGTTGTCGCCGGTGATGAGCCAGACGCCGAGTCCGCGCTCGCGCAGCCCGCTGACGGCCGCCTTCGCGGACTCTTTGACCGTGTCGGCGTCGGCGACGATGCCCAGGAGCCGGTAGTCCGGGTCCTTGTCGCCCTCGGTGTCGTCACCGCCGGCGTCCTCGGCCAGCGCGACCAGCATCGCCGTCTTACCCTCGCGTTCGAGGGTGTCCATCCGGTCCTCTGCCGGTGCGGTGTCGACGCCGGCCTCGGACAGCAGTTTCCGGTTGCCGACGAGGACGCGACCGTGGCGCGTCGTCGCTTTCACGCCCTGGCCGGGGACGTTCTCGAACTCTTCGGGGTCTTCGACCTCGATACCGCGCTCGCGTGCGCCCTCGACGATGGCCTCGGCCAGCGGGTGCTCGCTGGCGTGTTCGGCGCTGGCGGCGACTTCGAGCACGAACTCCTCGCTCTGTTCGCGCTCGGGCTTGAGCGCCCCGCCGTCCGCAGCGGGACCGACGACCTCGACATCTGTGAGTTCCATCTCACCTTTCGTCAGCGTCCCCGTCTTGTCGAAGACGACGGTGTCGACCTCGTGGACGCGTTCGAGCACATCGCCGCCCTTGAACAGAACGCCGTTGCGTGCGCCGATTGCCGTCCCGACCATCGTCGCAGCGGGCGTCGCCAGCCCCAGCGCGCAGGGGCAGGCGATGAGCACGGCGGAGGCGAACACGACGACGGCGAACTCGCTCACGCCGACGCCGGCCGGGCCACCCGCGGCCAGTCCCCACAGCGGGAGCGCGTCGACGACGGCGGCCAGCGTCTCCGGCGCGACCGCCCACAGCACCGCCCAGAGGACGGCATTACCGATGACTGCCGGGACGAAGTACGCCGAGATGCGGTCGGCGACGTTCTGGATGTCGGGCTGGCGGGACTGGGCCTGCCGGACCCGCTCGGCGATCTGCTGGATGGCGGTCTCCGAGCCGACCTTCGTCGCCTCGACTTCGAGGACGCCGTTCTGGTTCACCGTCGAGCCGATGACCTCATCGCCCTCGCCTTTCTCGACCGGGACGGACTCGCCGGTCACCATCGACTCGTCGACGGCCGAGTCGCCGTCTACCACGACGCCGTCTGTCGGAATCTTCTCCCCGGGGCGGACTTTCAGCCGGTCGCCGACCCCCACCTCGTCGATGGGAATCTCTTCCTCGCTGCCGTCCTCGCGGACGACCGTCGCCGTGTCGGCCTCCATCTCAAGGAGTTGCTGGATGGCGGCCCCGGCCTGGCTCTTCGAGCGGGCTTCGAGGTAGTTCCCGAGCGTGATGAACACGAGAATCAGCGCGGCCGTGTCGAAGTACAGCCCCGTGCTCGCGATGAGACCCGCCAGCGCGGCCACTGAGTAGACGTACGCCGTCGAGGAACCCAGGGCGATAAGCACGTCCATGTTCGCCCGGCGGTTGTTGACCAGCGCTTTGTAGGAGTTCTCGTAGAACGGCTTGCCGAGCAGCAGCTGGACCGGCGTCGCCAGCGCGAAGGCGACCCATCCCTGTGGCACCCCCAGAACCGTCTCGTCGACGAGGCCGAGCGAGAACAGGTGGTCCGCCATGAACAGCAGGAGTGGGGCCGACAGCACCGCTCCGAACAGCGTGAGCCGGAGCTGTCTTCGCGTCTCCTCGTTACGTGCGGCGGCGCGGCGGTCAGCGCTGGACTGCTCACCGCCGGAGCCGTCACCGCCGTTTTCACTCCCGCTACCCTCTCTGACAGGCGTGTAGCCGGCGGACTCGATGGCGTCGTAGAGGTCCGAGCGCGACACGTCGGCCGGGTTGTAGGTGACCTGACCTTCGTCGGTGGCGTAGTTCACGCTGGCTTCGATGACGCCCGCAGTCGCTTTCAGCGCCTCTTCGTTGGTGTCCGCGCAGTTCGCACACGACATATCGGTGATACCGACGGTCACCGTCTCCGTCGCGACGCCGTAGCCGGCGTCCTGGACGGCGGCGACAATATCAGCTAGCGATACCACATCGGGGTCGTACTCGACGCTCCCCTCGTCGGTGGCGTAGTTCGCGTCGACGGACGCAATCCCGTCCAACTCGCCCACCGACTCCTCAATCGTGCCCGCGCAGTTGGCACAGCTCATTCCCGTCAGTTCGAGCCGGGTGGTTCGGTCACTCATCTTGTCTTCCTATACGCCCCTCATGTTCATGCGGTTTGTGCCTTCGATACGAAGGTCAGATTCGACTAATAGATTCAGAAGTAAACTCAAACAGCCGCTTAGATACTATTCTGAAGTACCACTCGCAGCTCAGACCCTGTCTTTCAGCGACTCGTACTGGTCGACGAACCGTTCCGCACAGGACCCACAGCAGAAGTAGTACCGCTCCCCGTCGAGCGTGCGCTGTTCGCCTTCCTCGTCGACGGAGTTGCCACACTCCGCGCAGTCGGGCGCGAACTCTGCCGTACCCAGTCCGACGGTCCACTCGCTGTCTGCGATCATCCGCACCTCGTAGCGGTCCACGTCCCCGAGGTCGACGTGTTCGGCGAGGAGTTCGCTTGCGTCAGACTGGGAGACGGTTGCCGCCAGCACCACCCGGCCGCCGGCGGTCCGATAGACACGCTCGACGGTGTCAGCGTCGCTGACCGCCGCAGCGATGTCGGCGGCCCGACCCGGCTTCGCGTCTACTTCGATCAGGACCGGCACGCCGGCCTGTAACAGTGAGCGGTCGACATCGACGGTAAACCCCTGTATCAGTCCCATTTCGACGAGCCGGTCGACGCGGTCGGAGACTGCAGGGGCCGAGAGGTCAACTCGTTCGGCGATGTCGCTGTATGGTCGCCTCGCGTCTTCGAGCAGCAACCGGAGGATTTCGTGGTCAGTATCGTCGAGTCCGGGCATATCGGACCAACTTGGAGCGTCGGTTTATGCGTTGTGTCCGCTTGTTCCTGTGCCAAAGATCGCGTTTCAGACAGGAGCAGTGCACTCGATTAGATCCGTCTAATTCTATAGTTAGATAGAAACTATTATATCCTTCTCCGACAGCAACCCACACATGGCAACTAACCAACCCTGTGGCGACCAGCCGTATAGCGTCACCCGCAGGCAGGTACTCAGTGCCGGCGCGGGGAGCCTCGCGTCCGGCTTTGCCGGCTGTCTGACCGGTGGCGGGACGGAAGCGGCATCGAACAGCAGCGACAGCACCAGTGGCGCGGACGGACCGGTCGCGGTGGCGTCTTTCTTCAGTTTCTACGACTTTGCCCGTAAGATCGCACGCGGGACGCCGATAACGGTCGAGAACCTCATTCCGACCGGACTGCACGGCCACGGCTGGGAACCGGACGCCGGCATCACGCGAGATATCATCGACGCGGACGCGTTCATCCACGTCGGCCCGGACTTCCAGCCGTGGGCGGACCGCGCGATTCAGACACTCAAAGACGACAACGTCGATACCGAACTCATCAACGTCCGCGAGGGCATCGAACTCGAATCGCTCGCGGCGAGTCTCGACCGCGACGAAGAGGGCGTCGGACAGAATAGAGCCAGAGACCCCCATTTCTGGCTCGACCCGCGGCGCGCGAAACAGTCGGTCGACAACATCACCGAGGGGCTGGTCGCGCTCGCCCCGGACGCCGAAGACACGCTCCGGGACAACGCCGAGACGTACAACTCTGAGGTCCTCGACCGCATCGACGCGGATTACGCCGAGATTTTCGACCGCGCCGAGAGGAACGTGGTCCAGCTCGCGGCACACAACGCCTTCCAGTACATCGGCTCGCGCTACGGCGTCAAGATGCGCCCGCTCGTGGTCAACCTCGCGGCCAGCGGTGACGTGAAGCCCTCGGACATCACCGAGGCGAAATCGGTCATCGAGGACAACGACATCCGGTACATCGGGGCCGGCGTCTTCGAGACGCGCAAGCCCGCAAAACAGCTCATCGCCGAGACACCGGTCAAAGCCTACTACCCGGTGACACCGTATGCTGGCGTCCGCAAGGAGTGGGTCGAAAACGACTGGGGATACGAGGAAATCGCCTATCGGATAAATATGCCGACGTTCGAGGTCGTTCTGGGTAACAAGGAACCTGAAGACGCTGGTCCCGACGGCTGGAGCGAGACCTGGCGGAACTTCGAATGAAACCGACAATGCGTTCACAACACAGAGACGATGCCGACGAAGCGCCGACCGAATCGAGCGAGAGCCAGCCATCTGTCGTCGAACTCGCGGACGTGTCGTTCGGGTACACGTCCACGCCCGTCGTCGAAGACATCAGTGTCAGTATCGACGCCGGGGAGTACGTCGCCGTGGTCGGCCCGAACGGCTCCGGCAAGTCGACGCTCATGCAGTTGCTGCTCGGCCTGCTGGAGCCCGATGCCGGGACTGCAGAGCTGTTCGGCGTCGACGCAACGGCGTTCGACGACGGCGCCAGAGTCGGCTACGTCGCACAGCGTGCTGGGACGAGCCGGGAAATGCCGATAACGGTCCGCGAAGTGGTGAAGATGGGCCGGTTCCCACACGTCGGGTTCGGCCGTCTCTCCGCGGCCGATTGGCGTATCGTCGACAGAGCCATCGACACAGTCGGGATGTCGGCGTTCGCCGACCGGCGAATCACCCAGCTCTCCGGCGGGCAGCGCCAGCGGGCGTTCATCGCCCGGGCACTCGCTGGTGAGGCCGACCTGCTCGTGCTGGACGAACCGACCGTCGGCGTGGACACCGAATCGGTCGACGCCTTCTACGGACTGCTCGAATCGCTCCACGACGACGGCATCACCGTCCTGCTCATCGAACACGACCTGCAGGCCGTCACCGAACACGCGGAGCGCGTCATCTGCCTGAACGGTGAAATCTACTTCGACGGTCCGTCGGCGGAATTCACCGACAGCGCGGCGCTGGCCAGAGCCTTCGGGACGGGTGCACAGTCGCTGACTGGAGGCAACGGATGACGCTCGCGCTGGCCGCCGGCGGCGTCTACGAGGCGTTCGTCCCGATCCTCGAACTGTGGTACTGGCTCCTGACACAGCTCTACCATCTGACTGGACTGGAACTCATCAACCCTGAGTACACATTCATGTACCGGGCGATACTCGTCGGGCTGTGCGTCGGCGTTATCGCGCCGCTCATCGGGACCTTCCTCGTCCACCGCCAACTCGCGCTCATCGGGGACGCACTCGCCCACACGGCCTTCGCCGGCGTCGCCGTCGGGCTGTTTCTCAACGGCGTCTTCGAGCTGGGCGTCTCGCCGTATCTGACCGCCGTCGTCGTGGCCGTCATCGCAGCGCTGCTCATCGAACTCATCTCCGAGGCGACCGACGCCTACAACGACGTGTCGATGGCAATTGTCCTCTCGACAGGATTCGCGCTGGGGACGGTCCTCATCAGCCTCAACGCCGGCGGACTGGCCGTCGGTATCAATCAGTACCTCTTTGGGAACCTTTCGACCGTCTCTGCCGAGAACGCGGTCATCATGCTCGGGCTGTTCAGCGTCATCGTTGGGACGGTCGCGCTCACCCGCAATCAGTTGCTGTACGTCACGTTCGACGAGACCGCCGCCGCCGTCGCCGGGCTCCCGGTCGCCTGGTACAACCGGATTATGGTGATGCTGACGGCGCTCGTCGTCGTCGGCGCGATGCAGATAATGGGCGTCATCCTCGTCGCGGCCATGCTGGTCGTCCCGGTCGCCGGCGCGACACAGGTGTCCCGGAGCTTCTCGGAATCACTGCTGGTCTCGATTGTACTGGCCGAACTGGCCGTCCTGCTCGGTATCGGTATCTCGTACTACGCCGGTGCGACAGCCGGCGGCGTCATCGTTCTCGTCGCCGTGGGGATCTACGTCCTCTCGGTCCTTGCCGGGAAAGTCCGACAGACGGGCGCTCCCGATGAAACGCGGGAACTCGACAGCATCAGTCACGACTGAACGACGCCTTTTACTGGGGTCGATCGTTGCAACTGAGAGCCATGGCTGGCGACTAAACGCTGACCTATGGGCGAGTCACTGGAATGCATCACAGTCGCTGCTCCCGCTCTGCCAGTGGACTACGTTGTCACCGGTGTATTCGACAATGACGTCGTAACAGTTGTCGTCGTCGAACGTCGTCTCCTCCGAGATATCGGTCCCGGCGATGGTCGTCGCTATCGTTATCGTGCCCTGTCTGTCCGGAAGCGCATCGTCCAGTTCCACGGTTGCGCCGTCTTCGTCAGCCGCGACGGTATGTGTCTCCTCGTACACTGTCTCGCGGTCGACCGTGACCGTGAATTCGAACTCCTGTGTCGTCGAACCGGTGTTCGTTAGCTGCACGCCGGCAAGTCGAGCGCTCGCAGGACTGAGCGCGGAACAGCCCGAGAGTGCGAAGAGTGTCCCTGCTGTGAGGACGGTGCGTCTAGAGGGCATCATCCAGAACTGTTCGGCCGTTCTCGAAAAGTCTTCTGTCGTTCACACAGCAGCCGGTATCACACCGTCTCAGACACCCATCTGCGCCGCGATGGACGAGACCATCGTTTCCCACAGCGAGAACCCCATCGTCACGCTCAGGGCGAAGTCTGCGGCGAAAAACAGGAACAGCCCTGCGCCGACGAAGTGAGCTTTCCGCAGGTTGAACCGATGGGCGAACCGGTGGAAAAACAGCGCATTGGCGAGGCTCACCGGAATGATGGCGAGCATCTCACCGGCCCAGATGGCGCTGGGGTGGGCGCTGTACTGGGCGGCGAGCGTGATCGTAATGAGCTGGGTCTTGTCGCCGAACTCGCCGAAGGCCATCATCGCGAAGATGGGCAGGAAGCCGCCGAGTCTGTTCGGCACTTGCCAGTCGACGACGGGAACGCGAACGTCTAGCTGTCCGCCGTCAGTGGTGAAGCCGGACGCGGGTTCCTGTTGCTCCGCGCCGGCCGCCGGGGCACTGCGGAGCAGTAGTATCGCGAATAGCAGGAACATCCCCGCGGTGAGGCTTTCGAGGACGATGCCGGGCAATAGCGACGTGATCGCGGAACCGAACCAGATCTCCAGTGCCGTCCAGCCGGCGAAGGCCGTCCCCGCCGCGCTGACGACGAGGAGGGGGTTGAACCGCGTCGACAGGCCGGCGATGATGAACTGGACTTTCTCGCCGGGGAGAACCGCCAACTGCGCACCGGCCGCTATCGCGACCACTGTCAGCCACGTCGCGTCGCTCACGCCTGGCTCACTCCGTCTTCGCCCTGCGTATCCGGTGCGCGGACCTGAATCGCATCGGCGATGTGGTCCGGGAGCGACACCGACGACCCGCTCTCTAGCTGGACCGTCACCATCCCGATGGGGGCAACCTCCTCGATAGTCAGCACGGTCCCCGGCGTGATGCCGGCGTCGGAGAGATACGTGAGTTCGTCGGGGTCTCGGTCCCGGACCCGTGCGACTTCGAGTCGTCCCCCTTCACTGTGTTCTGACAGCGCCGTCGCGGACTCGTCGTCGATGGGGTCCAGCGAGTCGCTGGGAATCGGGTCCCCGTGGGGGTCGAACTCCGGCTCGTCGAGGACCGCCGCGACCCGGCGCTCGAACTCCTCGCTGATGTGGTGTTCGAGCACCTCCGCTTCCTCGTGGACTTCGGCCCAGTCGTAGCCCAACTGCTCGGTGAGAAACGTCTCGAGCAGGCGGTGGTGGCGGATAATCTCCAGCGCCACCGTTTCGCCTTCCGGCGTCGTCCGCACGCCCTTGTACTTCTCGCGCTCGACCAGCCCGCGGTCGGCCAGTTTCTCGACCATACTGGTGACCGTCGGTGCCGTAACGTCCAGCATCTCGGCGATAGTAGACGGAGCAATCGGCGGGTCGCCGTCCCGCTCGAGGCGATAGATGGCCTTCAGATAATCCTCCATCTTGGCACTCAACATACACCAAATTAGACGAATCTAACTCAAAAGATTGGCGATTCCAACAACTTTGTGCGCCCCGGACACATTCGACCGACAGCCGTCAGTCGTCAGCAGCGTACGTTTCTCGTCGGTTCCGTGTCAGGAGCCACAGGAACAGATAGCCGATGGCACCCAGAACGAACAGCGTTGCGGGGATGAGAAACGGTCCGAACGTCCGAACGAGCGTCTCGATCCCCGGCAAACCGACCATATACCGACTATGAGCGTTGCCCTGATAAAGCTCAAGGGTCTGGCGGGTACGGCTACCGACCCGTTCGTCCGGGAATCTCCCGAGTTATCGCACGAGACCGGTGAAGCGGCCGGAGCCGGTATGGCCCGCTCAGATGAGGTCCTGATCTTCGAGCGAGGCCATGACGTCGTCGACGAACGCGTCGACGTTGTCGTATGGGAACTCCCCGTTGAGCTTCGTGTTCAGTTCCATCGCTGTCATCGAGAAGTCGCCGGACTCGAACTTCGTCGACGGGCCGCCCGGGAGTGCCGGAACGAGGTCCATCGGACTGGAGATCGGGTAGTCTGCTTCCTGGAACGCGTCAACGAACTGTGAGCGGAGGTCTTCTTTGTCAACCATGGTCGGACGTTGTGCGAGAATTATGATAAAAGGTTCGACATCGGTACACTTTCCCATTGTTTGGAGTTTATTCGGAGGTACAACGGTACTAGGCACTCACGCCGCTGAATCAGTGTGGGGAAGTACGCGAACGACTCAACCCTGCAATCGACGCGACGGTCCCGTGTTGGTCACCGGACCCGACTGTCGTCGTCCGTATCGCGCCGGGCCAGTCGTTCGGCCGTCTCGCGATCCATCTCGTTGCGCTGATCGTGCTCGCTTCGAACCAGCGCGTACAGGGCCAGCGGTGCGGCCACCGCGAGCAACACGACCACGAGGAACAGCCCGGTCATGGCAGGCATCGTTAGCCGAGGAAGATGTCTGCCAGGTCGCTCCCGCCAGACCCGGTGTCACGGTACAGCTCCGAGTAGCCGCAGTTTGTACACGTGACGACCTGAAACTGGTTGGTCTGAATATCGAACATCTTCGAGAGGCCGCCGCCCGTGGTCGAGATGCTACCCACGTCAGTGCCGGTGTGACCACACTTCGGACAGCCGCGGTCATCAGTGGAATGTGTGTCGGAGGGCATTACACGCAACTGTTCTCTCCCCAGCATAACAAATCTGGTGCCACTGTGACACGTCCGTGGCTCCCTGCCAGTCGTCACAACCAGTTACTAGTATCTATCATATTCTATAAGCGCTGAAAACGAGGCGGGCGAACGTAATGGTGCACTATGCCAGTTCCCACCCGCCTCAACGGAGGGAAACGCCCACGTTATTTGTTTGTTATGAATCCCACCAAACTTCTGTGGCCTCAGTCGTCAGCGGGAATCGGCTCGCCGTGGGACACGTCGTCGCCAAGGAGCGTCATGAACTGCGCGAGCCACTCGGGATGGTCGGGCCAGGCCTGGCCGGTGACGAGGTTGCCGTCGGTGACCACCTCGTCGACCCACGAACAGCCGGCGGCCTCGCATTCGGCGCGACAGGCCGGGTACGACGTCATCTCGTAGCCGTCCAGTACGTCGGCGGCAGCGAGGATCTGCGGGCCGTGACACAGCGCCGCGACGGGTTTGTCCTCCTCGAAGAAGTGCTGTACCGCGTCCAGCACCTCGTCGTAGGTCCGGAGATACTCGGGGGCGCGACCGCCGGGGACGCACAGCGCGTCGTAGTCGCTGGGGGTCACGTCGGCCATCGTCGCGTTCAGGACGAAGTCGTGGCCGCGGGACTCCATATAGGTCTGGTCGCCGCGGAAGTCGTGTATCGCTGTCTTGATCGTCTCTTCGGCCGCTTTGTCGGGACACACCGCGTCGACCTCGTGGCCGACCATCTGCAGCGCCTGGAACGGCACCATTATCTCGTAGTCTTCACCGAAATCGCCGACGATCATGAGGATGTCTTTGCCCATTGGAAACACCAGTCAAAGCTACGGTCGCAGTCGAAATAAAGTCGCAGGTGAATTACCAGTTTCGTGTCACCTGTCGAGCGATGTAAGCACCTGCTCGATATCCGCCAGTGAATCGATGACGTAGTCGGGCGTCACGGCGCTCCGTTCCAGCGACCGCTCGTTGGATACGCCGGTCCGGACGAGCACAGTCGTCATCCCGTTCCGCTCGCCCATCGCGATGTCCGTCTCCAGCCGGTCACCGACGATGAGACAATCCGCCGGCGCACAGTCCAGCCGTTCTAGCGCCGCCTGAACAGCAATCTCTGACGGCTTCCCGAGTATCCGGTCCGGATCCCGCTCGATGACGCCGGCAACGGCATTGATTATCGCCCCGGAACCGGGGACCGGGTCGCCGTCCTCGCCGGGGAACGTCCGGTCCGGGTCAGTCCCGAGGAAGACGGTTTCCTCGTCGATGGCCCGGAGCGCGTCGACCATATCGTGGTAGTGGAAGCCGTCCGTCCAGGAGGCCAGTAACACGTCGGTCTCGGCGGGGTCCTCGACTAAGCGTGCGTTCGTCCCTTCGACCAGACCGCGGAGTTGGTCGCTCCCGATGACGAACACGTTGTCCTCCGCGTGGGACCCGTTGAGGTACTCGCGGGTGACGACGCCGGAGGAACAGGCCTCACCCTCGCGGGCATCGACGCCCATCCCACGCAAGCGCTCGACGTACTCGCTCCCGTCGTGGATCGGATTGTTCGAAAAAAAGCAGATTCCCAGGCCTCGCTCCCTGAGCACGTCGATTGCCGACGCCGCGCCCGGCAACAACGTTTCTCCGTGGTACACCGTTCCGTCCAGGTCGACGATGACCCCCTCGACTGTCATTACCACCACTCGGGACCCGGCGGTGAAAAATCCGTCTCAGTCGTGCAGTTCGACGTCTGTCACTTCGAAGCGCGCCCCGCCGCTGTCGCTATCAGTCAGTGACACTTCCCAGCCGTGGGCCTCGGCGACCTGTTCGACGATAGCCAGGCCGAACCCGGTTCCGTCCTCCGTCGATGAGTAGCCCATCTCGAACACGTCGTCTGCGTCGTCCTCGACACCCTCGCCGTTGTCCGCGATGTAGAACCCGTCGTTGGATTCCAGCAGTCCGACCTCGATTTCGACGTCACCATCGTTGTGTTCGATGGCGTTTCGAAACAGGTTCGCCAGCAGGTCCTGCACGCGCCCGCTGTCGGCGGCGAGTTCCGTGCTCGACTCGACCGACATGGAGGCCTGTTCCGCCTCGATCCAGGTCCACGCAGTCGACGCCAGCGTGGATAGCTCCGTCTCCTTCGGATCACTGACAGTCTGGCCTTGCCGTGCCAGTGTGAGTACGTCCTCGATGATACAGCCCATCCGGTCCAGCGACCGGTCGATCTTGGCGATCAGTTCGGCCTCTTCGCTGTCGGCAGGCTCCCCGAGCAAATCGACCGCGCCCTGCGCGACGTTCAGCGGGTTCCGGAGGTCGTGACTGACGACGCTGGCGAACTCCTCTAACCGCTCGTTCTGGCGCTCCAGTTCGCGCTGGCGTTCGACGCGTTCAGTGATGTCGCGTGAGACCAACTGGAAGGTATCGGCTTTGCGGTGACTGTCGACGGGGATATACTGGTTGTGGTAATGCCGCCCCCCGACGGCGTCCTCGGACCGTGTCGCAGTACCGTTCTCGACCGCGCTTTTCCCGGCTTCGAGACGCTGGCTGGCCGCCTCGCTGTCCATCACTTCGCTCAGTTGTTGTCCGATGAGCGCATCGGGGTCGGCACCCAGTCTGCGTGCCATCGAGGGATTCACTGAGAGGAGGGTCCCGTCAGTCGTCAGGTGGACGATACCATCCGGCGAATCCGATACGAGCGATTCGAACTTCTTGCGCGTTCGCTCCTGTGAAACGACGTTCTCGATCCGGTTTGCAAGCCGACCGTACTGTTTGTCTTCGACGACTTCGAGTTTCAGGAGGTAGTCGGCGACGCCCGCCGCAATCGCCGCACTCGCCGTCTCTTCGTCTCCCCGCCCAGTCAGCAGAATGAACGGGATAGAGGGGTTTGTCTCCCTGATCTCTTCGAGAAGCTCCAGCCCGTCCATTTCCGGCATTTCGTAGTCACTGACGACGCAGTCGAACCCACCCCCGTCGAGTCGCTCCAGCGCTTCCGTAGCGCTGTTTGCAGCAACGGACTCGATGCCGTGTTGTTGCGTGAGCGTATCAGCGGTCATCTCCGCGAAAAAATCGCTGTCGTCAACAACAAGCGTTCGTATATTACTTTCAGATGTCATATGGGCGGCAGGGTCCTTGTTCCCCCAACGGTCTGTCCGTACTTATATTTCAAGGGAGCTAGGTTGCCCGCTGGTCCCGGCTAGGGCGGTACCGGTGGGGCAATCGAAACCCGAAGCCCAGGACTGTGATGGACTAACGGCTCTGCCTCACGATCAGATATGTCAACCAGTGGGAGTACTGACCCGGTCACAGTGGCGTCAACGCGGTCGAGTCGCCACGGGTCGTGGCCGACGCTCCCAACGAGATGCGTCCCGAAGCGCCCGGTTGTGAAGTACCGTTGTCGGTCGACGAGGAACGAGGCCAGTGAGTCCGGTGGAATCGCCACCGGCTCACCGCCAGCCGTGTACCGGCACTCGAACAGTCGCCGCTCCCCGGCGTCGAGGACCCGGCGACGGTCGGCCGTTGAGAGCGTTCGCGGGGTAGCGTCACCGACTGTGATGCGAAACAGCTCCGAAACCGCCGTCGTTGTCCGCCTGTCGTCACCGAACAGCGCCAGCACGCAGACCCCGCGCTGACCGGTCGGTCCGCGGACGTAGGTCCGAACCGTGAGCAACTCCGACGGCCCGGCGACCTCGATACCGAACGTCTCGACGCGGTCGACAGTTGCCCCAACGGCCGACACCCAGGCGTCGCCGTCAGCCGTCTCGACGGTGAGCCAGTCGGGGACTGTCGCCTGCACCGCTGTCTCGGGGACCGGCCAGTGACAGAAGCAAACGTCGTCGAGCGTGACCTGCAGCGGACGGAGGGCGACCACACCCTCACTGGGGCCGACACGCTAATCAGTGTACTGGGAGACCCCGTCGAGCCGGTGGAGTCGCCCCGCAGTCACCGGAATCTCGGCGCAGTAGTGGACGAGCGGCTCGCCGTCGGGCCTGTCGAACCCCGACGCGGCGAACAGGCCGTTCGTCCGAATGTCGGCTCGCCCCGCTTGGAGCGGCCACGGCTCGTGGTCGATGTCGGCGTAGTACACTGTCCCGTCGTCGCTCGCGGCGTAGAAGCGGTACCGTTCCACCAGGAACGACTCCACCGAGCCCAGTTCGGGTGTCGACGGCGGCTCAGTCGGCTCGTAGGTGGCGTGGAAATCCGCCGGCGGTGCGCGCGAACTGGTCCGACGGCTCCGGAACTCGACGCTGTCGCCGTCGGTCCGGACCTGCATCGATGCCCGGTAGTAGGACAACTGGAACAGCCGCCGGGCCAGCGTGACGCTGAGGCGGTCGTCGGCGTCGAGGTTGTAGAAGTACACCCCCGGCGTTCCGTCGGCGACCACGTAGGTCCGGAGATTTAGCTCGCCGAAGGACCGCCCGATCGGACTGCCTCGCGGCCTGATGTCCGCCATCTGGAACGGGACCACGCTGAGCCACGCCTGTCCGTCGTACGTGTCGACAGTGAGCCCGTCCGGCAGCGTCGACTGGACGATGTCGGGCTCGACCGGCCAGTGCATGAACCCCACGTCCCGCCACGTCATCGTCAGCAGGTCCATATCTGGTAGTAAAGGCCAAACAGGTTTCTGCCTGTCGTGGGACGCGGTGACAGATGGCAATGAGTGCGTCCGGCCGAATCGGCACTAGAACTTTGACCGCTCCGTCCCCAGCATCGTGCATGGAGTTCGAGGTGATCCAGGGCGACATCGCTGCACAGTCGGCGGACGCACTGGTCAACGCGGCGAACACGAGCCTGCAGATGGGCTCCGGCGTCGCGGGGGCGCTCAAGCGCGCGGCCGGGTCGGGGCTGAATGACGAGGCCGTCGCGAAGGGACCGGTCGACCTCGGCGGTGTCGCCACGACCGACGCCTACGACCTCGACGCCGAGTACGTCATTCACGCCGCCGCGATGCCGCCGGGCGGCCAGTCAACCGCCGAGAGCATCCGCACGGCGACCCGGAACGCACTGGCGGAAGCGGACGCACTGAACTGTGAGTCGCTCGTTCTCCCGGCGCTCGGCTGTGGTATCGCCGGGTTCGACTTCGAGGAAGGTATCCGAATTATCTGCGCCGTCATCGACGAGTACGAGCCCGAATCCCTGACAGACGTGCGACTCATCGCCTACTCCGACGACGACTTCGAAGGGATGCAACGAATCGCGGCTGACGTTCGCGACTAACTGTCTGTTACAGCAGGTGTACCCGTCCGGCACGCCACTCCCAGGCGACTTCAAGTGCGATCCAGCAGATGAGCCATATCGCGGCGAAACTAAACACCAGCCACGTCGACCCGAGATACGACGTGGTATCGGCGACGGACTGGAGCCAGGGGTAGGCCTGCACGCCGATGACGAGCGTCGCGACGAGCCCCAGTATCCCGGTCACGTAGTGTTCGACCGCGTTACCTATCGAACAGACGCAGGCGTCACTGCCCGCCGTCTCCTCGAGTGTCTCGCTGCTCGGCCCCCGAGCATTGGTCATTGTTACCTTTCCTCAATATAGTGCTTCATCGCACAGCGGGTTAACCGTTTTGGGGGCTCACTCGTGGCCAGACACCCGAACTGGCTCGTATGGCTCTTCCAGCCACTCCACGTCGCTCGCCGAGAGGTCGATTTCGAGCGCCGCGACCGCTTCTTCGAGGTGTTCGAGGCTACTTGTCCCGATAATCGGTGCGTCGACCAACTCCTTGTCGAGCACCCATGCCAGCGCGATCTGTGCCATCGAGGCGTCGTACTCGTCGGCCAGTTCCTGCACGCGCTCGTTGACCTCGCGGCCGTTACCCTCGTAGTAGGGGTGTTCGCGAGCGTAGTCGTCCGTCTCGCCCCGGACCGTCTCCTCGACCTGCTCGTGCGGGCGGGTGAGATAGCCCCGGGCCAGCGGGCTCCACGGCATCACGCCGACGTTCTCTTTCTCACACAGCGGGAGCATCTCGCGTTCCTCCTCCCGATACAGCAAGTTGTAGTGGTTCTGCATCGTCTCGAACCGCTCCAGCCTCTCGCGCTCGCTCGTCCGGAGCGCGTCAGCGAACTGGTGGGTCCACATCGACGACGCACCGACGTAGCGCGCCTGTCCCCGCCGGACCGCGTCGTCCAGCGCCCGGAGCGTCTGCTCGATGGGCGTGTCGTAGTCCCAGCGGTGGATCTGGTAGAGGTCGACGGTGTCCATCCCGAGCCGGGAAAGCGAGTTCGACAGCTCCTGCTCGATGGCCTTCCGCGAGAGCCCGCCGGCGTTGGGGTTGTCCTCGTCCATCTGGAAGTACCCCTTCGTCGCCACGACCTGGCTGTCGCGGTCGTAGTCGTCGAGGACGGTCCCGAGGACCCGCTCGGACTCGCCCATCGAGTACATGTTGGCCGAATCGAAGAAGTTGATGCCGAGGTCGATGGCCCGCTCGATGACCTCGCGGCTCTCGTCCTCATCGAGCACCCAGTCGCGCCACTCCGAGGTTCCGAAGCTCATACAGCCCAGACAGAGCCGGCTGACCTCCATACCAGTCGACCCGAGTGTCGTGTACTCCATGTTCCCCACCCCGGGCGCTCCGAGCAAAAAGGATGGGGCGAGCGGCCGGACTGCGGTGAGAAACCGTCCGTCAGAGCATGCCAGCCACGAACCCGAGACCCATCGTGACGAGCACGACGGCGGAGACCAACGGGAGGTACGGCGTGTACCGCTCGACGGCCGCCTCGTGCTGCTGGTAGCCAGCGATGAGCGCCATCGTCAGGCCGACGAGCGCGACGATGACCGTGGCCGCGTAGGCGCTCATCAGCTCCAGACAGTACGGCGAGCCGGCACAGAGGGCGATAATCTCGAACTCCTCCTCGTGGGCGAACCCCAGCAGGAAGGCGAACCAGGCGATGCCGAACAGCCCCCGGTCGGCGGCATCGTCCAGACCATTGTGCGCGTGGGAGTGGCCGCCGACGAGCGGGAGTCTGCCGAACACCCGCGACCATAGGCCGCCGCTGTCGTCTCCGTGCGAGTGGTTACTGCCGTGGGAGTGCCCGTGGTGCTGATGCTGATGGTCCTGCGAATTGGAATCAGTATGGGAGTTGGCATTTACTTCGCCATGCTCGTGGTCGTGGCCCGATGCCGCCTGGTGGTCGTGAGTCTCCGCCGCGTCGCCATGCCCGTGGTCGTGGCCGTACCGATACTCACGGATGCCAAGCACGATGAGCAGACAGCCGGCCACGATGCTCACCGGCCCGCCGATGTGGACGCCAGCGGCCAGTTCCAGCGGCTCGTTGGCCTGCGTGAGGTCGAAGTAGGCCTTGGCGTAGAAGAACGCGAACACCATCGCGATGCTGCTGACGAGGTGGCCGACGCCCAGCAGGAGGCTCGCCGCGAAGCCGGACAGCCACGCGTTGGACTGGTCGAGGGCGTAGGACGCGGCGACCGGCCAGCCGTGGCCCGGTTCGAGCCCGTGAACCGCGCCGAGAGCGATTGCCCCGAGAAACAGGCCGAGTGCCTTGCTGTATGCCATCGATGTACCACACCGACGCTACGGCCCTGCCTAAGGGTTGTTACTACGGAATCGGGGGCTGCGTAATACGGGGACCTTTGTGGCCGGCGACGGCAATCCGGGTATGCGAACGAGCGTCAACATCCCCGAAGGCCTTCTCGCGGAGTTCGACCGCGTCTGGCGCGAACAGGACCTGGAAAACCGCTCGCGGGCGGTGCGAGAGGCTATGGAGGAGTACGTCGAGCGACACTCACGGCTCGCGGCGATGGACGGCGACGTGGTAGCGCTGGTCGGGTTCGACTACCGCCACGCCGACGTGATTCGGGACCTCCACGCCGTCCAGCACACGTTTCAGGACGTGATTCTCAACACCAGTCACACCCATCAGGGCGAGTGGTGTCTCGAATCGCTGTTCTGTCGCGGCCCGGCCGAGCGGGTCCGGGACCTCACCTATCGGCTACGGGACTTCGACGCCGTCCGCCGAGTGAAGGTGATGGTCATCCGCGACGAGGCGGCGGAGCCACACGGCCACGGGTAACGCCTGCTCTTCTTCCCTCCGTTCTACAGCGCTTCCGCGGCGATGCGGCCGATGTACACCCTTGCGGCAGCGTAGCCAGCGACCGCCACCAGCACTGCGCCACCGACGTGGCCGTAGGTCAGCAAGGTCGGGCTGTCGACCGCAAGCTTCGCCACCGTGGTCGCCGGGTGTTCCGGGAGGAGCACGGCCCCGCCGAACAGCACGAGAGTGAGCACGGAGAACAGCAACTGCGCCGGGCGACGGTTCTGGAGCGTGATGCCCAGCACGACACCGAGCGTCACGACGACGACGGTGACTGCGGTGATGAACAGCAGAATCGCCGCCGGGTTCGAGACGGCGATGCCGTTCGTCGACAGTAATGCGAGCCACAGTAGCACCTGTGCAGGGGCAAGTAACACCATTCCCAGGGCCTTCCCGTCGATGATGTCAAGTAATGACACTGGGGCCACGCGGAGCAGTTCCATCGTGCCGCGCTCGATCTCTTCGGTGACAGTGTCGACGGCAACCGATCCGCTGATGAACGGCGGGAGGAACAACAGCAGCGGAATCAGGATCGTGTAGGTGAACCCGAAGTACTGGCTCGCGCTGACAGTGTCCGGGAGCGGCACAGGCGGCTTGTCGAGATACGGCGTCCGCTCCAGTCGCTCCTGGCGCTCCAGCGCGCTCAGGACCCGGCGCACTTCGACGACGATGAGTGTCGACCGGATGCTCCCCTCCGGCACGACAGCAGTGACCGCTATCTGCTCCCCTGGTCCGCGCGTCGACGGGACGTAGTCGCCGCGCAGTATCGCGTCTACCCGTCGCTGATTGAACGCCCGCTGTGCGGCGTCCTCGTTCTCGAAGGCGGTGACGCTGGTCCCATCTTGTTCAGCGGCCGCGGCCTCAAGTTCCTCGCGGGCGTCACCGGTGACGGCCATCTCCACCTCACCGGCCGCGACCGAGCTGGGGTCGTACAGCGACGTGAGGCCGACGACGAGGAACGAGGAGAACCCCGCGACGAACAGCTGAATGAGCAACGCCAGGACGATTGTCTTCTCGCGGGACAGCGACCGGATGTCCCGGCGGGCCACGACGACCCGCGGGTCGCGCCAGATGGGGCGGTCGTCAGACAAGGGTGCTCACCACCGCGAAGTTGTAGGCGAAGTGGATGACGATAGCCAGCCCGAGCCCACCGAGATAGGCCCGGCGACCGCGGCTCGCGCCCACCGAGGAAATGGCCGCCGTCAGCGTGTGCAGTGCCAGTGGGAGCAGGAACAGCAGCCCGGCAACCCACAGCGGCAGGCCGGCTGGCAACGTCGCGCCCTGCAGGGCGGCTTCCCCGATGGGCAGGCTTTCGAGGTCGGACAGCCTGGCGATAAGCAGCCCTTTCTCCCCGATGAAGAAGCCGAGTCCTGAGAGCGCACCGATGCCGAGCGCCGACCGAAGCGTCCGCTCGTAACGGGCGTGCTCGTAGCCGGCGTAGACGTGCAGGCTCTTTGCCAGTTCTTCGACGATGACGATGACGCCGAGCACGAGCACGATGCCGAGCGACTGGTTCGTCCCGAAGACGTTCAGCGACACCGAATCGAGGACGAACAAGAACGCGATGGCTGCCAGTTCGGCGACGATGACCAGCGGCAACAGGACGATACTCATCTTTAGCGCGCTCCGGCGGGAGTTGATACCACCGGCCAGCGCATCGAGCACCTTCAGCGGAATCGGACGCTGGGTGAACATATCCTCTTCCCGGTACAGCCCGGCTCCCAGACCGAACAGCACTAGTCCGGTCAGTAGCGGCGGCGTCACCGAGAACACGAACGACGAGAGCCCAACCGACTGACCGGTCAGGTCGAGCACGACCAACGTCAGCGGTGAGATGAGCGCAATCGGCGTCACGTCGGTGAAGATGGCTGGGACGAACGCGTATGAGGTCAGCGTCACCGTTATCGTCACCGTCACGAAGGTGAGTTCCTTGAACGAACGGGCGAACATCGCCCCGCAGAACGTCGCCGAGAGGAAGAGGACCACGAGCGGGACCACCGCCAGCACCGCGACGTAGCTCCCCGCCGGCGCGATGTTCCCGAACCGCAGTGCCGCGGTGATGAGCGCCGCCACGCCGACAGCACCGACGAAGTACGGAAGCGTCTTCCCGCCGATGATGTCACCCCGCGAGGCGGGCGTCACCAGCAGCAGTTCGCCGCGGCGATTCAGCCGTTCGGAGAGCATCGACGAGCCGTAGGCCTGGATAACGAAGTTCATCGGGACGATGTAGAGGAAGGCGAGCACGAGCGACTCGAAGGGGAACGGCGGCGAGATGTCCGAGGGGGTGCCACCCTGCACGTCGCCGGTCAACCGCGCGCCGATAGCGCCGAGGTTCGCACCGCTGCCGCCGGCGGTTCCGCCGTCCCCGCCGCCGGTTGTGGCTGACCCGCCAGTACCGCTCGTGTCCGACCCGTCACCGCTGCCGCCGGTACTTGTCCCACTGCCGTCCGAGGAACCCGACCCGTCACTGCTGTCGCCGCCTCGGGGGTCGAGCTGGCTGCTCCCCGACTGTTGCTCGTAGACAAGCGTCACAGAAACGGGGAACGCGGCGGTCTGGTTGTCGTCCCGAGCGAGTGTCCGGTCGTTGTACTGCGCCGTACTGTCGCGGAGTTCGGCCAGCGCTGCCCGTTCTTTCGCCGTCCGTGGAACGCTCTGGAGCTGGGTCCCCCGATACAGGAGTTCTTGCTGGCGTCGCTCGATGGCAGCGGGGTCCGGCTCACGGATGTCGAAGGTCTGGTCATCGGCCGCGACGCCGTAGTAGGGACTGCTCTCGTCGACGCCGATTCGGTAGATGCCGTCGTCCATGCCCGCACCAGTGCCGCCGCTGACGGCTATCGCGGCGACCGCGCCCATCGCAACGAGGGACAGCGCCATTACGACGATGGTCCGCTTGTCGACGCCGCCGGCGTTTTTCGTCACCTCCCACTTCGCGACGCGCAGGAGCTTGTCGGGTTGCATCTACTCCGCGTCCTCCTCGACGTACCGCGTGCCGCGGGTCCCGGCCTCGGCGACGTTGAGGAACACCTCCTCCAGGCTGGACTCCTCCGTCCGTATGTCGACCACGTCGCCGCCCCGGTTCTCGGCCTGCCTGCGTGTCGTTTCGACTGCCTCCATGCTCTCGACGACGCGCTCGTAGGTGCCGTTTTCCTTGGCTGCGCCGGGCACGTCGACGGTGGTGTAGACGTGATACCGCGTGTGGCCGTACTCGGCCTGAAGCTGTTCGAGGTCGCCGCGGGCGACGATTTCGCCCTCGTTCATGATGACGACCCGGTCGCAGATAGATTCGACGTGAAAGAGGTTGTGTGCAGAGAAAACGATGGTCTTGCCTTCCTTCGCCAACTGCTCCGTGAACTCGATGACGTAGTTCGTCGTCAGCGGGTCCAGTCCCGACGCCGGCTCGTCGTAGATGAGCACGTCGGGGTCGTTGATGAGCGAGCGGGCGATGGCGACTTTCCGTTTCATCCCCTTGGACATATCGCCGAGCTTCCGGTCGCGGTGTTCGAGTTCGAGTTCGTCCAGCGTGTCGTGCATCCGCTCCTCGGCCACGTCCGGGTCCACGTCGTAGAGGTCGGCGAAGAATTTCAGATAGGAGATCGGCGTCATCTCCTCGTACAGCGGCGATTCTTCGGGCAGAAAGCCCAGTTGCTGGCGCATCTCCGCGGTCTCGGTGTCGAGCCCAGCTATCTCGGCGGAGCCGCTTGTCGGCTCTAATAGACCCGCCAGCATCTTCAGCGTCGTCGTCTTGCCGGCCCCGTTCGGCCCGATGATACCGAACACCTCGCCGCGGTCGACCGAAAACGAACTGCCCTGTACAGCGACGAAACCGCCGTACTCCTTCCGAATATCCCGGGCGTCAATCATCTGGCGATTGATTGTGGGTGAACTAACCTATACCTTGGCTCCGGCCTATTGCTTCTGATAATGGCACTCGAACTCGGCACGAGCAGTGTTTCGATCGAGAAAACACCGGACGGGCGACGGCTGATCGTCCGGCACGACGTCGATACGTCGGTCGACACCGTGTGGGATGTCCTGACCGACACCGACTGCTGGTCCGACTGGGGGCCGTCGGTCACAACCGTCGAAACAGACACCCGATATATCGATGACGGGACGGCCGGCCGCGTTCGCGCTGCTGGCGTGGTGTGGCTCCCGTTTGAAGTGACGGCGTGTGCGCCGTATCGCTGGACGTGGAACGTCGCTCGGCTCCCCGCAACAGGTCACTTCGCCGAGGAACGGGCTTCCGGCTCCGTCGTTGGGTTCGAGATCCCGCCGCTGGCGACCGGCTACGCTCCGGTGTGTGCCCGAGCGTGCCAGCACGTCGCTGCTATCGCACGACGACGAGAGGCGTAGGCAGTGACCGCGTCGACCCGTCAGGGCTGTATCGGCGTCTTCGAGCGCGTGTAGGTGTCTTTCTCGGAGCTATCCGTTCTCGTGATGTCCGTAATCTCGAAGCGTGTCCCGCCCCCGTCGCTTTCGGTCACGTCGATGTCCCAGCCGTGGGCTTCGACGATGCGCTGGACGATTGCCAGCCCCAGCCCGCCTTCGCCGTCCGTGGTGGTGTAGCCGTCGTCGAGCACCGCATCACGCTTTTCAGACGGAATTCCGGAGCCGTCATCGGCGACGTAAAACCCTTCAGACATCTCGCCGACACGAATCGTCAGGTTAGCACTGCCACGTTCGAGGGCGTCCTCTGACGGTGACTGCCTGCCCGTGGACCCATGCCCAACACTGTCGTCGGGCCCCGTTCGACTGCCTGTGGAGCCATGCTCCACACTGTTCCGAAACAGGTTCTCGAACAGGTGACGGAGCCGATCCGGGTCGGCGTCGATGACGGCTGTCACTTCGTTTTCGAGCGTCGCATCCGCCGTCGGCACGGCCTCCCAGCAGCTATCGACCAGTTCTGCGAGATCAACGGCCTCCGTCTCGCTGATGACGTGCCCGCTTCGAGCCAGCGTCAGCGTCCGGTCGATGAGCGTTTCCATTCGGTCCATCGCTCTCGCAGCCGTTTCCAGATGTTCCGAGTCCCGGTCCATTCGTTCGAGTTCCAACTGACCGGACGCGACGTTGAGCGGGTTCCGGAGGTCGTGTGCCACGACGGCCGCGAACTCGTCGAGGCGTTCGTTGCGCTGCTCGATGGCCTCCCGGCGGAGTCGCTGTCGCTCGGCCTCGACGGCTCGGGATATCGCGCGCGCTTCGAAGATTCCCATCATGAGGCCACCGAAGCCGCCGACGATAGCCGCAAACAGCGCCCAGCCGATGTCTTCACTTAGCGACCCCGTCGGCCAGGTTAGAATCATCGCCACATTCAACAGCAGAAAAGAAACCAGCCCCCCAGCGAACCAGACCCCGATACGCCGGTAGTGGTCCGGCTCGATCTCCGAGTTGCTGAGCCAGAACCCGCCGACGATGATCGCCGCTGCAAACGGAACGATTGCCAGCATACTGACCACGAAATCAGCAGTAACAAGCGCTGATAGGCCGGAATCAGAGAAATAAAAATAGTTAGCGACGCCTCCGAGGAGGAGCAGCCACCCGACTCCCTGAATAAGGGCTGGCAGGCGATCTGAGCGGCGATCTGGGTCTGTCACTTCCGCATCGATTTGTTAGACGTGCATTTACATCTGCTGGCCAACGGAACAGGTGTGCGGCGTATTTCCCAGCATTATCGTCGGTGTTACTGTCGGCTCGGCCTGTTTTCCTGCCAGCTACTGTTTGGTTACGCGTGCGTCCGATACTTTGTGGATGTCGTCGTCGATCCCGGTGCCGTCACAGTCGTCATTCGGACATCGATAGTGCCAGCCGTCTTCCGTCGCCGCTCGCTCGGTAAACCGGTCGCCACATTCGTCGCAGTAGAGCTGCCCGTCCGAACATGTGTCGCGGTGGAGTTCGAGTTCGAGTTCTGTGCCGAAGGTCCGCTTGCAGTTCCGACAAATATGAGGCATATTCGAAACTACAGATTCATCCCTTATAGCGATACCGGAACGTTCACGGCCGCTTCTTTCCGTTGACGGAAGGTTCAGGTCGGCCGCCGTCCGTCGGTTTTCGGCACCACATACATCTCACATCTTGGACAGTAATGGTCGACAGGGCCGAATAGCTATCGACACATCTCGGCCACAGCCAGTTCGGGACCAGCCCAGCCGCCGTCTTCCAGATACCGACAGCGATTGTGGGTGAGATAACCGCTAGGCTGTCGTCACGTCGATCCGCGTGCCGCCGGATTCGCTGCTCCCGACCGATACTGTCCAGCCGTGGGCGCGCGCCGCAGTTTCGACGAGGAACAGTCCGTATCCCTCCCCCTCCCGCGTCGTCCCGAAGCCCTGGTCGAACACTTCGTCGCGGTCCGCTTCGGGAATCCCCGGGCCGTCGTCGGCCACGTAGAACCCGGACTCGGTTGCACCGATGGTGACGGTTACGGGTCCCTCGCTGTGTGTGACCGCGTTGTCGAACAGTTCGCGGAGGAGCAACTGCAGTCGGTCGTTTTCGGCGTCGACAGACGTGTCAGTCACCACTTCCAGCGTCGCATTTTCGTAGCTCTCTGCGGCCCAGACCTCAGTGGCTACGTCAGAAAGCGAGAGCGAGTCCGTTTCCGAGACGGGACACGCGGTGCTCCCGATGCGCGAGAGATCGGTGAGCAGTGTCTCGACTCGGCGAACGGACCGATTCAATGCGTCTTCGTGGGGCTCACCGATGTCGAGTAGCTCTAATCGGCCCATAACGACGTTCAGCGGGTTCTTCGCGTCGTGAGAGACGCCGCTCGATATGTCGTCCCACTGTACGGCACCGACCCGCCAGTCGGTCGGCCACCGGGTCGCGTACGCTTCGAGTTTCGCGGCCAACAGGGATGCCGGCGTCTCCGCGGTCACGTAATCGGTGACGCCGGCCCGGAGCGCCTCGGTGACCCGGTCAGGTTCGGGGTCGGTCGCGACGAGCACAATCGGAATCTCGGCCCCGGCCGCTCGCAGTTCCTCGAACACCGCTATCCCGTCGTGGTCGCCGTCGTCACTGACGACGACACCCCTGACGTCCCCGTCGTTCAGCCGGTCCTGTACGGTGCTCGTGTCTGGGACTGCCTCGGCGGTTGTCTCGTCCGTCGTCAGTGCTTCGGAGAGTGCCGCAGCTAGGTCTGTCGCTTCGGTACCGACCACGAGATAGACGGTCCCACGAGCAGGCGTCATCACCTGACACTACGAAAACGGACGACAAGAAACCGACGGTGCCCTACAGCAGGTCTTCGACGTGGTCGGCGACTTCCTCTGGTGTGTCACCGACAGGGACGCCGTTGTCCTCAAGCGCGGTAATCTTCGACTGCGCGGTCCCGGTACCGGAGCCGGAGACGATAGCGCCGGCGTGGCCCATGCGCTTTCCGGGCGGTGCGGTCCGACCGGCGATGAAGCCGGCGACCGGCGTGTCCATGTGCTCGCCAATGAAGCGCGCGGCCTCCTCCTCGTCTTCACCGCCGATTTCGCCGCACATCACGACGGCGTGGGTGTCGGGGTCGGCCTCGAACTGTTCGAGCGCGCCGATGAAGTCCGTCCCGATAATGGGGTCGCCGCCGATACCGATGGCCGTCGACTGGCCGATGCCGCGGTTGGTGAGGTTGTCGACGACCTGGTAGGTCAGCGTCCCCGAGCGGGAGACGAGACCGACGTTCCCCTCTGAGAAGATGTTCCCCGGGAGGATGCCGAGCTTGGCGACGCCGGGCGTGATGACGCCGGGGCAGTTCGGACCGACGAGATGCGTGTCGGTCTCCTGCAGTTTGCGGTAGACCCGGGCCATGTCCTGGGTCGGGATACCCTCGGTGATGGCGACGACGAGGTCGATGCCGTCTGCATCGAGTGCCTCGAAGCAGGCGTCACCGGCGAAGGCCGGCGGCACGAACACGACGGCGGCGTTGGCGTCTTCCTCGCGGGCCGCGCCCTGCACGGTGTCGAACACCGGGACGCCGGCGACTTCTTGGCCGCCGCGGCCGGGCACTGCGCCGGCGACGACGTTCGTCCCGTACTCAAGCATCTGTTCGGTGTGGAACTTCCCTTCTCCGCCGGTGATTCCCTGTACAACGACGCGTGTGTCTTCGTCGACTAGAACACTCATGCTTCCACCTCCTTTGCGTACTCGACCGCACGCTGGACGGCGTCCTCCAGCGTGTGCTCGACCGTGACCAGGTCCTCGTTCAGAATCTCCATCCCCTCCTCGGCGTTGGTCCCCGCGAGTCGGACGGTGACTGGCTTCGGAATCTCGTCGAACTGCTCCAGCGCCTGGTTGATGCCGTTAGCGACCTCGTCGCCGCGGGTGATGCCGCCGAAGATGTTGAACACGACCGAGTCGACGTTCTCGTCGGAGAACACCATGTCGAGCGCGTTGGCGATGCGGTCGGCCTTCGCGCCGCCGCCCACGTCGAGGAAGTTGGCGGGTTCGCCGCCGTAGTAGTCCACGAGGTCCAGCGTCGTCATCACGAGGCCCGCGCCGTTGCCGATGATGCCGACATTGCCGTCCAGTCGGACGTAGTCGAAGCCGTACTCGTCGGCCTTCTGTTCGAGTTCGTCGCCCTCCGCCGCTTCCTCGCCCATCTCCGCGATTTCGGGCTGGCGGAACAGCGCGTCGCCGTCGATGTTCATGACAGCGTCGGCCGCGATGACCTCGTCGTCGGCCGTGATCATCAGCGGGTTGATCTCCGTGTCGGCGCCGTCGCGGTCGTCCCAGAGCTGGTACAGCGTCGTGAGGACGCTCGCCACGTCGTTTGCGACCTCGCGGTCGACACCGGCCTCGTAGACGACCTTCCGGGCCTGGAACGGGTGCATGCCGAAGGCGGGGTCGATGTGCTCCCGGGCGATGGCGTCGGGGTCCTCTTCGGCGACCTCCTCGATGTTGACGCCACCTTTAGTGGACACCATTGCGACGGGGCGGCCCTCGCCGCGGTCCATCGTCACGCCGACGTACAGCTCGTTGACGAAGTCGACGGCTTCCTCCACGAGCACCTTCGAGACGTGGTAGCCCTTGAGGTCCATCCCGATGATGTCCTCGGCAGCTTCGCGAGCCTCCTCCTTGGACTCGACGAGCTTGATGCCGCCGGCCTTGCCGCGGCCGCCGACGTGTACCTGTGCTTTGATGGCGACCGGATATCCGATTTCCTCGGCCGCGTCGACGGCCTCGTCCACTGTCTCGGCCAGCTGCGAGGCGGGCGTCGGGATGCCCGCGTCAGCGAAGACTTGCTTCGCCTGGTATTCGTGCAAGCGCATGTCATGCAGAAAGCCGAGCGGTGGCGATTTAAATCCGTCCGTTTCTCTTCCGGCGACCACGCGGAATCCGTCCCAGTTTACTGTGGGTGAGGATAGTGGTTCGGGAGCGCGCTGTAGCGCGATACGGCTGGTTCTGAAGCGACTCGGGATGCCAAGGAGCGTTCCGGCCGTCCCAACATCGAATCCAATCCGATAGACCCACAGCGCCACACTGCGAAGCGAGCGTATGGCCGACGACAGGCACGGGACCGACGACGTCGACGACGAGACGCTGGATGCTGTGGCCGAGGCGCTTCGCACCGCCGAAACTGGCGTCGCCCTCACCGGCGCGGGCGTCTCGACAGCGTCGGGCATCCCCTCCTTTCGCGGCGACGACGGTATCTGGGAGCGCCACGACCCGGCGGACTTCCACCGCCGTCGCCTCGACGCCGACCCGGCGGGCTTCTGGGCGGACCGAATATCGCTGCGGGAGGTCATCTACGGCGACATAGACCCCGAGCCCAACGCCGCCCACGAGGCGCTGGCGGCGCTTGAAGCGGACGGCCACCTCGACGCCGTGCTCACGCAGAACATCGACGGGCTGCACGACGCCGCCGGGACGGACCGGGTCGTCGAACTGCACGGAACCCATCGGCGCGTGGTCTGTGACGACTGCGGCCACCGTCGGGAGGCCGAGGCGGTATTCGAACAGGCCGCCGAAAGCAGCGACTTACCGCCGCGCTGTGACTGCGGCGGCGTCTACCGCCCGGACGTCGTGCTGTTCGGCGAACCCATGCCCGACGTGGCGATGCACGAAGGCCAGCGCCTCGCCCGGGACAGCGACGTGTTCCTGGCTGTAGGGTCGTCCCTGTCGGTACAGCCCGCGTCACTGCTTCCGAAAATCGCGGCGGAAGCGGGGAGCACGCTGATCGTGATAAACTACGAGGAAACGCCGCGTGACGCGAGTGCGGCGCACGTACTTCGTGCGGATGTCACGCAGGTCCTTCCGACGCTTGTCGAGCGGGTGTAACAGCGCGGAGGCGGTCTACAGCTCGACGCCGCCGGGAATCAGGCTCTGCCCGCGCAGGAGGCTCCCGTCGGGGTCGTAGACGAGCAGCGTCCGCAGTTCGTAGGTCCGTGACTCGTCTTCGCCGTCGGTGAGATGGACTGTAAACTGTGGGTCTTCTTGAGCGTCCGCCGCGGAAACGAGCGCGTCGATGTCCGCCGTCGGTGCTGTCGCCTCGAAAATGTACTCACCGGTGAGGCGGTTCGTCAGCGAAAGCACCCCGTCGCTTTCGGGCTGGCGGCGGAAGGTCACGTCGATCTCTTCGCCATCGAGTGTGCCGCCGTCTACTTTACTGAGGCGCTCGCGGAGCTCTCCTGTCGGCCCATCGTATACAATCGCGATCGTCGGGTCGTCGTTGTCGGTGGCCGAAGCCTGGATGTCGACGGTGAAGTAATCACGCCTCATTCCGGTGTTTACAGGTACGTGGCCCGGCCAAATGAACGTAACGGCGCACCGACTGTCGGTATCGGTAGCTTTTACCGGACCGGCCCACCCTCTGACAGTAGCATGGCCTGGGTGAAATCAGAGTACGCCGGCGAGTTCGCGGTGCTTGCGACGTGGCTCGTGGGACTGGCCCCGTGGTCGGTGTCGCTGTTCGAGATTGAGGGGGTAACTGTCGTCGGGCTTCGCTTTCTTCCGTTCCGGTTCCAGTTCATCTTCGGAGCGACGCTCCCCGGAGAGCGGCCGTTTCTCTGGGCGTGGCAGGTCGCCGCGTTCCAGGAGTCGGAGCCGCTTGCGCTCGCCGGGACACTCGGGGTCGCGGCCCTGGTCGGCTTCCTGTTCCCGCTCGGCCTCAGCCTCTATTACTACGCCGCTGAGGACCGTGTTGAAGCGACCTTCCCCGTGGACCCGGTTCGCCTGTTTGGCGGCTTGCTTGGACTCGTCGGCGTCCTCACGCTCGCGGCCAGCGGGCTGTTCATCACGTCGTTTCCCGGCGTCACCGTTCCCGTCGGCGCGCTTGTCGCGCTCGTGTTCGCCTATCTCCTGTTGACCGTCGACCGAGCCTGACGGGCAGTGCCGTCTCGTTCGTTCGACCGCTGGCGATTATACTCCTGATAATTTGGCGAGCGAATTTAAGTAGGTGGATACGATAGCAGAGGTATATTCCGCGGAGCACCGTGTGCTCCCCACTGAACCACCGATGTCGAACCCAGAATCTCCCGAACCCGGTGCCTTCGTTTCGGACCCGCTCGGCCACATCCAGTCGTGGCTCTCGCGGACCGCGACGGTGTTGAGCGGGTCAGCGGTTCCGACGGCAAACTACGACCCCAGCCGCCACGGGACGCTGGTCGAGTTCGACGGCCTGAACGGCTACAACGAGGTCGAACGCTACTGGCTGAACGCCCCCTTCGCCTTCGCCTCTATCAACCACGACCCGGACCGCGACGAGCACCTGTATCAGGTCGTCGAGCCGTCGCTGACCGACATCGAGCGAGAACTGCTCGACCGTCTGTTCGAGGACATTCGCATCCCGCTTATCTACCGCGACGATGTCGACGCCGACCCGGAGCGCGTCCTCGCCGAAGAACTCGAAGCCAGGCTTGAGGAGTACGGCGTCGTCATCGAACCCGAGACGTTCTACCGCCTGTTTTATTACCTACATCGCTCCTTCCAGGGCTACGGCCACATCGACCCCCTGATGCACGACCCGGACATCGAGGACATCTCCTGTGACGGGGCGAACCTCCCCATCTTCGTCTACCACGACGGCTACACGGACATCGAGACGAACATCACCTACGACGCCGACGAACTGAACGACTTCGTCATCCAGCTGGCCCAGCGCTCCGGTCGGCACGTCTCCGTCTCTGACCCCGTCGTCTCGACGACGCTCCCGGACGGCTCCCGTATCGAACTGGCGCTCGGCGAGGAGGTGACTCCCCGCGGTTCGGCATTCACCATCCGGAAATACGCCGACGAACCGTTCACGCCGATTGAACTGCTGGACTATGGCACGTTCTCCGTCGAGATGCTCGCGTACCTCTGGCTGGCCATCGAGTCCAACAAGTCGCTCATCTTCGCCGGCGGAACGGCGGCCGGCAAGACCACGTCGATGAACGCGCTGGCGATGTTCCTCCCGCCCCGGTCGAAGGTACTCTCAATTGAGGACACCCGCGAGCTATCCCTGTATCACGACAACTGGCTCTCCTCAGTCACCCGCGAGCGACTGGACGATTCGGACATCACGATGTACGACCTGCTGCGGTCCGCGCTCCGGCACCGCCCCGAGTACATCATCGTCGGCGAGGTGCGCGGCGAAGAAGCCATCACGCTGTTCCAGGCGATGAACACTGGCCACACGACGTTCTCGACGATGCACGCGGACTCGGTCCAGACCGTCATCAACCGGCTGGAGAACGAGCCGATCAACGTCCCGCGGCCGATGGTCCAGAGCCTCGACATCCTCTGTGTGCAGGTGCTGGCCCGCTCGGGCGACGAGCGCGTCCGCCGCGCGAAGACGCTCGCCGAAATCGAAGGCATCGACCAGCGGACCGGCGAACTGGACTACTCGACGACGTACAACTGGCGGGCCACAGAGGACCGCTTCTCCGAGAACAACAGCGAGCTACTGGACGAAATCCGCGACGAGCGCGGCTGGACGCAGTCGGAGCTGTTGACCGAGCTCCGCAACCGACAGCGGTTCCTCCGTTACCTCCAGTCCGAGGGCATCACCGACTACCGGAAGTTCACGGCGATGGTCAACAAGTACTACGCGGACAAGGAACAGGTCATGGCGAACATCGACGATGCGATAGCCTGACATGGCGCTGAACCCGCTCGGTCTGGCTCCGCTCGCCGTCGTCGTCGGGATTCTCGGGCTGGTCGGCTACAGCACCGTCAACGAGCGCTTCGACCGCAACGTCACGCGGCTGTCCCGACGGCTCTTCGGCCGGTACGTAGGCCAGTCGCCAAAACGCGAACGGCAGCTCGAAGCCGCATACGTCGACGAGACGTACCGCGGCTACGCCGCCAGAACGCTGGTGTACGCCTGTGTGGGGGCTGTCGCCGGCGCTATCACCGGCGCGTACGCCATCGGCGGCTTTCTGCTTGTGTTACCGGCGCTAGTGAACCTTGCACAGGGGCTCCCCTCGACGATGGTGAACGCCTTCGGCCTGCGAACGTTCGAACTCGTGCTGACGCCGACAGGGACTCTCTACATCCTCATCGGCGGCGGCGTGCTTTCGGGCGCGGCGACGGCCGGCCTCACGTACCTCTACCGCTGGGAACGGCTCAAGAATCAGGCAGACGTGCGAAGCCGGAACATCGACGAGGGGATGGCCCGCACCATTGCCTTCATGTACGCGCTGTCCCGCGGTGGGATGTCCTTCCCGGACGTGATGCGTGTCCTGGCCCGGAATCAAGAAATCTACGGTGACACAGCCAGAGAGGTCGGCGTCGCTGTCAGGGAGATGGACCTGTTCGGCCGGGACATGATAACGGCGCTCGAACACGTCTCCCGGCGGACGCCCAGCGAACGGTTCAAGACGTTCACCGAGAACCTCTCCAGCGTCCTCCAGAGCGGCCAGTCGCTGGCCCCGTTCCTCCGCGAGCAGTACGAGCGCCATCAGGAGGAAGCCGCCGAGCGTCAGGAGGACCTGCTGGAACGGCTGGCAACGGTCGCCGAGGCGTACGTCACCGTGTTCGTCGCCGCCGTGCTCTTCTTGATGACGATTCTCCTCGTGTTCGGCCTGACGACGACGGACACGCTCTGGCTGTTACAGATGATGGCATATCTCGTCATCCCGCTGGCTAACGTCGGGTTCATGGTATATCTCGATAGCAAGCTCCAGTCGCTTGGTATCGGGAACGGCGGGACGACAGACATTCTGGACCGGTACGAAACGGCGACGCTGGGGAAACCCAGTCTGGGGTCTGGCCCTCTCGGCCTGCCTGATGGCGGCGTCGTCCCGGCCGACGAGGCGAACTGGGACCGGCTCAGGTTCCACGACCGCGTGGAATCGCTTCGGGAACTGCTCAGCTCCCCGATTCAGTCGCTGGTCTGGAACCCGGTGTACGTCCTCTATCTCACCGTGCCCGTCGCGGTAGTGCTGTTGCTCGTCCGTGCCCCACCTGCGTTCCAGGCATCGACGGTCAACATCCGTCTCCTCGACGACCTCGTCATCCAGTCAGTCCTGCTGATTCTGGGGCCGTTCGCGCTGGTGCGGTTCATCTACACGCAGCGGCTATCCCGAATCGAGGACGCGACGCCGGACCTGCTCGAACGGCTGGCGAGCCTGAACGAGGCCGGGATGACCGTCGTGGAGAGTCTCCGCCGGGTCCGCGGCAGTGACATCGGCGTGCTCACCCAGGAGATGCACCGCATCTGGGCCGACATCAGGATGGGCGCGAACGTCGACGACGCGCTCGTCCGGTTCGGCCGCCGGGTCCAGACCACGGCCGTCACGCGGATCGTGACGCTGTTGACCCACGCGATGCACGCCTCGGGCCAGCTCGGCCCGGTGTTCCGCATCGCGGCCACCCAGTCACGGGCGGACCTCCGACTGAAACGGCGGCGACGCCAGCAGATGCTCACCTACCTCGTCGTCATCTACGTCGCCTTCCTGGTGTTTCTGGTCATCATCGTCGCCGTGCAGGAGGTGCTCGTCCCGAGCTTGCCGTCCAGCGTGCCGACGCCGGCCGGGGAGTCGAACCGACTGGGCGTCAACGTCGACCAGTTCGCCCGCTTCGGCCGCGTCGACAAGGCCGCGTACACGCTCGTGTTCTTCCACACCGCGCTGATTCAGGCCGTCCTCACCGGCTTCATCGGCGGCCAACTCGGCGAGGGCACGCTCAAGGACGGCGCGAAACACGCCGCAATTCTGCTGGGTGTCGCGTACGTCGCGTTCATCTTGCTGTCCTCGCCGGTCGCGTCGATGACGGTCACCAGCCCCGCCGTGTCCGGCGACCAGATAACGGTCGAATCAGCGTCTCTTTCGGAGGGAGGGTTCATTGTTGTCCGGGAGTTCGAGGAGGACGGCAGAGTGCTCGGGACCTCCGAGTACCTTTCTTCAGGGTCCCACGGCGACGTACAGATAACGCTTGACAGGCCGCCGTCGACTGGCCAGTCGCTCGTACTGGTGGCTCATCAGGACACCAACGGGAACCAGCAACTCGACTACCCTTTCGGTGACAATTCGGGGACGCCGGACCGACCATACTCGTCGTCGACGGCCGGCGAGAACGTCACCGTCGAGTACACGGTCGAGTGACGCTGGATTTACGGTTCACAATCGGGTAGGAGGCGCTGATGGAGTTTGCCGCCTTCGCCGACCGGGCCGAGAAAATCGAAGCTGAGAGTGCCGATACCGCGATTACGGAGGCGGTTACTGCCCTACTTACCGACGCTGGGCCGGACCTCTCGACGCTCGCTCGCTTCGTCCAGGGCCGTGTGTTTCCGTCCTACGAGTCCCGCACGCTCGACATCGGGCCGCGGCTCTGCTACGAGGCGATTGCCCGGGCGGCGGGCCAGAACGTCAGTACTGACGACGTGGAGCAGCGCCTCGCGGACCTGGGCGAAATCGGGGCCGTCGCGGCCAGCTACGACCTCGGTGGTCAGCAGGGCCTCGCCGCGTTCGGTGCTGGTGGTGGAGGGGACGACGCGCTGACCGTCGCGGAACTCGACGACGAGCTACGGAACCTGGCGGCTGTCGACGGCAGTGGGAGCCAAGGGACGAAAGTCGATATCCTCTTTGGCCTGTTCTCGCGGTGTTCGTCGACGGAAGCCGGCTACCTCGCCCGCCTCGTCCTCTCAGAGATGCGTATCGGCGTCGGCGAGGGGACGGTCCGGGACGCTGTGGCGGCCGCTTTCGACGTGCCAGTCGAGGCCGTCGAACGGGCCGTGCAGGTGTCGAACGACTACGGTATGGTTGCCGAAGTGGCCCGCGACGAGGGGGAGTCCGGACTGGCGACCGTCACCCTCGAAATCGGCCGCCCCGTTCAGGCGATGCTGGCACAGGCGGGCACGGTCGCTGGCGCGCTCGAAGACTGGGACCGCGCCGCGGTCGAGTGGAAGTACGATGGGGCTCGCGTGCAGGTCCACTTCGACGGCGAGGACGCGCGGCTGTTCTCCCGGAACATGGAGGAAGTCACGGACCCGCTTCCCGAGGTCGTCGACACTGTCGAGTCGACACTCGACGCACCGGCAATTCTCGACGGCGAGGTGGTCGCAGTCGACGCCGACGGCGACCCGCTCCCGTTTCAGGAGGTGCTGCGGCGCTTCCGCCGGAAACACGACGTTGCCGCGGCCCGCGAGGACGTGGCCGTCCGCCTGCACGCCTTCGACTGCCTGCACGCCGACGGCGAGGACCTGCTCGATGCCTCGCTGAAGACGCGCCATGACCGCCTCGAATCACTCTTGCCTGCCGGGAGTGACGTTGTCTCGCGGATGTGGCTGTCCGACGACGCCGAGGAAATTGAAAATCTGGAGGCTGAGGCCCTCGCCGCTGGGCAGGAGGGAATCATGCTGAAAGACCCGACTGCAGCCTACTCGCCCGGAAAGCGGGGCAAGCACTGGCGCAAGCGCAAGCCCGACGTGGAGACGCTGGACTGCGTCGTCACCGGCGCGGAGTGGGGCGAGGGCCGCCGGGCGAACGTCCTGGGCTCGTTCGAACTGTCTGTTCGGACCGACGACGGTTACGCCACCGTCGGCAACGTCGCGACGGGCATTACCGACGAGGAACTGGACGACCTGACGGAGCGCTTCGAACCGCACATCCGGCGAGAGGACGGCCGCGACGTGGCGCTCGACCCAGCTATCGTCTTCGAGGTCGGCTACGAGGAGATCCAGGCCTCACAGTCCTACGCCTCGGGCTACGCGCTTCGGTTCCCCCGGTTCCTCTCGGTCCGCGAGGACAAGACGCCCGCCGGCGCTGACTCGCTGGAGCGCGTCGAGCGGCTGGCGGCGTCACAGTAACGCCGCCGGTGTAATTCGAGGCGGACCGACACGCGTAATGGGCGTCTCCGAGAACGACCGTACATGACAGTCAGACACGACGGCATCACCGCGGAGTGGCTCGGCTACGCGACGCTCCGACTGGAAGGCGATGACACAGTCGTCTACTTTGACCCCGGCCGCTACGGCGTGCTCACCGGCGAGTGGGAGCCAGATACGCCCGGTATCGGCCATCCGCCGACGCGGGACTACGCCCCGAAAGACGGCGACATCGTCTGTGTGACCCACATCCACCACTACGACCCCGACGGCATCCGCCGCGTCGCAAGCGAGGACGCCACCGTCGTCGCGTTCGAAGGTATCAACGTCCACGCGACCGACCGCGACCTCGACCGCCTCGCCGACCTCGACTACGAGGTCCGCAAAGTGTCGATGGAGGCCGACGTGCTGGTCGACGACGTCCCGATCTGGACCATGCCGGCCTACAACCACGAGGACGGCCGGAACGTGAAAGACGACGGCAGCCCCATCCACCCGAGAGGCATCGGCTGTGGCTTCCTCGTCTCGCTGGACGACACCCGCGTGTTCTGGCCGGGCGACACCGACGTGCTGGACGGCCACGCCGAACTCGACGTGTCGCTGTTCGTCCCCTCTATCGCCAAGAACTACACCATGAACCGCCACGAGGCCGCCGATCTGGCCGAGGCGATGGACCCGGACCTCGTGCTCCCGATGCACTACAACACGTTCGAGTCGCTCGAAGCCGACTCGGGTGCGTTCGCCGAGGATGTCGCAAAACGCGGCGTTCCGGTCGTGCTGGACGAGAACTGACTGGCGAACCCGTCTTCGGCGACCCGAGACAGCGGACGGTCTATCTGTCAGTCAAAACAACATTGAAGGATTCAGCAGAACACCACCGACATGGAACGCGCCAGTGACCGAACAGGGGAAACACGTTCCCCAGCCGAACGAACGCCCTCGTTTGGTCACCTACTGCTCGTCTGGCTCCTCGTCGGGCCGTCGCTGTGGTCCCTCGGTTCTGCCGTGGCCGATGCGATTCAGGCCGAACTGCCGCTGTCGACGATGGGAGCCGGCCTGCTGTTCGGAACGATAGTCGTCGTGTCGTTCTGGACCGCCGGCTTTCAGCCCTCACTCAGGGCCAGTTTCGGCTATTTTGTCGCGGAACTGAGTATCTATCTGGTCTTGGCTGTCGGGGTCGTTACGGTCTTCGTTCCGACCTTTACACCGTGGGTTACGATTGCTGTCCAACTCGTGTCTATCTGTCTCGCCGCGACGCTGGTGTTCACCCCGGTCGGTGCGAACATACGGAACTGGTTCCGGCGACATGTCCGCTCTCTGCTGAAACTACCGCCACAAGACCGGTCAGTCGATCACGACTGATGGATTCTCGACCGAGCAAACGCGGATTCGTTTTGCCGGTCAGTCGTTCCGGGTAGTACACTAATTGCGCACCGGCCTCACCACGACTGTTCCCGTTTTCCACTCGACAGAAAACATTTATCGAGTGACAGGAGATGGAATCCCAATGCCCTCCTCCCGTCGGCGATACCTTCGTGGCTGTGTGGCGACCCTCGGACTGGCGTCCGCTGGCTGTCTCGGTTCGAACGGGTACATAGAGACTTCACCGATTGGAACTGAGACGACACCAGAATTAGAGGCTGGGACGGCCGCCCACAAGCAGAGCAGGGAAACGGAACCGTTCGTCGCCTGGCAGCAATCACTCGGTTCACCGATCACTGCCCCGCCAATTAGTACGGGGAGCGGTCTGTCCGTCGGGACTGAGTCGGGAACGGTCAAATCATTTGCAACTGCTGACGGGAGCCAACAGTGGATGTACGATGCGAGCGACCCCATCCGCGCGCAGCCGAGACGCGTCGGGAACACCGTATTCGTCGTAAGCGGGAAAGAGGGGCTGTACGAGGACCACATCGTCGTGGCACTCGACGCCGAAAGCGGTGCAAAGCAGTGGACGTTCTCGCCCGGGGAGTGGTGGCTGGAGTTGCTCGGCGCGACCGAGGAGATGGTGTACGTCGGGACCAACACCGATGCCCCGTCGAAGCAGGGACGGACGCTCTACGCGCTCGCTGTTGCCGACGGGTCGGTGCAATGGTCCGGGGAAATCGGGGACCAGTACGAGGGAGCGGTGCGCAACGGGGCGATATACGTGGCGTCGTACGGCCGGTTCTACGCGTACGACGCTGAGACCGGTGAGAAACGGTGGGCTACTGACGTTGCCGACTACTACTCTCGGACGATGGTCGCCACCGACGACACGCTCTGTTATGCCGCCGACGTGGACGAGACCCGCGGCACGCTAATCGGCGTCGCTGCCGACACCGGTGAGACCGTCTGGAGACACGACGAGGGGTCCGTCGCATCGACGACACTTCACGACGGAACGCTCTATATCGGTGGCACACACGTCGCTGCGCTCGACCCCGCGAGTGGCGAGCAACAGTGGCAAGCGGAGCAGTCCGGCTACGTCCAACAAGCCCCGGTTCAGAACGGCGTCCTCTATGCAGGTGGTGACAAGATACGTGGCTACGACGGTAGCAACGGCGAACAGAGATGGACGTGGGAGCCCGACGCGGACGTTGAAGGAGTGGTGCCGGCAGCAGTCGTTTCCGATACCCTGTACGTGGACTCGTGGACGGACGGCGACCCGCGGAATCGATTCAAGTTCGCGGTCGATACGACGGCCGGAACGAAACGGTGGGCGTTCGATGTCGGGAGCAATCTGACCGATCTGTCCGTCGACGAAAATGGGGCCTATGTCGCCGCTGCCGATACCGTGTACGCGCTGGAATAGCCGAGAAAACGCCCCGCTGATGCCGTCTAAAGCAGCCCCATCTCGTCCAGCCGCTCGGGCAGGTACGTCTCAGTCACGAAGTCAAGCCCCCGAGAAGCGAGCGCCTGCTGTTCGGCCTTCTTGTTGATGTCGAGCTGGAGTTCTATCTGTTCCTCCCAGAAGTCAGTCTGGAAACGCGGGTCCTCAAGTTCGCTCTCTAAGGCGTTGACGTCGGAGTCCGACAGGGGGTCCGTCGGCAGTTCGTACTCGACGATGTCCTCCGGGCGGATGCCGATGAACTGCGCTTCAGGCGTCGCCAGATACTCCGAGAGGTGCGCGCTCTTGATGGAGCCGTAGGAGACCGACCCGAAGATGCGGTACGACCACGGGTCACCGTCAGTGAATACCGTGACCGGGAGGTCGAGTTCGTCGTGGAGGCGCTTGATGAGCCGCCGAGTCGCCCGCGCGGGCTGACCGCCGAGGTGGACCACCAGCGCGTCGTACTCGTCGTCGAAGCCGTTCTCGACGAGTCGGTCGCGCATGCCGCCGGTCTCCACGCAGAGGACGAACTTCGCGTCGTTGTCGAGGAACTCGATGGTGTCGGGGTTGTTCGGGATCTGGTAGCCGCCCTGTCCCACGTCGTCCTGACAGTGGATCTCGCGGTCGCCGCGGTTGGTCTGCTCGCGGAGGAGCAGCGGTCCCATCACCTTCGCACCAGACTCCTCCGGACGCATATGGAAGTCCTCGCGCTTGACATCGGAGACGATTTCCAGATCTTCGATGAGGTTGTTCGACTCGTCTTGCGTGTTGAACTGGGCCTCGTCGAGGTCCCAGGACTCCGAGAGGTAGTACAGTTCACGCAGGGTCGATGAGCGGTCCTCCTCTAGTTGCTGGGAGAGGAAATCGATAGTGTAGACGGCCTTCAGGATCTTCTCGGCCCCGGATATCGTCTTGGCCGACCGCGTGGAGTTCCGGTCGCCGTACACCCAGACCTGCTCGTCCTCGTCGAAGACGATGTTGGACTTGGTCCGGGTCGGGATGGTCATCGTCGGCACCTCGCCGTCGGCGAACTGGTCGTAGAAGTCCGCCGCGAGGTCGATGAGTTGCTCGCGCGCTTCCTCGGTGTCGGGTGTGGTGTCTGAGTCGGTGCTCATATCAGGCGTTCACCGTGAGTTTCTCCTCTTCGATGCCGTCGACCGAGACGGTGAACTCGGCCTCGTCGGTCACGCTGTATTCGAGGACGGCGGTTTCACCGGCCCCGACGGTCGGGGACCACTTGACGAACCACTCGCCGTCCATCTCGACGACCGTCGCGCCGTTGGTGACCTGCGGTTCGGCGGTGACGATGTCGGTCAGTTCCACGTCCGCGTTCGTGTCGTCGTTGTTCTCGATACGGACCCGGACCGTGTCGTCCTCGACCTCGCGCTCGACGAGGACGTTGTTCATGATGCGGGCCAGCGAGTCATCAATGTGTAGCTCGTCGTTGTCCGTGACTTCGGTGAGCTTTTCGGCCATCTCGGGCAGGATAGTCGCCAGCTTGTCCTGCTTCTCGCGGCGCTGTTGCATCGAGCGACGCTTGTTCAGGTAGCTCTTGAGTTCGCGAGCAGCCTCCCGGATGGCGAGTTCGATTTCGTCTTCCATCTCGGGGACGTTGGCGATGGCGTCCTTGGACTCGCTGGTGAAGGGCACGTTCGTCGAGGCGACGTGGACCATGATGACGGCCGGCCCCTTCGGGATGCCCGAGCCGCCGGGCTGGTCGAGGTTGTAGTTGCGCCAGCGGATGGACTTCACAACGTCAGTCGTCGCACAGGCCCCGCGCTGGTACACCAGCGGCACGCGGTTGGCGAATCGCATCACGTCGACGGTCCCTTCGGCTTCCAGTTCACCGCCGTAGGCGATGCCGGCCTCGACGATGAACGGGTCGCCGCCGTGGACCGACGCGTCCCGCGTCGATGCGGCGTAGAAGTCCGCGTCGAACTCTTTCCGGAGTCCTTCCTCGACGAGTTCCGCGCTGATGGGGGAGAGACAGTCCGTCGGCGGCGCGATGATGTCCGTCTCGCGCATCGCCGACAGCAACTGACTCGCCGTATCGCGGTCGTCGGCGATGTCGGAGACCTTCGGCGGCTCCTCCGGGACGCCCTCGGCGGCCGTCCAGAGCGCCTCTAGCACGTTCTCACGGGCCGTTTCGCCGAAGGTGGCGTCGTCTTGCTCCTCGGTCATGTCGGCCGCGCGGTCGATGTAGCCCCGGAGTTCGTCGCAGGTCAGCCGGTGGCGGCCGTCGTCGTCGAACTTGTCGGCCAGTCGGCTCGCCAGCCCCTCGATGGCGGCGTCGTCCTTGCGTTTCGTCGTCACGTCGTCGACGAGCGCGTAGAGGTCGCCGGTCAGGTCCGCGGTGACGGCTCCCCAGGCGGCGTCGACGGCGTTCTCCCGAACAGTGGAGCCGAACGTCGTGTCGCCGTCGGCTTCGGCGTCTTCGGCCGCGTCGTCGACGATGGCTTCGACCTCGTGGTACGCGACCCGGTCGCGGTCGTGGATGGCGTCGGAGACGGCGGCGGCGAACGTCGCCGTGGTTTCAGCGCCCTTGTTCGCCACGGCGTCCTCGACGGCGGCCTCGATGTCTGCGTCCTCCCCGACTTTCGGCGGCTGCCAGGCCATGCCGCGGCCGTAGTGGCGGTCGTTGAAGTTCGCGATGACGCTGTCGGCGGTCTTCCCGCCGACGCGGGTGAACTCCTCCTGCATGAACCCCGACACGGAGTAGGAGTCCGTGGCTTCGAGCATCTTCAGCAGGGTTCCCAGTTCGACGCCGTGTGGGTGAGGCCGTATCTCCTCGGTCTCGTCGGGGAGCTCGGCGCGCTCGGCGCGTTCGAACTTCAGCGATTCGTCCAGCCCCGGCTCGTCGAACTCGATACGGGCGTGGGGGTTGACGACGGCCGTGTCCTGAATGTAGTCGCGCAGTGTCGAGCGGGCCCGCATATTGGCCTCCATCTCCAGTTCGATGCGCGTGCCGTGAGGTCGCTCCCAGGTCGTCGTCTCGTCGACGCTGATTTCGGGTTCGTTGGTGTCCGTGTCGACGATGAGTTCGAAGTACTGGGCCTCGTCTTGGCCCTTCGGCCGGGACGTGATTTTCGCCGGCTTGCCGGAGGTAAGCTGTGAGTAGAGCACGGCCGCAGAGATCCCGATCCCCTGCTGTCCGCGATTCTGCTCCCTGGCGTGGAAACGGGAGCCATAGAGGAGCTTCCCGAAGATTTTCGGTGCCTGTTCCTTCGTGATACCGGGGCCGTTGTCCTCGACGACCAGCTTGTAGTAGTCGCCGGACTCCTGAATCTCGACGTAGATATCGGGGAGAATACCGGCCTCCTCGCAGGCGTCGAGCGCGTTGTCGACGGCCTCCTTGACGGCCGTGACGAGCGCTCGGGCCTCCGAGTCGAAGCCCAGCATGTGCTTGTTCTTCTCGAAGAACTCGGCAATGGAGATGGCCCGCTGGGATTCGGCCAACTCCTCGGCGATCCCCTCGCCCTCGCCGAGTTGCGACTGATACGAGGTCATTGTCGTGCGGTACGTACCCGCGTCGGGGTTAAAAGGTAATCGCCACCGGAGTGAAAGTAAACCCTCCCTTCAAAATCGCAGTCCCGCGCGCGTGCGGGAGCTTTATACGTCCCCCTCTATTAGGACGGGTAAGTTCCTATGTCAGGAGAGTCTGATGAGTACGGCGCAAAGTCGATCCAGACCCTCGAAGGGCTGGAAGCCGTCCAGAAGCGACCCGCGATGTATATCGGGTCGACGGACGCTCGCGGCCTCCATCATCTCGTCTACGAGGTGGTCGACAACGCGATCGACGAGGCGCTCGCCGGCTACTGTGACAACATCGACGTAACGATTCACGACGACGGCTCCGTCTCTGTCAGCGACGATGGACGGGGCATCCCCGTCGATACCCACGAAGAGCACGGCCGCCCGGCCGTGGAGGTCGTGATGACGATTCTCCACGCCGGTGGGAAGTTCGACAACAAGTCCTACCAGGTCTCCGGTGGCCTCCACGGGGTCGGGGTGAGCGTGGTCAACGCACTCTCGAAGTGGCTCGAAGTCGAGGTCAGGCGCGACGGCGCGCTCTGGAAGCAGCGCTTCGACCACGGCAAACCGGAGTACGACCTCAAGAAGGTCCGCGACCTCGAACCCGACGAGGAGACGGGCACGACGGTCCGGTTCTGGCCGGATGACGAGATCTTCGAGACCGGCGAGTTCAAGTTCTCGACGCTGTCGTCCCGACTGCGGGAACTCGCCTTCCTCAACTCCGGTGTCGCCATCTCTATCATCGACGAGCGCGACGGCGAAACGGAGACGTTTGCCTACGACGGTGGCATCCGCGAGTTCGTCGAGTATCTGAACGAGACAAAGGACCCGCTCCACCGCGACATCATCTACTTCGAGGACGAGGAGGAAATCGCTGAGGGGCCGGTTCAGGTCGAGATTGCCATGCAGGGGACCGACGACCTGCAGGGCTCTATTCACGCCTTCGCCAACAATATCAACACGCGCGAGGGCGGGACACACCTCACAGGGTTCAAAACATCGCTCACACGGGTCGTCAACGACTACGCGACCGACAATAATCTGCTGAAAGACCTAGACGATACGCTCAAAGGCGACGACATCCGCGAAGGGCTGACAGCCGTCATTTCTGTCAAACATCCCGACCCCCAGTTCGAGGGCCAGACCAAGACGAAACTCGGCAACAGCGAGGTCCGGGGTATCGTCGAATCGGCGATGCACGACGGGCTTGCTACCTTCTTCGAGGAGAACCCCGACACGGCCGAGGCCATCGTCGGAAAGGCCGTCGAAGCCGCGAAAGCACGGAAGGCCGCACAGAAGGCAGAGGAACTCACCCGCCGGAAGTCGGCGCTCGACTCGACCGCACTGCCCGGAAAGCTGGCCGACTGCCAGACCCGGGACCCCGAGGAAGCCGAACTGTTCATCGCCGAGGGTGACTCCGCGGGCGGCAGCGCCAAACAGGGCCGCAACCCGGATTTCCAGGCCATCCTCCCCATCAAGGGGAAGATTCTGAACGTCGAGAAACACCGGCTAGACCGGATCTTGGAGAACAACGAGATACGGAACCTCATCACCGCGCTCGGGACCGGTATCGGCGACGAGTTCGATATCGACGACCTGCGTTACGAGAAGATCATTCTGATGACGGACGCGGACGTCGACGGGGCACACATCCGGACGCTCCTGTTGACGCTGTTCTACCGGCACATGAAGCCGCTGCTGGAAGCCGGCTACGTCTACGCCTCCCAGCCGCCGCTGTACCGCATTCGCTACCGCGGAAACACGTACGATGCAATGACGGATGCAGAACGCGACAAGATAATCGAAGAGAAGTGTGACGGCAACCCCACCCACGTCCAGCGGTTCAAGGGACTCGGTGAGATGAACCCCGAACAGCTCTGGGAGACGACGATGAACCCCGACAACCGGATTCTCAAACAGATAACTATCGAGGACGCCGCGGCCGCCGACAAGATGTTCAACATTCTGATGGGCGACGCCGTCGAACCTCGCAAGGAATTCATCAAGGAGAACTCGCCTGAAGCGGAGTGGGTCGACATATGAGCTCTGACGCTAACGACGCGAACGCCCCGGCAGAGCAGATCAAGCACGTCCGCATCGAGGACGAGATGGAGCAGTCCTACATCGACTACGCGATGTCGGTCATCGCGGGTCGGGCGCTCCCGGACGTTCGAGACGGTCTCAAACCCGTCCATCGGCGCATCCTCTACGCGATGCACGAGATGGGTGTCTCCTCGAACACCGCCCACCGGAAGTCCTCCTCAATTGTCGGCGACACGATGGGTGACTACCACCCGCACGGCGGCTCAGCCATTTACGACACGCTCGTCCGGATGGCACAGGACTTCTCCATGCGGTATCCGCTGATAGACGGCCAGGGGAACTTCGGCTCGATGGACGGCGACCCCGCGGCCGCCATGCGGTACACGGAGGCCCGGATGGACCCCATCGCCGAGGAACTGCTCGAAGATATCGAGAAGGACACCGTCGATTTCTCCAGTAACTACGACGACCGCCTGCAGGAACCCGACGTGCTGCCGTCGAAAGTCCCGAACCTCCTGTTGAACGGGTCCTCGGGGATTGCCGTCGGGATGTCGACAAACATCCCGCCGCACAACCTCGGCGAACTGGTCAACGCGACGGTCCAACTGCTGGAAAACCCCGACTGCACGGTCGAGGACCTGATGGAGCATATCAAGGGGCCGGACTTCCCGACCGGCGGCAACATCGTCGGCCGCGACGCCATCTACTCGGCGTACGCGACCGGCCGCGGCCGCTTGCGGGTTCGCGCCGAGTATGAGGTCGACCCCGAGGAGGGTCGCATCGTCATCAGCGAACTCCCCTACCAGGAGAACAAGGCCCGCGTCGTCGAGCGCATCGCCGACGACGTGAACGAGGGGAAAATCGAGGGCATCGCCGACCTCCGTGACGAGTCCGACCGCAACGGCGTCCGCATCGTCGTCGAACTCAAGCGTGGGGCGAACATCGACGTGGTCGAGAACCGCCTGCTCGACCACCATCTCGAATCCACCTTCGGCGTCATCAACCTCGCGCTGGTCGACGGCCAACCGAAAGTCCTCTCGCTAAAAGAGACCCTGCAGCACTACATCGACCACCGCCGCGAGGTCGTCCGCCGGCGCTCCGAGTACGACCTCGCCGAAGCCGAGGACCGCGCACACATCCTCGAAGGCCGGCTGAAGGCGCTGGAAAACGTTGAGGACGTGGTCGAGCTCATCCAAAACAGCGAGGACCGCGACGCAGCCCGCACCGGGCTACAGGAGTCCTTCGAGTTCTCCGAGGAGCAGGCCGCTCACATCGTGCGGATGCAACTCGGCTCGCTCACCTCGATGGAAGCGACGGAAATCGAGGAGGAGTACGAGGACGTACAGAACACTATCGACTACCTCGAATCTGTCCTCAACAGCCGCGAGAAGCTCGACAGCGTCATCGCAGACGAACTGCAGGAAGTCAAAGACGAGTACGGCGACGACCGCCGGACGAGCATCATCGAGGACGAGGGCCAGGTCACCCACGAGGACCTCATCCCCGAGGAAGACTGCGTCGTCGTCATCACCGAGGACGACTACATCAAGCGGATGCCGGTCGAGAACTTCGATCCCCAGAACCGCGGCGGCAAGGGGATCATCGGGGCCGACCCCAAGGAGAACGACCGCGTCTCGAAGGTGTTCCGGGCCAACAGCCACGACTACCTGCTCTGTTTCACCAATCAGGGACAGGTCTACCGGCTCAAGACCTACGAGATCCCGGAAATGTCCCGAACCGCACGGGGCAAGTCCGCCATCAACCTCATCGACCTCGACGACGGCGAGGAACTGACCGCCGTCGTCTCGACCGACGAGTTCGGCGAGGACGAGTGTATCACGATGGTGACCCGGAACGGCTACGTCAAGCGGACCTGCTGTTCGGAGTTCGAGAACATCCTTTCGACCGGAATCATCGCCGCCAAGCTCGAAGACGGCGACGAACTCATTGACGTGGACGTCACCGACGGCACCGGCGACCTCGTCATCGCCACGGAGGCGGGGATGACCATCCGCTTCAGCGAGAGCGAAGTCAGCGAGATGGGTCGGTCCGCACGCGGCGTCAACGGCATCAAACTGCAGGGCGACGACAGGGTCGCGGCGATGGTCGCCACCGACGGCGACGACCGCCGCTCGCTGTTGACTGTCACGGAACACGGCTTCGGCAAGCGCACCAAACTCGACGAGTATCGGACCCAATCCCGCTACGGCAAGGGCCTCATCGACATCAAGACCGACGACCGCAACGGCCGGGTGTCGACCGCCAAGGCCGTCACTGACGAGGACCATCTGGTCATCATGTCCGAACAGGGCCAGATTATGCGTATCCGCGCCGGCGACGTGTCCCAGGTCGGTCGGAACACAAAGGGTGTGACGATTATGGGACTCGAAGAGGATGACCGCGTGGCGAGTGTGACGGTTGTGCCGGCAGAAAGCGAGAAGTAATCGCGAGCGAAGCGAGCGGCCTTTTTCGCCACCGAAAGACTCGCGTCGCTCGTCTTTCGAGCCTTGCTTCACTTCGTTCAGCAAGACCACGTTTTTGCCGCGAGTGGTGGCCTACGGCCACCCGAGCGGGAAAAAGGTGGTGGGCTAGACATACCCGTGTCGGTGTCGTACCCCGTCTATGGACTTGCCGCGGCATCTCTCACAGCACGACCGGGCGGCGCAGTTGCCGCTGGTGACCGAGGACGCGCAGGTGACGCTCGTCGAACCGATGGACCGTAACCGCAACAACGAGGTGTTGTCCGCGGTCCGGGAGCAAATCGCACCTGTTGGAGACCGGTCGTGGTTGGCGGCCGCCCGAAACGGCTCGACAATCCGGTGGTCGGCGTTGTTCGACCGTTTGCGCGATGCCGGGGCGTCGAAACGGCGGCTCGCGCGAATCGAGACGCTTGCCGAGCGCTTTGACCGCCCCTACCCCTCCCTGCTGCGACTGCGTGTTAAACCCGACGTGGACCTCGATTTCGCGCCCGGCCAGTACGTGACGCTCAGGCTTCACGGCACGCCGCGGGCGTACTCGCTTGCGAACTCGCCCAGCGAGGACGAACTGGAGTTCTGCATCCGACTGGTCCCCGGCGGGAAACTGACCAGTGGGCTGTTCGAACACGTCGACGTCGGCGAGGATGTCGTCGTTCGCGGGCCGAACGGCGACATGGTACTGGACCCGCCATCGAGCCGGGATATGGTCTTTCTGGCCACCGGGACCGGCGTCGCGCCGTTCAAGAGCATGATCGACTACACGTTCGAGCAGGGGCGGGACGTGGTCGACGGCGAGCCCCGCGACATCTGGCTGTTTCTGGGCTGTGGCTGGGAGGACGACCTGCCCCACCGTGAACACTTTCGGCGACTCGACGCCGAGTACGACCACTTCCATTTCGTTCCGACGCTTACGCGCGAACCGCTGCTGACCGACTGGGACGGCGCGACCGACTACGTCCAGTCGGTGTTCGTCAACTACGTCGCAAACGACGCGCTGGAGGGTGCGGACCTGCCGGCGCGGTTCGACGCCGTTCGGGAGCAGCGCCCCCAGTCCGGCGTCGACGCCCGCATTGATCCGTCGAACGTCGAACTGTACGCGTGCGGTATCAGTGCGATGGTATCGACGCTGGTCCGGGCCGCGCGAAGCGTCGGGATTCCCGAGTCCGAAATGCAGTACGAGGGGTTCGGATAGCTACAGCACGCGCTTGCCGAAGGCGCTGGCGACGAGTTCACAGCCCAGTTCGGCGGTGCGGTTGTGTTCGTCGAGAATCGGGTTCACCTCGACCATTTCCATCGAGCGCAGTTGGTCGTGGTACTCGGCGACGTACTCCATCGCGATGTGGGCCTCACGGTAGGAGACACCGCCGCGAACCGGCGTGCCGACGCCGGGGGCTTCTGTCGGGTCGAGCCAGTCGAGGTCGAGCGAGACGTGTATCCCGTCCGTCCCGTCAGTCGCGATTTCTAGTGCCTCCGCGACGACCTCCGGTGCGCCGCGGGTGTCGATATCCGACATCGTGAACGCGGTCACGTCGCTCTCGTACAAACGGCGGCGCTCTCCGTCATCGACATCCCGTAAGCCGACGAGAACAACATTCTCCTCGCGCACCGCAGGGGTGTGGGCCCAGTCGTGGTCGGCAAATGCCCCGTCGCCGAGGACAGCCGCCAGCGACATCCCGTGGATGTTCCCGCTTGGCGTGGTCTCCGGCGTGTTGAAATCGCCATGTGCGTCAAACCAGATGACACCCAGTTCCTCACCATCACGGGCCGCGCCGGCAATGGTCCCGATACCGATAGAGTGGTCGCCGCCCAGCACGAGCGGGAACTGGCCGTCCATGAGCGTGGCGTCGACGGCCGTTGCCACGTCTTCGCACACTTCTTTCGTCTCTCTGAAGAACTTGGCACGACCGGATGGGAGACCGCCCGCGTCCGGGTCGGATTCCTCCGGTCGCGGCACAGCGATGTCACCGCCGTCGATACAGTCGATACCGGCACTCGCCAACTGGTCGGCGAGGCCGCCGTACCGTATCGCTGACGGCCCCATGTCGACGCCGCGCCGGTCGGCGCCGAGGTCCATCGGAACGCCGAGGACGCGAACCTGTGTGTCCATACTCGTGCTTCGACGGGCCAGGACTAAATATCAGTGTTTGCCTGTTCTCCGATAACTTACGTGTAGGGCGCACAGACCAGTTCGATGCCTTCTTCGAAGCTGATCTCCGGTTCCCAGCCTGTCGCGTCGTGCATCCGCGAGAAGTCAGCGCAGGTGTCGTGGACGTAGACGTCCTCGGGAATCGGGTTCTCGACGTACTCCGGTTCGATATCTGTTCCGAGTTCGTCGTTCAGCATCTCGACGACGGTGTTGAAGTCGTAGGCCTCGCCGGTCCCGAGGTTGTACACGCCGTTCAGTTCGTGTTCGGCGGCCAGGACGAGCCCGCGGACGATGTCGTCGACGTGGGTGAAATCGCGGGTCTGCTCGCCGTCGCCGTACAGCTTCGGCGCGTCGCCGCCGGCAAGGTCGTCGGCGAACTGGGCGATGACGTTCGCGTACTCGCCCTTGTGTTCCTCCGCGCCGCCGTAGCCCTGGTACACCGAGAAGAAGCGCATCCCGGCCAGCGTGAGGTCGTAGTGGTTCTGGAAGTACTCCGCGTACGTCTCCCGGGCCATCTTCGAGGCCTCGTAGCCGGTGTTGACCGTCACGTCCATGTCCTCCGGCGAGGGTTCGGTCCGGCTGCCGTAGATGGAGGACGTCGAGGCGTAGACGATGGTATCACAGCCGTCGTCCCGGGCCTGCTCGACTGTGTTGACGAACCCCTCGACGTTCACGCGAGCGCCGTGGGTCGGATTGTCCTCGTGCATCGCGTAGGACGATAGGGCCGCGAGGTGGAATACCACGTCCACGTCGGTCGGCAGGTCGTCCGCAAGCACGCTCTGCTCGACGTACTCTACGTCGTCTGATACGTTCTCCGGCGTGCCGAGATAGCCGTCGTCCAGAGCGACGACATCGTTGTTCTCGGCCAGTTTGTTCGCGAGGTTTGCCCCGATGAACCCGCCACCGCCGGTCACCAGAACGCGCTGACTTTCCATATCTGTGTCAGGTCAGCGCTGGAATAAAGTACTAACGTTTTCCGCGATTCTGGGACGGTTCCAGACGGTTTACCGTCGCATTTAAGGACGGCTGTACCGAACAACAGATTATGTCATCTATCGAACTGACACCCAGTCAAAAGAACATTCTGCAGGAACTGGTAAATCTCTATCGGGAAAGTGAAAGCGCTGTCAAAGGTGAAGACATCGCCGAAAAAGTCGACCGTAACCCGGGCACGATTCGCAACCAGATGCAGAGTCTCAAAGCCCTGCAGTTGGTCGAGGGCGTCCCCGGTCCCAAAGGTGGGTACAAGCCTACCGCCAACGCCTACGACGCACTCCAGATTCAGGACATGGACCAGGCCGCGGAGGTCCCGCTACGCCACAACGGCGAGCTCGTCGAACACTCGAACGTCGAGGAAATCGACCTGACTAGCGTCCACCACCCCGAGGAGTGCCGCGCGGAGATTCAGCTACAGGGCACGATGTCCGAATTCCACGAGGGCGACTCGGTGACGGTCGGACCGACACCGCTGTCGAAGCTTCAGATTATCGGGACCCTCGAAGGGAAAGACGACACCAACAACAAACTCATCCTCGCTATCGACGATATGCGGGCACCGGCGGGCGAGCCGGAACACTAGTACGTGTCACTGGTCTTTTGAATTGTTTTCCTGCGGTCACCGGGGCCGCGACATACCGTACTTGCCACGAGTCTCGCTGGAGAATTGTTCCCCCGCTGAGAGGGATTTCAAAGGGTTTGTATCAGTCGGTTGCGGAGTCTCCGGTATGACAGAGAACGTGGTCGTACTCGGTGCGGGGTACGCTGGCGCGGGGGCAATAAAGAGTTTAGAGGACGAGCTAGACGGTGTGACGGACGTCGATGTAACCTGGATTTCTGAGACGGACTATCACCTGGTCTTACACGAGTCCCACCGCTGCATTCGGGACCCGAGCGTTCAGGAGAACATCGCTATTCCCGTCCACGAGATCAAACAGCCCTCGACCTCGTTCGTCCAGGACGAGGTCGTCGGCATCGACACCGACGCTCAGGAAGTGGCCCTCGCCGATTCCGACACCATCGAGTACGACTACCTGCTCGTGGGGCTGGGCTCGCAGACCGCATTCTTCGGCATCGACGGCCTCGAAGAGCACGCGCTGACGCTCAAGAGCCTCGACGACGCGCTCGACATCCACGACAACATCCAGCAGGCCGCTCGTGACGCCTCCACCAACGACCCCGCGCAGGTCGTCATCGGCGGCGCTGGCCTTTCGGGCATCCAGACCGCCGGCGAAGTCGCCGAGTTCCGCGACGAACACAACGCGCCCATCGACATCCACCTCGTCGAAGGGCTCGATCAGGTCCTGCCAAACAGCGACCCCGAGCTTCAGGGTGCCCTGCGCAAGCGCCTGGAGGCCGCCGACGTGAACATCAAGTGCGGGGAGTTCATCGGCGAGGTCGACGAGGAGACGGTGTACATCGGCGACGAGGACGAACTGGACTACGACGTGCTGGTCTGGACTGGCGGCATCACCGGCCGCGATTGTATGCAAGATGTCGACCTCGACAAAGACGAGCGCAACCACCGCGTCCACGCGGAAGGGAACTTCCAGACCGACGACGAGCACGTCTTCGCTATCGGTGACTCGGCGCTGATTGACCAGCCGGGCGACCAGCCCGCCCCGCCGACCGCCCAGGCCGCCTGGCAAGCCGCCGAAGTCGCCGGCGAGAACCTGGCTCGTGCGGTGCGGGGCCAGCCGCTGAAGACCTGGACCCACAAGGACAAGGGGACGGTTGTGTCGGTCGGCGAGAAAGCCGTCGCCCACGACGTTGTGAACATGCCCATCGAAACCTTCGGCGGGATGCCCGCGAAACTGCTGAAAAAGGCGATTGCCGCCCGCTGGATCAAGGACGTTACTGGCGTCGGTCGGGCCGTCAAGGCCTGGCCCGACATGTAGTACCTTTTTACTTCGTCGGGTGTCCTCACGCGCTCTTCGAGCGCGCTGCGGGCACCACTCCTCGCAAAAATCTACGCTAAAAACGACCGTCTCGCTCCCGCTGGTCGCGAGACGTAAAACCGCGCGCCGATGGCGCGCGGTATGCTGTTTCTACCGCGTTGCGACTGCACAGCGCCCGCCGCCGCTACCGCTCTGCTACTGCAACAGCACCTGCTGGCGGCTAGCAGCGGTTAGAAATCGGACTAGCGGTCGATAGAGAGGCCGGCGTGCCACCCGTCGGCGTCGGCCTCCTCGACGGCCGCGTCCATCTCGGCGAGATAGGAGACGGCGAGGCTGGCGCATTTCGCTGCCTTGCGCTCGCCTTCGGTTCGGAACTCGCCGGTGACGCGGTTGGCGTACACCGTACAGACAGCGCCGGCCCGCAGGCCGTACAGGTTCGCGAGCGTGAGAATCGTCGCGGCCTCCATCTCGAAGTTGAGGACGCCGGCCTCTTGAAGCGCCGCGATGCGTTCGTCGCTGCCGCTGGCCTCGAAGTCCTCGAACCCCGGGCGTGACTGCCCGGCGTAGAAACTATCCGTCGAGCAGGTGACGCCGAGGTGGTAGTCGTAGCCGAGTTCCTCGGCGGCGGCGACGAGTGCCGAAACGATCCGGTGGTCGGCGCTGGCGGGGTAGTCCTCGCGGACGTACTCCTTGCTGGTCCCCTCCTGCCGTACTGCGCCAGTCGTGATGACGAGGTCGCCGATACTGGCTTCCTCCTGAATTGCGCCACAGGACCCGACCCGGATGAACGAGTCAGCGCCGACGCGGGCCAGTTCTTCGAGCGCGATTGCGGCCGACGGGCCGCCGATACCCGTCGAGGTCACAGAGATGGGCGTGCCGTCGTGAGTGCCCGTTGCCGTGCGGTACTCGCGGTGCTCGGCGACGATGTCGTGGTCGTCCCAGTAGTCGACGACCTTTTCGACGCGTTCCGGGTTCCCCGGCAGCAGGACGCTGTCGGCCACGTCGGCCTCGCTCACTTCCAGATGGTACTGTACGTCGTCGTTCGGGTCTTCACTATCGCTTGTCATTTGTCGAGATGGTCGCTGGTGATTGTTGTCGGCAGGAGCTCCCCGAGCTCGTACACCGTCGGCTCGTCGCCGTCGGTGATGATCTCGAACGACTCGTCACAGAACTCGCTGAACGTCTGTCGGCACATCCCACAGGGAGTGACGCCGTCGCGCTTGCCAGAGGTGACGGCGACGCGTTCGAACGACCGGTGCCCGTCGCTGACAGCCGCACCGATGGCCACTTCCTCGGCGTGCAAGCTGTTGCTGTAGTTGGCGTTTTCGATGTTACAACCGGTGTAGACGCTTCCATCACTCGTTTCGAGCGCCGCGCCGACCGTGTACTCCGAGTACGGCGCGTACGCCTCGTCAATGGCGTCTCTCGCTGCGTCGAGGAGGTCCTCCATGCACTGGGCGTCGAAGGGCCGTGTAGAAATTCTATCGGTCTCGGTAGCAGTCGGTGCTCGGGCGTCAGGCGTCAGCGGCACTGACGACCGCGACGGCGTCGCGGACCGCCTGTGTGGTGTCCGCGACCAGCGCGTCGATGTCGTCGCTCTCTGCGTACACCCGGACGTACGGCTCGGTGCCACTCGGCCGGACGAGCGTCCACGACCCGTCGTCAAAGGAGAGTCGGACGCCGTACTCGGTCGAGACGTCGGCCTCGGGGAACGCGTCCGGCAGGTCGGATTCCAGTTGCTCCATCGTTTCGGCTTTGGCGTCGTCGGGGCACTCCACACTTACTTTCTCATAGGGTCGCTCAGAGATGACAGCCCGCCTGTCGCCCACACTCTCTCCGGCGAACAGGCGCGTCAGCACGGCTGCGCTAGCAACGCCGTCGATCCAGCCCCCGAAGGCGGTGTGGATATGCTTCCAGGGTTCTGCGGCAAAGACGACCTCAGTTTCGTCGGTCGCGTCCGCGCGAACGTCGGCGATTCCGACGTGGAGCGAGCCGAGGTGGATGCGTTCGACACGGCCGCCGGCGGCTTCGACCCGTTCATCGATGCGGCCAGAGGCGTTGGGCGTCGTTACGACCACAGGGTCCGAAACGTCCGCAGTACGCGTGTAGTGTTCGGCGAGCATCGCGAGTATCGTATCCTCGTGGATGACATCGCCGTCGGCATCAACGACGACGATACGGTCAGCGTCGCCGTCGTGGCCGAACCCGAAGTCGGCGTCGGATTCGGCGACGAACTCGCGGAAATCGGCCAGTGTCTCCGGCGTCGGCTTGCTCTCACGGCCGGGGAAGGTTCCGTCGACGTTCGCCTCCGTCGCCAGCACGTCGGCACCCAGTTCTCGGAGGACCTGCGGCGTCGCCACGCTGGCCATGCCGTTCCCGCAGTCAACGGCGACTGTCAGCCCCGACGGGTCGCCACCGAGCGACTCGGCGTAGTCGGCGACAGCGCCTCGATACTCGTCGAGGTAGTCGACCGACTCCGTGTCGCCCCAGTCGCGCCAGGCTGTCGGTGTCGAGCCGTCCTCGATTCGCCCTTCGATGCGCGTCTCGTCGTCGTCGCCGTACTCGGTGCCGTCTGCAAACAGCTTGATGCCGTTGTCGGTCGGTGGGTTGTGGCTTGCGGTAATCATCACGCCGTGGCGGCCCTGTGAGGCATACGCCAGCGTCGGCGTCGGTACGCGGCCGATTCTGACGACGCGCGCGCCGGCGCTTTGCAGTCCCGCGGCCATCGCATCAGCGAGTGCTGGCGAGGTTACGCGCCCGTCGTACCCCAGCACGAACGTCTCGCCGTCTCGGCCAGTCGCCTGTCCAACTCGCAGTGCAAGGTCCGGCGTCACCTTCGATACGACATCACCGCGGATTCCCGCGGTCCCGAACAGTTCCATACCGGCGATGCGGAAGCCGACCGTATAATTCTCTCGTTCGGCCCTCACTTCTTCCCGATGAGGAATGTGTCGCCCTTGCCGTCACGGATGACCCGTTCGGCCACAGCAAAACCATGGCCCTCCAGTTGACTCCGGATGCCAGCGACGGAGTGGCCATTGGCTTCGAGTCGGTCTCCGTGGACTTCACAGTAGACGAGTCGGCACGAGGGCTGGTCGAGCGTCGTCGAGAGACCATTGAGAACAGCGCCCTCCGTTCCTTCGACATCGATTTTAATTGCGGTTGGTGTCGGCAGTTGGTTGTCGGCGATGAACTCGTCGCCGTGTCGCTTGCTAATTGTGATTGTCTCGTGCGTGTTGGCTGTCGTCACCAGTGAATGCCCGGCTGAACCGACTTTTTCGAGCGTAATGGAGAGTTCTGCCTCACCGTTTTCATCGACCAGTGCGTGTTCGAATAGCGAGATATCGGTCCGGTTGTGTTGCATATTCTGTCGCAACCGCTCGGCGTTGTCGGGATGTGGTTCGAACGCGATGACCGGGTTGTCGGTCACCTGCGATGCCAGACAGGCGTACAGGCCGATATTGGCCCCGATATCGTAGAACACGTCGTCGGGCCGGAGTTCCCCCAGTAGATCGGCGAGTACCGGCCGTTCGTCTATTTTCCAGAGGTCAGTAAACTCGTTGTAGGTTGGTATCAGAAACTCTGTGCTGACATCACCGACCGTGACCGCGTACGTGTCCCCGGCGAGGCGGTAAGAGAGAGACCGATAGCTGCCGTAAGCGTAATCGAGAGGTTTCCGGAATCCGAAACGAGACGCCATCTGAACGACGATATCGGAAGACATCATTGGAGAACACAATTCAGGCATGTTACGTATGCCTGTCGAATCAAGGTCGCTTGATTCGAGATATGCACACGCTCTTTTCAGACGGCGGTACCTCGGGCCACAGTTGCCCGTACCAGGGGTTCGAGCGCGCTCTTACGGAAGCCAGTCTCGGCATAAAAAACGGGTCCGATATCCGGGAAACAGCCCGTGTAACGCTTGTTGCTACAGCAGTTCGTCGAAGTCGTAGCCGTTGATGTCGACACCCTCGCTCGTGACATCAGCCAGGAAGATGCCGTTGCCGGACCCGGTGTCACGCTCGGCGGCGGCGTTAATCGAGGCGGCAGCGACTTCCTTGGCCGCTTCGTTGGTCATGTCTTCCTCGTAGCGGTCTTCGAGGGTCCCGTACGCGACGGTGAGCCCGGAGCCGGTGACGGTGTAGTCGTCCTTCATGACGCCGCCGGCCGGGTCGATGGAGTAGACGTGGTGGCCGTCGTCGTCGACGCCACCGAGGATAGGGTTGATGGCGAAGAAGGGGCCGCCGCGGGCGAAGTTGCCGGCCAGCGTCGAGAGGGCCTTCATGCTGATGTCCTCGCCGCGTCGTGCTTCGTAGAGGTTGACCTCGGCGCGAAGCGTCCGGATGAACGACTGTGCGCCGCCGACGCTCCCGACGAGGGTCAGCGCCGCCGTGGGGTGAATCTGCTCGACCTTCTGGACGTTCTTGTTCGAGACGAAGCGACCACCGAGCGAGGCGCGCATGTCAGTCGCGATGACGACGCCCTCGGACGTGCTGATGCCGATGGTGGTCGTCCCGGTCTTGTTCACCTTCTCCGAATCCTGTGCGGACTGTTCGGGGAGCTCGCCGACTTCGGGCGCGTACGGGTCGCTCTGGAACTCGTCAGCAGCCTGGGGTCCAGAAAGCTCCGGCCCCGGAGTCATATCTCGCATTACTGTGCGATACTAGTCGGGCGCTGATAAAACCTCTTTTCCTAGTGGGGCCTGACCGCCACCGTCCGGCCAGGCGGCTATCGGCTGCCCGCGTTACGCGCTCGCCTGGTCGTAGGCCTCGTTGAGTCCCGACACGGCCCGGTCCATCGGCAGTCGGAGACCGAACTGCTCCGTGAGCATCGCCACCGGCAGCAGCATGATGCCCAGCAGCAGGGTGAGTTGATACAGTGCGAACAGCGTTGCGGTGTACAGTCGAGCTACCATCTTCCTCGGTCGTTCCAGAGTGAGTCTGGTATATAAGTCTTGTCGCCGGATTTCAGTTGCGGACTATCGATTGTGAAGAACTACTGGCCCGCTGTCTTGCGGTTTGCTGAAATGCCTGAGAAAACGGACGACTACCCGAACGACTCCCCGATCAGACATAATGGGAACGTGAGTCAGAGGGCTGGTTCACATAAGTTATAGAGATAGTAATGGTGACGTGCGCAACAGAAGCGAATCAAAACTATCGAATAGTCGGGCCACGAGAGCTAGTGTATGAACTACCTCGTGGCGATGGAAGCAGCCTGGCTGGTTCGTGACGTAGACGACATCGACGACGCTATCGGTGTCGCAGTGAGTGAAGCGGGGAAGCGGCTCAACGAGGCCGAGATGGACTACGTCGAGGTCGAGGTCGGCGCGACCGGCTGCCCGGCCTGTGGCGAACCGTTCGACTCGGCGTTTATCGCGGCCGACACGGCGCTTGTCGGACTGGTGCTCGAAATGGACGTGTTCAACGCCGAATCCCCCGAACACGCACAGCGGATCGCCAAAAGCGAAATCGGTGGCGCACTTCGGGACGTCCCGCTGAAAGTCGTTGAGGTGTTTGAGACCGAAGCCGACGAGGACGAAGCCGAAGCCGAAGCATAATCGCGCTCCACATGATTCGCCCGCCGCAGTAGCCGTGGGCTTTTTATATTACCTCTGGTAATTAGCGGATATGGACTTACCGACGCCACAGGATCTGCGGGAGCGCCGCAACGAACTCGGGCTAACTCAGAGCGAACTGGCGGAACGGGCTGACGTCTCTCAGCCCCTTATCGCTCGTATCGAAGGTGGCGACGTGGACCCGCGGCTGTCGACACTCCGGCGGATTGTGACCGCCCTCGAAGAGGCCGAAGGCGGTATCATCAAGGCCCGCGACCTGATGAACTCTCCCGTTGTTGGCGTCGCACCCGACGATTCCGTCCACCAGACGAAGGACCTGATGGACGAGAAAGGGTACTCGCAAGTCCCCGTCATCCGTGACGGGGCACCGCAGGGACTCATCGGGAACTCCGACATCCGCCAGCGACCCGAAGAGAACGTCGGCGACCTTCCGGTGGCTGAAGTGATGAACGAATCTATCGCGACCGTCGAGCCCGACGCACCCATCGACGAAGTCGATGCTTACCTGAACCACAATGCCGCCGTGATGGTCGTCGAAGGCGGGGAAACTATCGGTGTCATAACCGAAGCGGACATCGCGCGTACGGTCAGCTAACTCCGATTCTCAGATGCGCGAACCGCGATAGTGACTCCGTAATGCCCGTAGGAGGGGCTTAAAACCGAAAACGGTGTCAGGGGTATATGTCTATTCTCACCAATGAGAGACGTATCGACATGCCCAATCCCAGCGACCCACTGTATGCCGAACTCGAAAAGGCCCTCGAGAACGCTGAAAGCGAAGCGGCCAGATACCACATCCGGCAGGCACTCCAGATACGGATCGCGGAGGAGACCGCCGGCAAAGACATCTTGTCCGCCTGATCGGTTTCTGTCAGCTCTTCGAACCGCTCAGTCGGTGAGTTCGAGCCCGTGAATCGCGACCGCCTCGTCTCCGTCAGCTACCGTCCCAATCACGCGAGCGTCCTCGCTTTTCTCGACGATCTCGTCGGCGTCAGCTTCGGGGACTGCGGCGACGAACCCAGTACCCATATTGAACGTCCGGTGCATCTCTTCGTCGGTTACCTCGCCTTCCGCCTGAACGAACTCGAAGACGGGCTGGGCCTCGAAGGGGTCCGTGATCTCGTACCGGTGACTCCCCATCCGCGTGAGGTTCGTCCAGCCGCCGCCAGTGACGTGGGCGGCCGCGTGCGTCTCGTTGGCTCGGAGCGGCTCCAGTACCTCACTGTAAATCCGTGTCGGCGTCAGCAGCTCTTCGGCGATGGTTCTGTCGGGGTTCGGCGGGAACGGGTCGGTGTACTCGTGGTCGCGCGTGACCGCCTCGCGTGCGAGCGTGAGGCCGTTGGAGTGGATGCCGGAGGACGGCCAGCCGACGATGGCGTCGCCGGGTTCGGCCTCGCCGGGGAAGACGGCGTCTTTCGGTGCCAGTCCGGCGCAGGTGCCGGCGATATCAAGCCCCTTGATGACGTCCGGCATCACGGCAGTTTCGCCGCCCACGAGCGCCACGCCGGCCCGCTCGGCCCCCGTCCGGAGCCCCGCGCCGATGTCCTCGCTCGTCTCCTCGTCCGGCGTCTCGACTGCGAGGTAGTCGACGAACGCCACCGGCTCGACGCCGGTCGCGATGAGGTCGTTGGCGTTCATCGCGATGCAGTCGATACCGATAGTCGAGTAGTCGTCGACGGCCTCGGCGACGAGGAGCTTGGTGCCGACCCCGTCCGTCGCGAGCGCGAGGTACTGGTCGCCGATGTCGACGAGCCCCGCGTAGTCGCCCTCGAACTCGCCGGCCGCGCCGATAAGCGCCTTCGTTGCCGCCTCGCTGGCGTCGATATCCACGCCCGTCTCCGCGTAGGTCAGCCCATCCGCGTCTTCCTCGTCCGTGTCGTCGGTCTCGGGTTCACCGTCGGTCATACCCGAGAGCGTGCGTGGCGCGGGCAAAAGAGCGTCGTTCCGGCGGAGCGTTGCGCCCGCTCAGAGAACGAACAGCGCGCCGACTCCGAGCAGAATCGACGGAACCGCCACGGCGAGAAACACCGGTGTGCTCCATTCCCGGACCGTTCGGCCGTCGAGCGGACCGAACGGCAGCATGTTGAAGCCGGCGAGCAGGAGATTGATCTGCAGGCCCATCCGCGCGACCTCCCAGAGGAAGCCGCCCGTACTCGACAGGAGCGCCGCGACGAACGGCACGAGGAACACGACGGCGAGCGCGAGGTTCGTTACCGGTCCGGCGACGGCGATGAGGCCGTGTTGCTTCGCCGTGAGACGGCCACGATGAACGACCGCGCCCGGCGCGGCGAACAGGAAGCCGACGAGGCCGCCCAGGACTGCGAACCCGAGCATCCGGTAGTCGGCCTTGAACGCGGCGATCTGACCGAAGCGGACGGCGACGACCTTGTGGGCCAGTTCGTGCAACAGGAAGCCGACGCCGACGGTCAGCAGGCTGACGGCGAACGTGCTGGCGATTTCGGCCGTCGACAGCCCGCCGAACTGGCCGAAGACGATGCGGCGGAACTCTCGTTCGAGGAAGAACGTAAACGCCAGTCCGAGTGCGAGCCAGGCGACGAGGAGGTCCCGGAGTTCGCGCTGGCTGAAACTGAGGCCGCCGACGGTCCGGCCTCCAGCGGTTCGCTGTCGTCGACCCGCCATCAGAGGACCCCCAGAAGTATCTGCGTTCCTTCATTGACGCCCTGCCAGAGCAGGCGCGAGACGCCCTGCATCCCGCCGATGTCCGACGAGATGTACGGGATCAACACCGGGAAGACGACGTATGAGGCGATTGCGCTGCCGACGTTCGTCAGCGCGACGACGAGGATCAGCCGGAACAGCGGCACGCCGCGCATCTGGCTGACGAGGTCCATTACCGGCGACTCCTGGTCGTTGAGTATCTCGTTGAGCGTCGCGATATCGCTGATGTTAACGGAGATGTATCGCAGTTCGACGTAGCCCGCGAACCAGCCGGCGGCAAGCAGCGGAAACAGGCTCGTCAGCCAGCCGAACGCGCCGGCGGCGGCCGCACTCGACCAGTGAGCGCCGGCCACCTTCGCCAGACCGCCGGCTAGCACGGCGTTGACGGCGACCAGCGCGACGAACAGCTCTAGCAGCACCGCCTGGCTCGCGCCACCGAGGATGAGCAGGCCGAAGAAGACGAGGAAGACGACGCCGAAGCCGTAGCCGACGAGCTTGTACAGTGAAAAGCGACGACCGCCTTCGGTTCCAGTGAGCGACTCCATCGGTGGGAGCGTCTCCGGGTCGTCGAGATAGCCCTGAATCCCCTCGCGGTGGCCGGCTCCGACAACGGCGAGGACGTGATAACCGGCCTCACGGAGGGCGATGAGCCGATGGGCGATGAACGCGTCGCGTTCGTCGATGAGCGCCTCCGCGCCGCCGGGGGAGAACTGACGGAACTCCTCCATCATCGCGCTGACGACATCAGTGTCGGTCAGTTTCTCCATGTCGAACTCCTCGACGTCGGCCTCACCGCGGAACCGGACCAACAGGGCGGCGATGGGAATCCCGATGCCGGCCGCGACGACACAGATGAGCAACAGCGTGTCGAGCAGGCCCTCGGCCGTCCCGCCAAGACCACCCGGCAAAACCGAAAGGGCACCGCTCGGAACGATGAACGGGCCACCGAAGGCCCCGGCGACGACCGCAAACAGCCCGCCGAAGACGGCACCGATGGTCAGCCCGACGGTCAACGGCGGCCCCATCTCGGCTGCGAGGCTGCCGACGAGCTTGAGTTTCTCGACGGCCGTCAGCCGCGCCCAGAACCGCTGGACGGTCGTCTGAATGTCTCGGTCGACGAGTGCGACGCCCAGACCGAGCCGTTCGGCGGTGTCGATACCCGCCTTCATGTCCGCACCCGGCTCGATGTCGAACCGGTCGCCCAGTCTGGTCTGGATGTACGACAGCATCCAGTACGCGAGGAACTGAAAGACGGTGTTCCCGCGAAGAAGATCGCTCGCATCGAGATCGTCAGGCGTTTCACCCTTGATCTGGCGATACCGGCCCTCGTCGAGTTCGACGGCGACGATATCGGGCTCGGATTCTTCGATCGCTGATTCCACTTCCTTGACGCTGTGCTCGGAGACGTGGGCGGTTCCGACGACATCGACGCGTCCCGCTCCTGACGGGTCCGGGAACTCGTCTGCCGCCGACTCCGCGTGTTCGGTCATCACCCGCGTTACACATTCGTTTCCTTTACCCTTGTCGGGTCCGGGTGACTGCCGAGAAACGGCGGTCGAAATCATGTTTGCGGCATTGTATGTTCCCGTTACGCGGCGAAGCTATTACCGACTCTCGTGTTAATACAGCCACAGATGCCGTGGTAACTACTGGACGGTGTCGGGGTTTGTAAATACGCAATAGATTTGCCGATTCAAAAGACTGATATGTACAGGGTCAAACTGTATCGGATATACGATGTATGACCTGACTGGATTCCAGCGGGACCTGCTGTACGTCATTGCAGGCCTTGACGAGCCCCACGGGTTAGCGATCAAGGAAGAACTCGAAAACTACTACGAGAGCGAAGTCAACCACGGCCGACTGTATCCGAACCTTGACACGCTCGTCGAAAAGGCGCTTATCGAGAAGGGCGAACGCGACCGCCGAACGAACTTTTACACGCTGACCAAGCGCGGCCAGCGCGAACTCGACGCCCGGAAAGAGTGGGAAGCGCAGTACGTTTCGGCATAGCCACGTTTTCGACGCCCGTCCGACAGACTCAACCCAGGTGCTGGCCAACCTCGCGCCATGCCGACGGTACTGGAAACCTATATCGAGAACCGCTGGATGGTTCAGCCCAACCACTCGAACCACCTGGGTTCGACTCACGGAGGGAACGTACTGAAGTGGATGGACGAACTCGGGGCGATGTCGGCGATGCGCTTTGCCGGCGAGACCTGCGTCACCGCGCGGATGGACCAGGTGAACTTCAAACGGCCGATACCTGTCGGTGACACAGCTCTCATTGAAGCGTTCGTCTACGACACGGGCGAAACGAGTGTCAAAGTTCGACTTCGAGTCGCCCGAGAGAACCTCAGAACCGGCGAGACTGAGTCGACAGCGGAGTCGTACTCGGTGTACGTCGCGGTCGACGAGGACAGGGACCCGGTTCCCGTTCCCGACGTGACGGCCGAGACTGACCGCGGGGAACGACTGCGACAGCGCGCCCTCGACGGGGAAGCGAACCGCTGATACTGTCTGCTGTACTCACGCAATGGATATTGCCACCTCGGAGTGACGACGACCGTCAGAGAGACAGCCAACAGTACGACCTTTATTCCGCTCCGCTGCCAACCACGACTATGACACTGGATGTCGAGACGCCGGAACGGCCGGAACTGTCCACCGGCGTCGCTGCCGACGAGTACGACGACGCCGAAGTACAGGGCGACGAATACCGGCGCGAGGAGCTCGCCGCGGCCCTCGACGACGGCGCGTGGGCGGAGGCCTTCGAGGAGTGGGCCGCGGACGCGTCGCTCGATGCCGACCAGTGGGCCATCGTCACGGATCTAGGCCTCATCGAGGAGTTCGATTTCTTCTGGGACTCCTTCGCGGGCCGTGTCGGCTACCATGCCCCGGGCTTGCCCGAGGACTGGCGTGAACGGGAGATTCACCCGGACATCGACTCCTGGGGCACTGTCTCAGGTATCAACGCCGGACTGACCGAGTTCGGACAGGTCGTCTGTGAGGTGCTGGCCGACGAGTACATCGACTGGGAAGCGGAGGAAGTCGGTGCGGACGACCTCCCGGACTTTTGAGCGTCGTATCGTTTGCACTACCCGGGAGTCAGTGTCGGTACAGCACACCCACGGCGTCGGTTGCGAATCGCTTCGGACAGCCCGGTCAGGGACCGGCAGCCTGATAACGACCCACGCGCTTGCACCAGATATGGCTGAAATCGTCACCCCACGCAAACGCGAGTGTGAGCGGTGTGGGCGGGTCGACGAGTGGGACCCAGAACAACACAGTTGGCGCATCGTCACCGACGACGACACCAAGCAGTCCGGTGACCCGCACTGCCTCCACGAGTGGGACATCAACGGCACGTTCAATCCGCTAGCCGAGTGAGCGCGGTACCGCTGCTGTCGGTTTTTTCGCGAGCATGGACCACTGCTAGAACGCGGCCCGTCGACGAAATCCTGTAAAAATTCTCAGTTGGACCGAACAGTCGGCCTGACGGTGACTGACCGCTGGGACTCCGTTATGCGCCCGCTTCAGCCGCGTCCTCGGTCATCGGGGTGCGCGATTCACCGCTGGTCTCGTCGCCCTGCTGAATCGTTATCGGCTCCAGTTCGACGGTTGCGGCGGAGTCGTCCTCGCCGATGACCTGTCCTTCGGTCACCTCGGTCGTGCCGGTAAAGCCGGTCCGGTTCCCGTCGTTGGTCCCGATTGCTGTGAACTGGTACTGAGTCTCGGCACGGACGCTCACGTTCGTGTAGCCCTCGTCGGTCCCCCAGTCGTCGTATCCGGTAGTCGAGTAGGGAACGGTCATCTCGAAGTTCCCGTTCTGGTCGGTCTGGGTCCGCTGGCGGTAGACGAACGTCTTGTTCGTGGCCGGGTTACGCATCTCCACGGCGGTCCGCACTGTCGTGTTCGCCGGTCCAGTCCCTTCGACCGTCGCACCGGGGACGCGCTCGAATATCTTCGTCCAGGCCGAGTGCCGGTACTGCGAAGTGTCTGGGAACGCCTCGGTCTCACTGGACCCAACCAGGCGGTAGTGCTCCATCGCCGGAACCCGCTCGGGTGGAGCGCCACCGTACCCACCGAGTTGTGAGGTCGTGTCCTGTTCGACGTACTGACGGGCTTCCTCCATGCTCTGGAACTGGCGAACGATCTGTCCCTGCCGCTGGCCCTCCGGTTCCTCTTCGTTGGTCGGCGCACCACGGTACTGGCCTCCTTGGCGAGTCTCCTTGTTCTCCCAGTCGATGACAATCGGTTGCGGCTCCGCGGCACTGCCGTGGAACCGGTACAGCCGAGTGACCATCGTCTCGTAGTAGGCCTGCTGCTGGAACGTCACCTGCTGGACACCGCCGCCCCGAGACTGGACGTACATTCGACTGTAGAAGTCACTGGCCTGCACCCCGTCGACGAATGCCGATGGAGCGAAAAACTTGCCACGGTAGGGGTCGTTCCCGTTCGTCTCGACCATCCGCCAGTCGACGGCCACGTACCGCGTCTTCGCGTCATCCTCGTCTGTGCTGTCGAGGACATCGTTCGCCCGCGTTTCGTTCTGTGCAACTAGGAACGGGGCAGCCGTGTCCGTTCCCTGCTGGAAGGGGTTCGCATTCGGGACGCGCTCGGCCCTGGTAGTAATCCAGTGCCCGTAGTCCCACCACGACAGGACGCCGTACTGCCCTTCCTGATAGTCGAAGTCCTCCTGTTGATCATAGGTACCGTAGTAATCGAGCGTCGCGTCGCCACCGGAGCCGTACGCGCCCTCCGCAGGCGTGTTCCCTTCCATCCACTGCAGGCTCTCGTCCCAGCCCTGAATAGCCGGTCCGGGACCGGTCTTGCCAGCCTCGACCGGCGATGTCGTACCAAAGGCGAACAGCGGGACGACGATGACGAGGAGTACCGCGAGAATTGTTATGACCTGATAGTATTCGATCCCGTCGTCGGCACTGAAATCGAACCAGAGTATAAACCGACCGACGACCATCCCTGACAGCACTGCGATTGGCGCAGCGATATAGTACGCGAACCGCTGCTGGGTGAACGTAGCAAGCAGAATGAACAGCGCCCAGACGACGACGAGTAGCTCTTCGGCGGGGGCGTCGTCGGAGAGGAGCTGCTTTCCGAGCAAAAACAGGCCACCGATCGCCGCAACGATGACAGCGAAGCCGTGTGCGTTAAACAGAACGCCGGCGTCCCGCAGTGGGGCCGCTTCGCCGACGGTGCTGGCCGTTTCGCTGATGGAGAATCCGATGACCCGCATTACGTTTCGCGTAAAGAATTCCCACAGAGTAGGGGTCAAGACGGCCATCAGGACAGCCCCGATAGCGAGAATCCCGAACACGGTCGCAGGGTACACGTACCGGCCGTACTCGCGCTGCTCCATGAATCGGGCCAGCCATGCCATGAACACGCAGCCGAGGCCAACGGCCAGTGCCAGTCCCGGCTGTAGCAGCGACTGAGAGGTCGCTGTGATTTCAAGGACGGTGATTCGAGACGCGCTCACTACAGCGGTAGTTATCATCGTGATTGCGCCCGCGATGGCCGTGTGTTCCGGGCTGCTGTCGTGAACATACTCCAGACACAACCGGAGCAGGAAGAAGACACCGAGAATCCCGAGAAGGAGTACACCCGGCGGCCAAACCCAGAGATACAGGGCAATCGCCACACCGGCCAGCATGGACCAACTGATGGTGTCCCGCAATGCATCGATATCTCGCTCAAGGAACTGCTCGTAGATCGGCTTGTCCCGCGCGGCGACGCTGACAGCCACCATGACTCCGAGGACACCGAGTACCTGAAAGAGCGCTTCAGCGACGTGGTGGTCGGAGAAACCGACGAGGCTCCGTTGCAGGAGCCACCCCGTCGAGAATGCCATCACAGTAACTGCAGTTACACCGCCGAGGCGGCCGCCGAGTCGCCGTCCGATGAGGTACGTCGGAATCGCAACGAGTGTTCCGAACACGGCTGGCGCGAACAGGACCGTCATCGCGACCGTCTGGTCGCTGGGTGAACCCAGACCGATAATCAGGGCCACTGTCGCGATGATCTGGTCGAACAGCGTCCCGAACTGCCCGTTACTGGTTCCGTATGGGAAATTCGTCCAGGGGTCGAACGGCATCGTCGAGGGCCAGTTCTGGACCACGTACTGCGTCGAACGGTAGTGGTACCAGGCGTCGTTCCCGCTGAAGAGCACCTCGCCGTCAACGATAAAGTTCTGCCAACTCCGGACACGATTCCACAGCATGAACCCGAGCAGTACCAGGAGGACCGGAACGTGGTACCAGCGCTCGGCCCACTCCAGGGCGGACTCGAGTTCGGGGTTGTCGTCAAGATAGCCCCGTGATTGACTCATTGCACGGAAAAACTGCCAAGGCGCGCATAAGCCTTTTGACCTCTGTGCGAGCGCAGGATGGAAACGCCTAACAGCACCGGTGGCACACCACCGACCATGCGAGTCTCGGTCGTGCTCTGTACGCACACGATGGAGCGGTACGACGACTGCCGGGCGGCGGCCGAGAGTGTCTTAGCCCAGACCTACGACGACGTGGAACTCGTACTGGTCTCGGATGGTAACCAAGAAGTGTACGAACAGTACGACTCTGACTACGGCGACCGGGACGCTGTCATGACTCACTGCAACGATGCAAACGTCGGACTGCTAGAGAGCCGGAACAACGGGGCCGGAGTCGCCACCGGTGACGTAGTCGCGTTCATCGACGACGACGCAATCGCCGATGAAGAGTGGGTCGCGGCGCTAGTCGATGCCTACGAACGACACGACGCCCTCGCGGTCGGCGGCCGAATGACGCCGGCGTGGGTCGCCGGCAAACCGAGCTTTCTCCCCGAGGAGTTCTACTGGCTCATCGGCGTCACCCACCGTGGCTTTGGCCCGAATGGCGACCCCGACGAACCCGGCGTCGTCCGCAACACCTTCGGCTCGAACATCTCCTTCGACCGGGACGTGTTCCTTGAACTGGGCGGCTTCGACGACGATATCGGCGGCCGCCAGGGCGAGAAGAACCTCCAGGGCGGGGAGACGGAACTCTGTGCGCGCTTGCGAACGGAATACGACGAGGGAGTGTACTACACCCCGGACGCGCTCGTCGCGCACAAGATATTCGACTACCGAACCGACCCCGGGTGGCTCGTCGACCGCGCGTTCTGGCAGGGGTACTCGAAGCGCGGCATGGAGGTGTTTGTACCGGAATCGACCGGCGAGGAGTCCGATTTCCTCAGCGACCTCCTGTTTCGGTTCCTCCCGTTACGTCTCCGTGGACTCGTCGAATCTCCGTCGCTCGGCGCAGTCCTGCAGCTGGTCTTCCTGTTTCTTCTCACCAGCAGTGTCGGCGTGGGATACCTTTACGGAATGTACGTCTGGAGATAGCACTGACCGGTCTACAGTACGACGTTACTCAACGTATCCAAGGTCCTGAAGTCGCTCTTGGACCTCTTCTGCCTGTTCGTTCCTTTTGACATGGGTATCAGTACCTGCTTCCGTCATCGATACACGTCCATCGGTGCTGGTAACGGTGTAGTCGTTGGTTGCGAGTCGGAGTGAAGCCGTATTGTGCCAGGGCGCAATTGTCAGCGTATACGACCTGGATTCTGATCGAATATCGATACCGTTCCACTCCTCGGGCGGATCTATGCCGGCTTGAGTAGCGATCATCGGCCCAATGTCGAGGAGACTACACCGATCTCCAGTAAGCGAAATATCGTTGCTGACAATGGGAACGGTGACCAGCTTATCGGCTGTTCGCCTGCGCTGTGGTTGATGATAGTAGTACCCCTCTTCCCCGAATTCATCGCCGTGATCTGAGGTGAATATGAACGTCGGATCACCATCGAGATCCATCAAAAGATCTTCAATGACGGTATCGACTCTTGAGAGGGCATTTTTATAGGCCGATGTAATCTCTTGGTGTTCGGAATCCTTGAGCGAGGACGGTGAAAACAAGGCTTTCCTATCGAGTGACCTCGAAATGGCGTCATCACCACGGCCATATGGCCGATGGCTACCCATTAAATGCACCCACATGAACCGAGGCCCAGTAGCTTCGTTGAACTGCTCTATTGCTTGCTCGACAACCGCTTTATCAGTCGGAAGATCGGACATTTTCGCATGTGGCGGAAAGAAGCGATGGTAGACTTTTCGAAGAAGATCAAACTGCCCGAGAATCTCCCGTCGGTTGCTGCCGCGATTGCCTGCATCAACGAAATTCTCGTACTTATCGAACCCCTGATTGAAATTGAACACTTCGTCAAGTTGTGGGCTCGGAGCTAGACCGATTGTCGTGTACCCGGCGTTCGACATGACTTCGGGTATTGTTGGTCCAGCTACAGCCGACTTCATCGTTGCCTGGTACTGACTAGACAGGAGGCCTGCTAGACTCGGCCTGGTGTAATGGCCGACTGTCGTTCCCGATTGTGTTGGGAATCCCGAAAGAAACTCCATCTCTTCGATGTAGTCATACCGGACCGAATCAGCTGTAATCAGCACGATATCGTTCATTTACTTGGGATTGACAGTCGGGCATTATATCCCTTCTTGAATCAGGTTTCGAAGTTTCAGGAACGGAGAGTATGAACGGCATATACGGCGCCACCGATAATATTGTTTATTACTCGGAGAATAAGCTGCATTACGACTCCGAACGTCAACGCGACACCGTCTCCGACTCCCACCGAAGTGAACAGATATAGATACGCGCTCTCACGCACCCCAAAGCCTTGGATTGATATCGGCAAAAAGAGGAAGAGTTCCACTAGTGGAATAAATACAAAAAAGTACACGAGTGGTATCTCAATCCCAAGCCCCAAGGCGACGACGTAGTTGCTGGCGATCAGTAAGACTCGGAACACGACCGAAAGTAAAAGTGCAATGACCACTGCTCGTTTGGCTTGACGATACTCGTACACTGCAGTGTACAATCTTTCAGCCCGGTTCCCGATGTCGAGCACTTGTATGTCAAAAATCGTTGTTTCTAGGACTGGACGTAACAGGTCAGTAAATAGCAATAGTGGTATCGTAATTATCCCGACCGCACAGCCGAGGAGTACCATATCTGCGATCCGAGTCGGAACTAGTTCGTAGCCAAATGCGACCGCAACCAAAACGATACACAAGATCGAGTAGAGGCCAGCAATCCGCTCAATCACGACAGAAGAAACTGATGCGGATCCGTCGTTTGTATCCGCATAGAGGTAGTACATCCGTGCAGTGTCTCCACCGATAATTGATGGGAGGAACGCATTGAAGAACTGGCCGATGTAGTAATAAACCCAAGCGGTGAGGAGCGTTAATTTTATACCTTTCACAGAAAGCAGAACTCGCCACTTCCAAGCGCTGAGGCCGACACCAAGAACACTTAGTCCAACAGCGATAATTAGTGTGACTGGCTCAAGCGTTTGGAGATGTTCAATGAGTGTGTCGAATCCGACTCTACTGATCACATACCAGAGTAGTATTACACTGATAGAAACGCGAAGCAAAGCCGAGAGGATGCTACGGATGTCTGTGTTTCTTCTTGACATACTAATACAGGGTGTCAGCTATAGGTCACTTGTTTTCCGCGCCACCGCCGATAACTACTTCCACACGGTAGGGGTCTCTCTCAATGTAGTGTAACTTTGTAATCATCTCCGCCAGAAATCCGAACATAATCAAAATAAGGCCAAATAGAACGAGTGCAACCGTTAGTACAAGTCGGGGAAGATTTGGCAGTAGCGGGACACCCAATACGTACTTCGAGAACACTGCATGAATCCCGATTAGCATCCCTATCCCAAACGAAACCAATCCGAACCCACCGAGGAAGTGAACCGGTCGGGTTGAGTACCGGTTCCAGAATACCTGAAACAAGAGGTCAACAAAGCCCCTTATGAGTCGTTTCGTGCCGTATTTTGAACTGCCCTCCGTCCGGGGGCGATGGTTAACTGGGATTTCTGTAATTCTGTAGCCCCGGTTGTACAATTTTGCCGGAATATACCGGTGACCCTCTCCATACAACTCTATTTCGTTAAGAGCATCTGACCGATATGCCTTCAGAGTACAACCGAAATCGTGGATATCTGGCCCGGTCCAGCGTGCCATCCGTGTCTGTATCGCGGATGGTATCGTCTTTGTCAACGGGTCGTTCCGGTCTCGCCGCCAGCCACTGACGCAATCATAGCTATCGGATTCGCTGTCCCCACTTATCAACATATTGAGGAGGTCCGGAATGTCTTGTGGGTCGTTCTGTCGATCAGCATCAAGAGTTACGATAAATTCGCCAGTTGCTTGTTTGATACCCGCGTTCAAGGCTGCACTTTGTCCAAAGTTGCGGGACAGTAATAATCCGAGAACGTTCTCATTGTGTTCTGCCAAGTCACGGATAACGCTCCTAGTACCATCGGTACTACCATCATCAACGATAACGATGTTATATGGCGAAAATGCCGGTTCGTCCTGGAATACTGACTGGATTTCCTCGATTAGTGGCTCGACATTATCCACTTCATTGTACGCTGGCAGTACAACGGAGGTTCGAACCTTGTCATGGTCTTCACCTGTGAATTCACTTGCGTTACCCCGTACGTCCTCTGTCGTCGCCATTATGTGATGCCGTGACTGTGATTCTTCAAGCAGGTTTATTAACAGTTGTCATTCACAGTACTGCCCACGATAGAAATCATATAGAGTCGTTGTATCGGTAGTTGTTAGTAATTGTCTTCTGGGGCTGGAGAAGACTCAGTAATCTCAGCACGAAGAACAAGTTATGATAACCATGTGCAGAGGGTACTCTCGTAAAATCGCACAGACTATTACAGTCAGTGGGTAATCAAGAAGAAATGCCCTCTAATCTGTGGAACAGAATCAGTAAGTCGGTCCGACGTGAGCCGGTTGTCCCGATCATTGCGCTCGCTGCGTTCCTGTTGATGTTCTTCGGTACCTGGCGACTGCGGCCGCATCTGACGTTTCCGGACGAAACCGGCGCTATCGAACTCGCTCTCAGGATGGGATACGAGCAGAACCCCTTCATCGATAACTTCCGGAAGGGTGGGAACCTTCACCTCTACCTTCTGGCGCTCTCTTTTGTCCCGGTGACGCTGTACTGGCTCGTGACCGGACAGTTCGGCGACATCATGTCGGGCGCAGCTAGCGTCGGCAGCTCGCCGAGCTGGGGTGTGTCGCCTGATCTTCTCACAGCCTTCTACGACGTGCTGTTCGCCGGTCGGCTAGTATCTGTCCTGTTCGGTGTTGGGACTGTTGTCGTCCTCTATTACCTCGGTAGAGAACTACTGGACCGCCGTGCCGGAATCCTTGCGTCCGTTTTTCTCACGACTTCTGTCGGGTATGTCCTCACCGCCCACTACGCAACTGAGGACGTCCCGATGACGTTCTTCCTCATGCTCGGGTTCCTGCTAACGGTTCGTGCGTTTCATTCGAGAGAGACCAGAACGCTGTTGGCTGCCGCACTGGTCGCTGGCCTGGCAGCGTCAACGAAAGCAACGGCCGGGCTCCTCGTTCTTCCGATCGCTATCGTCATCATCGAACGCCACTGGGACGGGTCGAGGACCGTTGGTGAGTTCGTCAAAGCGGTTTGGAGGTACCCGACGCTAACTATACTCAGCTACGTCACTACAACGCCATCGATATTCGTCCATCCGGGTTCATGGGCCGACGAGATATCTCGATATATCTACCGAAGTACGAGCGATTCTGTTGCGTACAATTGGTCGGACCCGGGGTGGCTCATCCAGCTCGCACACCTCGCCGAAGGGCAGGGAATCATGCTATTCCTGTTTTCTATACTGTCCGTACTGCTTGTCATCGCCTTCCTCTTGCGGGGTACCCTCGACAGTGCGGTTTGGCTGTTGCTCGTCTATGCCATCCCGTACTTCATCGTCATCACGCAAGGGAATATGACACAGTTCCCTCGGGTAATGCCGCTCTTCCCGATTCTCGCGGTCCTCGCTGGTATCGCTGGCTCGGAGTTGAGTCAGTTCTCCCATCCGGTCCGTCTAGCCGGGATCGGACTTCTAACGCTTGTCATTGTCTTTTCTGGCGTACACACGACCGTTGGTGTCGCAGATATTAACGAATCACGTCAGGAGGCCACGGCGTGGACACACGCCAACCTAGATAGCTCCGACACTGTTGACGTGTACTCGCAGCAAGTGTATCTCCCAGAATTTCCAGACGAGACAACTGTGAACCGATATGAAATCCACTCCACCTTCCCCCGAGAAAACTGGCAGCCAGGGCTTGAACGTCTGGACTGTAACGCGCCCGAGTACGTCGTGCTCTCCAGTTACCACTACTTCCGCTTTTTCAAGGATCCGTCCGTGTTCCCGGATGTGACTGAACGCATGTCGGCGCTGTTTGCCGAGGAAGACTACGAAATCGTCCGGACGTTCGGTCCGCCGGTGAACACCGAACTCAGCGCGGAGCGAAAGTTCAGAGACAGCGCCGGACTTTCGTCGTTCCCCGAGGACGGAAATCCGACTATCCTCGTGATGAAGCGGATAGACGATGAACCGACCTGTTAATGACAACTATATGTCTAGATCACTCCCCGGGACCCGTTCTCTCCACCCACGGACACTACAGGGTAGCCAGCGAATCACCCGTGACACTGGGCGAAAGTGGCATCTATGACTGACGAATCGCTCCAGAGCGTCTGCGTCGTGACCCATCCCCTCGCCGCTGCTGGCGAGAACGCCACACGAAGCCTACTCGACATCCTGTCGGCTGTGACATCAGTCGCGCTCGTGACGGCTGACCTGCCGGCTGATTCCGAGATTCGCGACCGGCACGAACTCGTTGAGCTCACGCGAAAAGGCGCGGGCGACTCCGTCGTCACCGCCGCCGTCCGGTTCCTGCTGAACCAACTCCGGATGTGTCGCGTTATTGCTGACCGTGACGAAGACGTAGTCCTTTTTTTCGGCGCAACGTCGTACCTGCTTCCCATTATCGCGGCTCGGTTGCTCGGTAAAACGGTTCTCGTCGAACCCCGCGGCGACGTGCCGCTGACGCTCCGGCTGAACTGGGAACAGCAGTTGCCGGACCCGGTGGCTGCCGGGCTCGCCGGTGCCGTCCGTGCACTCGAACGAGCCGGCTTCGCCGCGGCTCACGGGGTCATCACGTACACGCCCGAGATGGCCCGCCAACTGGACCTGCATCCGGAATCCCCGACCGTGTATCCGATGGGGGCGCGCTACGTCCGGACGGACGAATTTCGCGTCCAGCAGCCCTACGCCGACCGCGACCGCGTCGTTGGGTTCCTCGGACGGCTCGACGAAGAGAAGGGCATCCGGGAACTCGCTTCTGTCGCCGCGGAACTACCTGGTGACGTGACGTTCCGGTTCATCGGCGACGGTGACCTCCGTGAGTGGCTGGAAACCGAACTCGCGTCTGAAATCGAACGTGGCGCAGTCGAACTCACCGGCTGGGTTGATCACGACGACGTACCCGATCAACTCAACGATCTCTCGCTGCTCGTGTTGCCGTCACAGCCGACGGAGGGACTACCGACGACAATTCTGGAGGCGCTGGCCTGCGGAACGCCGGTACTGGCCTCGCCGGTTTCGGGCGTTCCAGACGTTGTCCGCGAGGGCGAAACCGGCTTCCTGCTCGATTCACGGGAGCCGGCGGCGCTTCGACAGACAATACTCGATATTCTGGACCGAGACGACCTCGACAGCATCAGCGAGAACGGACGCGATCGAATCGATACCGAGTACAGCTTTGAGGCGGCCTGCGAGCGGTACAGGTCGATACTTGTGGCGTGCAATCGGTAGGCGCTACACCATCTGTAACACGCGCTCTCTGATTTCGCGGTCCGTTGCCATGCCGAGACCGTACGCGACGACGCCGAGTGCGACTAAGCCACCAAGCTTCAAAAGCGTCGATGGCGGGAAGATGGTTGACGCCGCGTACACCACTGCGCCCATCATTAACGCTGTGACCGTCTGCCTTCCGAGCGCCCGCCAGTTTGCTGTCACAGTGATGAACCGCCGGAGATACGCGATCTGAATGACGAGCGCGATGCTGACTGTCGTTATTGTTGCCGCCGCTGCACCGAACGATCCGAGTTCCGGGACCAGTAACAGATTGAGTACAACGTTTGCAACGAGGGTCAGCGCTGCCGTCCGGAATACGAGATTCGGGTGGCCGATCCCCGTGAGCGTCCGCTGGATCAGGATTCTCGGGGCCTGCAACAACTTCTCCGCCATCAGGAGGATGAGGATTAACCCACCCGTGTCGAAGTCATAGACGAGTTGCATGAATGGATCGGCGAGTATCGCTACACCGACTACGGCGGGGATGACAAGCAGGAGACCATATGTGAAGCCTTCGCTTAGGGCCGTTTCAATGCGACTGTACTCATTGCGTGACGCCCACTCGCTGATAGATGGAAACACTGCCTGGCTTAGGGCTTGGCTAGCCATTACTGCGACTACACTGACCTTCCAAGAAGCCTCGTATACGGCAACAGCGGTCTTTGACGCGAAGTATGCCAACACGAGCGTGTCTGCCCAGTTGTATGCTAGGGAACTCACACTATTGAATGATGTATACTTCGAGAAACTCCAGAGGTCTCTGACAGTTTCCCAAGTTGGGATAGATAGCGTACTTGATAAGGCGAAGTAAAATATGACAAACTTCACGACAACTCCAATCAAGACACCATATAACAGAGCAAATATCTTCAACCCGGCTATGATTAGCGCGATACTTGTTACTATACGAATTACTTCACCAAAGAGTTCGATAAGAGAGCTAAGCGCCACTCGCCCTTCACCACGAAGGGCTGCTCCGGTAAGCCATCTCCCGGTACTGGAAATAATAAATACAATCAGTAAGGGTACGGCCGCCACACCAATGTATTCGTCTACATAGCCTTCAAGTACGAACAATCCGAGAGACATAATTACAATTGGAGCGAGTGTTATGAGGTATCCTGCAGTCAAGTACGACCCACGCTGTTGAGTTGTCGTTTCGCTGATTCGCTTCTCTATCCCTGTATCGACTCCAAGCCGCGCTCCGGTCATCAACACGCTCGTGACCGCATCAAAGGTGAAAAAGATTCCAAGAACCGTTCCTCCGAGAGTTTGAGCAAAATATGCGGTTCCAACAAAACCAATTAGACTCAGTACGATATTACTGGCGTATATAACAACACTTGACCGGTCGATATCCATCGATATCTGTGGATTTCTTCCATATGTTTATTATTCTGTCCTTATTAAAACAACGAGGGTTCTTAGCGATGCTAGATATTGTCTCTCAACTCGACTCTCCAATTGTACCGTATTTAATCATCCGGGCCTGGACAGGGTGCCATTTCAAAACATTCATTCGACCACCAAATCAACACAGTACAGATGAGCTTCTCTGATTGGTTTTTTGATACAGTGGACCGCCTACAATCAGATCCTTCTCCAAAGAATCTCGAGATAGCACTCAGAAAGTTATGGGCCGGCTTGCTCGGGAGATTCGCTCCAAAGCAACAGGAAGGGCAGGTGGTTTGGGACGAAGACTGGGATATATTGGTCATCTTGGACGGATGCAGGGCTGATGCCATGGAAGAAATCATACAGGGAACTTCTTATCAATCTCTTTTTGCTGATAGCAAACTCGAGACGCGCTGGTCAGTCGGCGGTACCAGCTCTGAATGGATCAAAAAAACGTTTAATGAAAGACATTCAGCAGAGATCCAAGAAACCGCATATATCACAGGCAATCCATATACGGACCAGATACAATACGATGAGTTTTCAGAGTTCACTCATTTTGGGATCGCCAGTACGGAGTATGATATTCGGACGGTTTCGCCTCGGAAACTGACTAATCACGCGATTAACACTTGGAGAAAACGCGACGAGAAGGGCGTTGATAGAATGATTGTTCATTACATGCAACCACATGCACCCTTCCGGTCGCGACCAGAGTGGTTTCGTGAATTCAAGGGCACAAAGAAGTTCGGTAGCAAAGTCTGGTGGCGCCTCTGTGATGGCACCGTTTCGCACGATGACTTCTGGACTGCATATATTGACAACCTAGAGTGGATACTGGAAGAAGTTAGTATCCTCTCAACGTCTATTGATGGCTCCATCGCTCTAACCGCTGACCACGGCAATGCAAAAGGTGAATGCGGGGTATATGGCCACCCGAAAGGAGTTCCGGTCAGTGCTGTAAGAGAGGTCCCGTGGATTACACTAGACGGGATAGATACTGAGGAATATACCCCTGAGTATAATGTCTCTGATAGCGGCGGAGATGATCAAAAGCCTGCCCGTGAATCGCAACTTGAAGCCTTAGGTTATAAGTGATAATCATATCTGAATACACTCCATGGCTATCTGGCTAGTAGAGAGACGACAAGAATAACTGTTAATTCCCCCATCTCCCACCATCAGTATGCCGCGAGTTCTCATCGGACCGACCAAAACAGACATTCATAACAACGAATACGGGAAGAGTTACAATCTCCTGAATAACCTGTACGACGATAATTTTACTGTCGATATATACACGAGATCAGTTTCTGATACTCTTAGACCGGAAAACGTTACTGTGTATCCGCTTGGGGGCTCTAACAGGATCTCGTTCTATAGTTATTTGTATTATAGACTTTTAAGAGAACTTCGGGAGGGATCTGTTGATATATATCACCACATGAATCTCAGCTACAGGTGGTTCAATCCAATCCTCGTTTCAGAGCTTCATGACAATGTTCCTGTCGTCGTTGGACCGTGCCAAACAGGGCATGCCATCATGGCTGAGGAATTCAATCGGATGCTTTCTTCTTGGGTAGGGAGAAACCTTCCGAGGCCATTTACCGATCCACTTCACACAATTGTTGACGCGACTCGCGATGTAATCCTTGATCCACCTCGGATGGATTTGTTCAAGCGAACGCTTGACGCCGCAGACCGAATTGTGGTTGTCGATCAAGAAGCCTACGAGATGTATGCTGACCTCGTTGACGAATCGAAGCTCCGGACGATCCCGCTGGGCGTTGATCCGGACGTCTTCGAGTACAGTGAACCGGACGACTCACATGAACTCGTGGCCATCGGTAGCCTTCGGGAACGGAAAGGCTATGATATCTTGATCGAAGCACTTGATCAAATCCAGCAGGAATATCCCGAAGTCCAGCTCCACGTCTTTGGTGACGGGCCGCAAGAAGACGAATTGGTCGCTCAGGTCAAGCATCTCGATCTAGACGAAAACGTCACGTTCCACGGGTATGTTGACCAGTCTATTGTCCGAGAACACTTATCCCGAGCACGTGCCTTCGTCCACCCTTCTCGGTCAGAGGGCTTTTCCATGGTCCGTCTGGAAGCCATGTCGACCGGCTGTCCAGTGGTCGTTACCAATGTTTCTGGAGCAAACGAAATGGTCCGCGACGGGGAGGAGGGCTTTGTCGTTCCGACAGAGGAACCGGAACCAATCGCAGACGCCGTCACCACCTTGCTCTCCGATTACGAACTCACGAAACAGATATCCAGACAGGCACGAGACCGTGTTGAGGAGAAGTACGACTGGCGGAAAATCGCGGAGGAGTACCTCGACCTGTACCGTTCGCTGTCTGGCTAAGGTCGTACCGCCGTCTATCGCGTGCATCGAAAGGTCTTAAGCCGTCGACTGAGACGTTCAGGGTAGATATGGTCCTCGTAGTGCTGGGTATCGATGCACTCGACCCGGAACTAGTAGACTCGACGGCACATCCGAATTTGACGCTCGCTGACCACCACGCTATCGAGACGATCAGGAGCGTCGAGGGCGGCCCCAGCACGCACGAACTCTGGCCGACGATCATTACCGGGCTCAGGCCCCCGGAACACGGCATCACGCTTGACGACGGCGTTGCCTGGGAGAACCCCGTCCTCCGGTTCGGGAGTGCTGCCGCGGACTACCTTCTCCCGTCGGGGCTGCAGACGCGTCTCGGCGCGTGGCTACTGAACAACACCGAACAGGACGCGTTCCGGATCCCGGCGACCTACTACGAGGAGAACGGCCTGTCGACAGTGTTCGACGGCCGGGAGGCGGCTCCAATCGGCATCCCCAACTACGTCATCGACCCGGACACGGAGGACCGCGAACACAGCCTCCGGCGGAACCTCGGCGACCTCTTCGAGCGCGACCTCGAAGCGAAAGGCGGCCACTCGTCGACAGACCCGGCGCTGTTCTACGAGCAGTGCCTCGAAATGTCGATGGTTCGCCTCGCTCGCGCACGTCGGGCGCTCAGAGGTGGGCGACACGAACTGGTGTTTGCATACACGAGCGGGCTCGACCTCATCGGCCACGTTGCGTACGAACAACCGTCTCTACAGGACCGCGCCTATGAAGAACTCGACGAGTTCGTCGGCGAGGTTCGAGACGACCTCGGTGACAACGACGAGCTACTGCTCGTCAGCGACCACGGTCTGCAGGACGGCGTCCACACCGATGAGGCGATGGTTGCGGGGACCGACGCAGCCATGGTCGACGCAATCGAGAGTGTCGTCGACGTCCGGGCGGCTATCGAAGCCGAACTCGACGAAACAGACCACACGTCGACACCGCAGGTGACGGCGTCGGACGACGGCGACCGGTCGGGGGAGGAAGTCAAAGAGCACCTCGAAGATCTCGGGTATATGTAGCCATGTCGGGCGATCCAAACATCTTGCTGGTCATCCTCGACAGCGTCCGTGCACAGAACCTCAGCGCCTACGGCCACGTCAACGAGACGACGCCGTTTCTGGACTCGTTCGCCACAGAGCGGGCGACGCTGTACGAGCAGGCCCGAGCGCCTGGTGCGCGGAGCGTCACGAGCCACGCGAGCATTTTCTCCGGGTTGCACGTCGAAGAACACGGTATCGTCTCGGCGGGGCATCGGCTCGACCCGTCGGCGTCAGTCTTCGCACAGCTGCGAGAAGACGGGTACAGCACCGGCGTGTTCACCGAAAATGACTGGCTGACGGCCGTCGATGTCGGACTCCGGGACGGGTTTGACGAGATCGTCGGGGCGCGGAACGTCCCGTTCCCGGGCGCAGTCAACCCCCACGAGTTTGTCTCGAACGAGGGACGGGGACAGTACGCGGAGTTCGTCAGACTCGCGCTGACAGACGACGCGCCGCTCCGGTCGCTGGCAAACGGTGTGGCGACGAAACTCCAGTCCGATTACAAGCGGTTCCTCCCGGATAGCGTCAGAGCATCGACGCCGGCGGACGTCTACGTGGATTCGCTGCTGGACTGGAGCGACCGACAGGACGGGCCGTGGGCGGCGTGTCTCAACCTGATGGACGCCCACATTCCGTACGAACCGATGCCGGACTACGACCAGTGGGGGGGCTCGGAGGCGTCGTCGTTGCAGGCTTCCTTCGAGGACCAGAAGTGGGACTTCAACGGCGGACACCGCCCGTGGTGGCAGAAGAAGGCGGTCGAGTCGCTGTACGACGGGGGGATTCGCCAGATGGACGCGGAACTCGAACGGCTCGTTTCGTCGCTCGAACGGCGTGGTGAGCTTGATGACACGCTTCTCGTCATCACGAGCGATCACGGCGAGGGCTTCGGCGAACAGAGCGACGTTCGGCCGGGTGTCCGGGTCGCCGAACACGGCGTCGCGATTCACGACAGCGTACTCCACGTCCCGCTCATCGTGCGCTATCCGGGCCAGACCGAGTCTCATCGGGTCGACCGTCCCGCGTCGCTGGTCGAATTTCCGCGGGTCGTGAACCGGCTTCGGGCCGACGATCAACAGACTGCCGGCTTCTGTCCCGACGGACCGGTCCTCGCTACTGCGGTCGGCCTCGACGAGCCGCTGCAGGAACGCGCCGGTGCGTACGTCGGGGACCTGTCGCCGTGGACCGCCACGTCGCGAGCGGTGTTCAAAGACGACAGTGAGGGAGTTGTCAAGTACTGTACTAACCGCGACCGCGCCGCCACCGTCGTCAGCCGCGACGCCCAGACGTCGTACAAAGTGTCCGACGGCGGTGCGGAACACGTCGACAGCGCATTCGAATCGATAGAGGAACTCGACGTCAAGACGACGGGCGAGGACTTCGACGACCTCGACGACGGGACGTACCAGCGGCTGGAAGACCTCGGCTACGTCTGATGGGCCGTTTCGACGCTCTCGTACTCCCAGATCAGATCGAAGTACCGCTTCATCCCGGCGACGAACGACCCGTTGTCCGTAATCGCGGCCTGGCGCATGTGGTTGGGAACGTCCGGCTCCTCGACCAGTAGAATCGCCTCGCCGCTGTCGTAGTCCATGCTCGGGTCGACGAGCGTGCCGCGCCAGGGGAGTTTCTCCGTGCTGAACCGCAGGTCGACAGCGGGGAACTCCGCCGTCAGCCGCTCGACGATGTCAGCCTGGATGGCTGCCTTCTCCGGTGGGAGTTCGTCGGGATGCAGGAAGAGAACGCTGACTTCGACCCCACGGTCGAGTGTCTTGGCCAGTGCACGCTCGACGTTGTCGAGGTAGGCGAAGCTATTGGTGATAACCCGAAGCGTCTCGGCGGCGTCGTCGTATAGCCGTCTGGTCTCGCGTTCGCTCGGTTCACCCACGTCGACGACGTGGAACAGTTCGGCCGTCGGCGAGATGTCCTCGCTGGCGCGGTCGAACCGCGGTTCGTACTCGGCGAGGAACGCATCGCGGTAGGAGTCGATGTCGGCGGCGAACGATTCGTATGACTGTCTGTGGTTCTCGACCGCCCGGTCGAGGATTTCGCCGGGCGATTTCGGCTGGTATTCCTTGGGACGACCGGGAATCACCTTGATGAAGCCGCGGTCGGACAGCGCCTCCAGCACGCCGTAGACGCGGGCCTTCGGGATGCCGCTCGCTTCAGCGAGATTCGGGGCCGTCGTCCGGCCGAGCGAGAGCAACTGTTCCAGCGCCGTCGCCTCGTATTCGGTCAGCCCGACCAGGTCGAACACGTCCGCAGGGTCGCTCATACACGCTCATGTGTGGCAGGGGATGTAAAACGCGTCGCCCATCGCCGGAACCTATTAGTGGGTGGCTGTGAGTAGTTACTCGCAGAGTGAGTAACATGACTGCGACATCCCAGACCGAAGAAGACGATCACCTGGCAGACATCGAAGACGGCTGTGGCTGCGCGGAGGTCTGGGAGCACATGAGCGAGCAACGCGACGACTGACACGGCTGTTATCAGTTGCTTCCGACTGTCGCCGCTTGCTTGCCGATGACTGCGGGAACTTAAAACAGAATCCGCACGCGGCCAGACCCGCATTTATTTGCCTTCGCGTGGATGACGTTGAATCAATGGCCGACCGAGACGACGTCTGTATACTGTTGCCGACATTCAACGAGGCAGAGACTATCGAGTCGGTCGTGTCCGGGTTCCGCGAGCAGGGCTTCGACGACGTCCTCGTCATCGACGGTGGGTCAACCGACGGGACACAGGACATCGCCGAATCGGCCGGCGCGCGGGTCGTCGAACAGTCCGGCTCGGGGAAGGGGCAGGCCGTCAGGGAGGCGGTGACGCGCCACATCGAGCAGCCGTACGTCCTGATGGCCGATGGGGACGCGACCTATCGGCCCGACGAGGCGGACAGGCTCCTCAAGCCGCTGTTGTCGGGTCAGGCTGCCCACGTCATCGGGAACCGGTTCGCGGATATGCAACCCGGCGCGATGACGAAGCTGAACCAGATCGGCAACCGCATCATCAACAGGGCCTTCGAAACGATTCACGGACGGGACCTCACCGACATCCTCTCGGGGTATCGAGCGTTCACGCGTCAGTCGTTCCAGCGGAGTTCGCTGACGGCGTCTGGCTTCGGTATCGAGACGGAGATGGCCGTCGAGTGTGTCAAACATAACGTCTCGACGGCGGTGGTGCCGATCACCTATCAGCCCCGACCAGACGAGTCCGACACGAACCTCCGTCCGTTCCGGGACGGCGCGACGATCATCCTGACGCTGTACCAAATGGCGAAGACGAACAATCCGCTGTTTTACTTCGGAAGCGTGGGCCTCGGGAGCACCGTGGTCGGGTTCCTACTTGGAGCGTACGTGGCCTACGACTGGGTCGTCAACAGTATCTCACACGAGGTGATTGCCGTTGTCGGCTCGTTCGCCATTCTACTGGGGATTCAGCTCCTCATGTTCGGCGTCCTATCGGATATGCTCGTGGCGGTGAATCGCGAGCAGACGCGCCGGTTAGAGGACATCGCAGTCCAGCTCACACACGAGAGCCGTAGTCGGCCGGTGGATGTGTTCGACGACCAGCGGGTCGGCGACGCAGAGCACGGCAAGAAGGGCGACGCGGAAGACACCGGAGACAGCGACATAGAGACAGAGCCGGCGGTGTCCTCCCACAGTTCCGACGAGTAGCTCAGAACGGGACCAGCGCGCGTAGCTGGGAGAGAATACTGTTTCTGGTGGCTTCCCGTTTCCGTTCGAATATCGGATGAAGGTCGTTGAGTAGCTCCTGCTCGTTGTCGAACTCCGTGGCGGTCGTCTCCTCGAGTGCCTCGGCGACGGTCATCGAGTGGCCCGACGCGTCGAACGGGACCGCGATGTGGCCGGCGGCGTCCCGGACCTCCCTCGCCGTCGCGGGATACTCGATGTCCACGTCCGACAGGCGGGCGTCGAGTGCCGCGATACCGAACTCGATGACGTCTGGCTCGTCGCTGTTATCGGCTGGTGGCCGTACTCCCATTGGTAAAGCGATGGGGCCGGGGGATAGAAAAGTCTGCGTTGTCGGATCAGCTCTGGCAACCGGCCAGCCACTCCTCGGCCCAGTCCTCGATTTCGTCGAACACTGGACAGAGGGATTCGCCCTTGGGCGTGAGCTGGTAGTACGTCGCGACGGGGGCGTCCTCTTCGAGCCGCCGGTCGACGAAGTCCATCTCCTGGAGGTCGTCGAGGACCCGCGAGAGGGTTCGGGAGCTGGCGTCGGTGGCGCGCTTGAGTTCGTTGAACCGCTGTTCACCGTTCTGGAGTTCGTGGAGCACGACCAGCCGCCAGCGCGACCCGATCTGTTCCAGCGACTCGATGACGGCACACGGCCCGCTCTCTTCCTCCTCGTCCGCGGTGGTGAATACTTCAGATGACATCGGTGCTACCTGGTATCTCCCTTGTCCGGGAACGTACAAATAGGTTCGCATACGAACCAAGTAACGTAATGAAACTACCAATCGCGGTTCGACAGTCTCGTAGCGAAACCACTCCTGTACCGGCGGTGAGCGCCTGATGGCGTTCGAGTCCGCTGGTGCGGGCGAACTGTTCCTGCTGGGACGAATCCTGTTCGGCGGCGTCCTCGCCTTCATGGGCCTGAACCACTTCCAGAGCGCTGAGCAGATGGCCCCCTACGCGGAGGCAAAGGGGCTCCCGGCACCGGTGGCGTCGGTCTACGGGAGCGGCGGACTGCTCCTCGTCAGCGGTATCCTCGTTATCCTCGGTGCGTACCCCGTCATCGCAGCCGGGGCGCTGGCGACGTTCCTCGTCGCCTCCGCCGTCATGATGCACAACTTCTGGGCGGTTCCGGACGACCAAGTACAGGACGAGATGACGCAGTTCCTCAAGAACGTCGCCCTCGCCGGCGGCGCGCTGTCCCTGCTTGCAGTGGCCGGCACGTCGTGGCCGTACAGCGTCGGTATGTCCCTGTTTTGAGGTGACGTATCTGGCTGGCACGGTTGCCTGATTCCGGTCCGCTCCCCGTTCGTCACTGCTGGAGAGTGACACCTGCCGCCATCCATAAGCCGTCCCGTACCTGAACTGTGCATGAATGATGCAGTCGCTGCCGACGCCGGCCATGCCCGCGTGGCTCCCGTGGCAGGAAGCGGTCGTCCTCATTGTGGTGCTCGCCGTCCTCGTTGCCGTCCGCCGCCTGTCGGCCGCGCGACCTGGCGACGGCGTACGGGCGCGCCTCTTCCTCGGCGTTCCGTGGGGGACGCTGCTGACGATGGCCGGCGTCCTGGCGGTGTATCTGTTCCTGCAGGGCGCGTGGTGGCACCCGCGGAACCCGCTTGTCACGCCGTTCCGGACGTGGTCGTACTTCTACCCGTTCGGGATGCTCACCGGGGCGTTCACCCACGGCAGTCAGGGGCACATCACGGGGAACCTCATGGGCACACTGGTGTATGGGACGGTCGCGGAGTACGTCTGGGGCCACTACCCCCGCAAGCGTGGCGTCCAGACCTTCACGTCGCTGCGGACGAACCCGCTCGCCCGGATTCTGGCCGTTCCCGTCGCCATGTTCGTCGTGGGCGTGTTCTCCGCGGTGTTCGCTATCGGGCCGATTGTGGGCTTTTCCGGCGTGGTGTTTGCCATAGCCGGGTTCGCACTCGTGACGCGGCCGACGCTGTTTCTCGGCGCGTTTCTCGGGAACCGCGTACTCGACCTCCTGTATTCGGCGCTTCGCTACCCGGTGTCGACGGCCTCGGGCCAGACCCGGTTCGTGACGCCGTGGTGGTCCAACATCGCCATCCAGGGCCACGCCATCGGCATTCTGGCTGGCGTCATCGTGGCCCTCGCGCTACTGTGGAACCGGGACGAACGCCCCGACACGCTGCGGGTGTTCTTTGCGACGCTCGTGTTCGCCGTCGCGCAGGGACTTTGGGCGGTGTACATACCGCTTGGCGGCGGCCGGTTTCGGCTGTTCCGCTGGGCCGGGACGGCACTGGTGTTCGTTCTGGCGCTCGTCGTCGCCGCGTCGACCGTCGGCTCCGACCGCGAATTCCGTCCTGGATTCGATCGTCGCCCGGCCTCACTCGCAGTGGTGGTCCTGCTCGTCGTCCTCGGCGCACTGAGTCTTGCCGCCGTCCCGACGAACATCGTCGACCTGGAGGACGACCAGCTCCCCGAAGACGGCATCGAGGTCGGAGACTACGTGGTGACCTACGACGAGAACGTCCCGAACGCGTACTTCGAGAGCATCTGGGTCCCAACGCAGCGGGAGGGGGCGAGCGTCAACGCCAGCGGTGTCATCGTTGCCAGCGCGGAGCGTGAGGTCTGGATCGCCGCCGTCCAGCCGGGCCGGCTCGCGGTCAACGGCAAGGAGCGAGTCACGGTCGGCGGGGCGACCTGGCGCGAGTCGGTCTACGCGAACCGGACGGACTGGTCGGTGCTCGGCAACGACAGCGTCTATCGGGTCCAACTCAGGCGTGAGGGCGGCCAGCCCCGGACGGCCTACACCTCGGAGCCGTCGACGGCGGACGTGATACTGGACGGGCGGAACGTGACAGTGGCTGCCCAGCAGAACGGGTTCGACGTGAGCGTAACACGGGGGAACGAAACGGTCGGGCAGGCACCGCTCCCGGCGAACATGACGCGGGCGCGGATCGGCGGGCTGACCTTCGAGCGGAACCGCTCGCGGCTGTACGCACGGACCGACGGCACTCGCGTCAAGATCGCGGAGCGTCGCCAGCAAGCGGCGCGGAGCTAGGTCCAGTCGATGCGGTACACTTCCGCGGTGATCGCCTGCCGGTCCGATTCGTGGAACTCGAACTGTCGCGGTAGGTCGAACTCCGTCTCGAAGGCGTGGGTCACCTCGCCGCCGTTGTCGGCGGCGAAGGACTCGACGAACGACTGGCTCCCCTCGTTGTGAATCGAGTAGGAGACGCCCGTGATGGACGCGGCGGTTTCGAGGAACCGACGGTCGGCATGTTCGTTGTCCGACTGCGCGCCGAAGGGTGGGTTCATCACGACGGTGGTTTCCTCGGTGGGCGGACACAGCGGGGCTGTGGTGGCATCCGCTCGAACCCACGACACTGGCGTCGTCGACCCGACCTTCCGCTCGTTTTCGCGCGCCGTCGACAGCGGTGCGGGGTCGATATCTAGCCCGACCACCCGTGCCGGCGACCGCAGCGCTGCACCCAGCGCCAGCATCCCGGTGCCACAGCCGAGGTCGACGACCGTCTGTCCCTGGATATCGTCCTGGAGGTCCGCAGTATGGACCAGATGCGCTGCCAGGTCCGGCGGTGTCCGGTACTGTTCGAGACTGGCCCGTGGGTTGTCGAACCCGGCGACAACGGCGAGTTGCTGGGCGAGCGCACTCTTTGTCGGCATTACTGGAGATACGCCCGATTCATTCAAAAACGTTTGGAAATGCCCAGTAGTTATTCAGATGGGAGTGCGACGACGAATTCGCTGCCGCCGAGGTCGCTTTCTTCCACCCAGATGTCGCCGCCGTAGCTGTCGACCATCACCGACACGAAGTAGAGTCCGAACCCAGTCCCCGTCGACTCGGTTCCCCGCTCCCCCTTCTCGAAGATAGCGTCGCGCTCTTCGGGCGGTATCCCAGGGCCGTCGTCCGCGATGCGAAGGTGGACCATCGAGTCGACGCGTTCCGTCGTCACCTCGATTGTGGTGCCTGAACCGCCGTGTTCGACGGCGTTCGTCAAGATGTTCCCGACAACATCGTCGAGGAGGTCGTCAGCCACGACCTCGATGCCGTCAGGGATGTCTGTTTTGAGTGTGCAGTCCTCGTCCATCGAGGCCGCTTTTCTCGTGGCCCCTTCGACGACCGGCCCCAGTGCGATCGTCTCTGCCTCGGTCAGGCCGTCGTCAGACATCGTGCTCAGCACGCTCCGGACCTTCTGTGTGAGGTCGACGATATCCCGACTCCAGTCCAGAATCGTTTCGGCGTACGTCGCCTGTGTCCCGCCGAGTGCGTCTGCAAGCGTTTCCGCACGCGCTTCGATGACGGTCATCCCGTTGAGGATGTCGTGTCTGAGGATGCTGTTGAAAAACTCCATCTGCTCTTCGCGGCGCTTGAGATCCGTGATGTCTGTCCCCTCGACGATTATTTTCTGCACGGTACCGTCGACCGCTACTGGTCGGGCCACGACAGCGGTCGAGATCCGCTGGCCGTCTGCGCCGATATGCTCGGCCTCGAACCTGACCATCTCACCGTCCATCGCCCGCTCGACAGCATCCTGACAACGGTACGCCACTGCCTCACTGTGGTTCCACCAGGGCGTGTCCCAGAACGGTTCCCCGAATATGGCTTCGTCATCAGCATCGACGAACCCGAGCGCTGTTTCGTTCGCTCTGAGGAGGTTTCCGTCAGCGTCGAGGATACCGATGAACGTCTCCGGTGAGTTGAACGTCGCTTCCAACAGCTGCTGGCTCTGCTCGCGTGTGTCGACAGCTAGCTCGCGTTCGATCTCCGCTTCGACCCACTGCGTGAGATGCTCGAACAGCGTCTGTTGCCAGTCCGAGAACTCCGAAATCGCCTCGATGTCGTTGACGAAACACAGCGTTCCGTACTCCGCCCCGTCCGCCCGAAGCGTCGTGCCGACGTACGCCTCCAGTCCGAACCGCTCGTAGGCGGGGTCAGTCGACATTGACTCGCTCGCGTTGGTGACGATGTGTATCCCGGATTCGTCGAGGGTGTGTCTGCAGTACGTCTCGGAAAGTGGTGTCTCGTCCCCCGGCGTAATCGTCGAAGACAGGCCGCTACTGGCGACAATTGTGTGTTCGTCGCCGGAGACGACCGCGATATGCCCGTTCGGAAACCCCAGGTGTTCTCGACCGACGTCCAAGACTGGCTCGACACGCTCCCGAAACGAGGTCCCGCTGGCCGCCATCGCTGCAGTGAGGTCCTGCATAGCTGCCAGATAGCGATCTCGCTCCTCCGAGTCGCTACCCTCGGGACAGTCCAGCGGATCATCCATAGCAGGTGACTCGGTCTCCCGGGAGTTGAAGATTCGGACCCGTTTCTCAGGAGCTGAAATGCACCCGAGCGATGACGGTGTGACAAGCAGCCACCCCTACAGAGTCGCGTGCGGGAGTTCGACGTAAAACGCTGCGCCACCGAGGTCGCTGTCCTCGACCCAGACATCGCCGCCGTAGCTCCGGACCATCGTGGCCACGAAGTAGAGGCCGAAGCCAGTACCGCCGGACTCAGACCCTTTCTCGCCACGTTCGAAGATGCGGCGGGCCTCGCTGTTCGAAATCCCGTCCCCGTCGTCCGCTAAACAGACGGTCACGACGCCTTCCTTGACCGTTGTCGTCACGTCGATGGTCACGTCTGGTCCGGCGTGTTCGACCGCGTTCAGAAAGAGGTTCCCGAACACGTCATCGAGCAACTCGTCAGCGACGACAGTGACCACCTGTGGCTCGATAGTAACGGTACAGTCGTCGCTGACTGACCGGGCGCGGTCCGCCGCATCGTCGAGGACAGTCTGTAGCTCCCGGTGTTCGTGGTCCCGCCCGCCCTCCTCAGTGACCGTCTCCAGCACCGCCCGGACCTTCTCGGTGAGTTCGATGAGGTCGTCGCTCCACTGGACGATGGTCGACGCGTACTCGCGTTCCTCGCTGTCGAGCGTGTCTTCAAGGAGCTCGCCACGCGCCCGGATGACGTTCATCCCGTTGAGGATGTCGTGTTGCAGGATGCTGTTGAAGAAGTCCATCTGGTCGGTCTGTCGCTGAATGGCACGCTGCTGGCGGCTCCTGACGACTGCGTACCGGAGCGCTCTCACGAGTCGGTCGCCGTCCAAGTCCTCTTTCGGCAGGTAGTCCTGTGCGCCCCGGTTGATCGCTTCGATAGCCACCTCCCGGTCCTGCATCCCGGTGAGGACGATGATCGGCACTCCCTCCACGATCTCGGTTGCCCGGTCAAGGGTCGCAAGCCCTGTTGACTCGGGGAGTCCGAGGTCCAGCAGTACCACGTCGTAGGCCGCCTCCGAATGCTCGGCGACCGGCGCAAGCGATTCGACGTGGGAAATCGTCACGTCGTCGACGAAGTGCGCCACCGCCGGCGAGTTCAGGTGATGCTCGACGAGGCGGGCATCGCCCGGGTTATCCTCGACGAGGAGCACGTCGAGATGCACCGTCTCAGCCATCGTTATTTCGGCGGCCGCTTGACGACCGTAAGGAAGAAATCTTCAATGCTGCTCACGATGTCGACGAAGCCGTCGAAGTCGACCGGTTTCGTCAGGTAGGCGTTCGCGTGGAGATCGTACGATTCGATGATGTCCTCTTCCGCCTCGGAACTGGTCAGCACGACGACCGGAATCCGCCGGAGCGACTCGTCGCCTTTCATCTCTTCGAGGACTTCCTGCCCTCCTTTGCGGGGCATATTGAGATCGAGCAACAGCAGGTCCGGCCGCGGTGCGTCGTCGTACTCACCTTCCTGCCGGAGGAACGCAAGCGCCTCGACGCCGTCGTTGACGACGTGAAGGTTGTTCAGCACCTTCCCCTTCTCCAGGGCTTTCTCGGTCAGTTTGACATCGCCGGGATTGTCCTCCGCCAGCAGAATCTCCACCGGCCGCCCCTCGCTGGAGTCAGTCATCGCCATTCACCTCCGTCACCGCGGGCAGCGTAAATTTGAATATCGCGCCGTCGTCGGACGGTTCGACCCAGATGCGGCCGTCGTGGCGCAGGACGATTCGCTGGCAGACGGCCAGCCCGATGCCGGTGCCCTCCGTGTCGTGGGCACCGGCGCGGTGGAAGATGTCGAACACCTCCTCACGGTCCGCCGCCGGAATCCCCGGCCCGTTGTCCGAGACGGTGAACGTCACCATGCCGTCGTCTTCTTCGGCGCTGACCTCGATACGGGGTTCGATGCCGGCCTCCGTCGCGTACTCGATGGCGTTTTCCAGCAGATTCTGGAACACTTGGCCGACCTGGTTCGAGTCGGCGTCGACGCGTGGCAGTGACTCTGCCGTGATGGTAGCGTCCACCTCCTCTATTCGCATCTGTAAGGCGTCCAGCGTCCGGTCGAGGACCGCTTCCGGGTCCGTCTCCTCGAAGTCACCCGCCTTCGTCTCGACGCGGGAGTACCGGAGCAGGGCGTCGACCATCTCCTGCATCCGGTGGGCACCGTCGACGGCGAAGGCCATGTACTCGGCGGCCTCCTCGTCGAGGTCGTCGCCGTATTCGCTGTCCAACAGGTCGACGTAGCTCGACACCATCCGGAGCGGTTCCTGCAGGTCGTGGGACGCGATGTAGGCGAACTGCTGGAGCGCCTCGTTCGAGCGCTCTAGTTCGGCCTGTTTCGATTTGAGCCGCGTCTCGCGTTCGATTCGCTCCAGCGCGGCAGCCGCCGTACTCGCGAGAATCTCAAGCAGGAACCGCTCGTCGCCGTCGAACGACGCCACGGTCTCGGACCCGATACACAGCATCCCCTGGTCATCGAGCGGGAGACACAGGAGCGTCCGCATCGGCATCGCCGGCGCTGACGGGTTCGACAGTTTTTGATAATCCTCGATAACGGTCGGCTCGCTGGTGTGGAAAATACGGTTCTCGTCGCTGTCTGGCCCCATCGGCGGGAGATCCGCCGCCGTTTCCACGCCGGCGAAGTCGGTCGCCTTTGCCGTCGCGCCGATTGGATAGAGCGTGTCGTCGCCGCTGTCGTGGGACCATATCGCGGCGAGCGGCTGGTCGACGATACGCTGTGCAATCTGTGTGACTGTGTCCGCGGCCGCAGTCTCTGTGCGGCTGTACAGCAATTCGTTCGTCGCGTCGCTGAGCGCCTCGACGCGCTCCTCGCGGCGTTTGAGGGCGGTGATATCTCTAGCTACACTGACGACCTGTTTGAGTTGTCCGCTGTCGTCGAACACCGGTCGATACCACGTCTCGAAGACGAGGTTGTCGACTTCCTGTGTCACGCGGACTTCCTCCCCGTCGAGGGCCTTCTCGACGGCGGTGATGATGTCCGGATACTCACTGTACGTCTCGAACACCGATGTCCCTTCGAGGTCGCCGGGTTCCATTCCGAGCCCTTCCAGCCCCTTCCCGGCTGAATACGTGAACACGCCGTCCGGGTCTAGCGTAAACACCACGACAGGGAGATTCCCCATCAGGGTGTGGAGCTGTTCGCTCTGTTCTGCGTGTTTTCGTTCCCGCTCGCGGATGCTGGTCACATCGTGAATGAACGCCACAACACGGGTCTCGTCGCCGAGAGCAGCTCGCTTGAGCGTTACCTCGACCAGTTGGTCCGTGCTGTCGGGTCCCTCCGTTGCCCACTCGACCTGCGCCGAACCTGACGTGGCTGCCTCGGCTATCAGGTCGTTTGCGTCCGCCGTGGAGAACCCCGGCGGACTGAACTCGCCGACGTGCATCCCGACGATGTCGTCCGGAGTACACCCCAGGAGCGCGCCCGCGGCCTGGTTGGCCCGGACGACGGTTCCGGTGTCGGCGTCGTGGATCATAATCGGGTCCGGACTCGCCTCAAAAACGTCCTGATAGATAACAGCGTCCTCTGTAGAAGCCATGGACCGTATCAGCGCCCGCGCTACAAGACAGTACGCCCCTTGTTATCAGCGGTGAAAACTGGCGCTACCAGGTACCGTGAAAGGTGTCGAACTCCAGGGATTCGAGCGGTTTCTCGCCGATAGCGATTTCGTACTCGCCCGGTGTGAGCATCGGCTTCTTGAACTGCGGGCCGTCGTCGGTGGTGATCCGGGGACAACCGGTGTTGACGTAGGCGTCCATCCCGAAGTTCGTCAGCCGGTCCGGCGTGACTTCGTCCATGGTTATGAGGTAGGCGTTCTCGTTGTTCTCGACGATCTCCTGGGCCTTGTCCCAGCGTCCCTGACCGATCTTGGTACAGAAGATGACGCCCCAGGACTCGGCGTCCATCGCGCGGTGGACCGCGCCGTAGCGTTGCTTCATGAACTTCTCCGTGTCGGCGACGGTGACGACGTTGTTCACCGGATCCGCGATGACGACGTGTTTCTCGGGGTGTTCCATCGCCAGTCCGAGAGGGTGGAACTTCCCGCCACCCACGTACAGCATCTGGTCGGCGTCTACGTCGGCGCTGGCGTAGTTACAGCCCAGCACCTGTCCCTCGTGGGTGAGCCGCTCGTCGCCCCGGCGCGTGTGGACTGTGTAACCGCGCTCCTCAAGCCACTCGCGCATCTCGTCGAACTTGTTCATATGCTGGGCCGTCGTCACCAGCCCCACGTCAGGGTCCTCTTCGGGGTCCGCGAGCTGTTCCTCGCGGGCCTGCTCCATGATGGGGAAGACGTCGACGTTCGAGAACAGCGGTACGTAGATGATCTTGTCCGATTCCTTCATCGGCGAGTGGCCGAAGTGGACGAACACGTCCGTCCGGCGCATCATGTACGTGTCGAGGTCGCAGGCCCCGTAACACGGCTGGCCCGAGAGCAGCACCGTCACGTCGTCGGGGAGGTTCTCGCGGAGGTCATCGGCGACGGCCGGGCCGCGGCGCTTCAGCCCCTCGGGGAACTGCAGGCCCACCTTCTCGGCGTCTCGCTCTTCGACGGCTTCGACGATTCGGTCGAGCTCGTAATCCCACTCGCGGTCGTGTTTGAGCGACAGTCCGGTGTTCCGGAGGTCGCCGTCAGTCCGCTCTTGACTCATTGCAACCCTGTATCGGTTCGAGCGGCATAACCCCCGTGTTTCGGCGAGCGACAGTTACTCCATAATCTCGGCAAGCTGTCGCTCGACCCGCTCGACGTTCTCCTCTAAGTCACGAGCCATCTGGTGTTGCGTCCCGTTGGCGTCAGCCAGTTCGTCGATAGACTCGGAGACCTCGGCGGCACGCTGGGCGATCTCGTCGATCATGCTGGCGATTTCTTCGGCGCTTGCGGCCTGGTCGTCCGTCGCCTCCGCGACCTCGCTGATACCCTGTTCCGTCTCCGAGGTCGCGTCGAGGATGGCCTGCTGGTTGTCTAGCACCGTCTCCAGATCGGTGAGGGCTTGCTGAACCGCATCGGTCGTTTCTTCGACGTTTTCGGCGGTGTTGTCGGCCATCTCGCGGACCTCGCCGACGATGCGCTCGACCTCGTCGGCGTGCTGTTTGGACTCGTCGGCCAGTTCCTTGATCTCGTCGGCGACGACCGCGAACCCGTCGCTGTCGCTGTTGCTCCGCGCGGCCTCGATGTTGGCGTTCAGCGCCAGCATGTTCGTCTGGTCCGCGATGTCGTTGATGACCTCGACGAACTCGTCGATCTCCTCGATGTGGCCGCGGAGTTCCGTCGAGTCCGACGCGACCTGTTCGGCGGACTCAGTCGCGTCCTCGACGCGTTCGATGGTTTCTTCGGCTGTCTCGACGGACTCCTCGGCGAGCTCCCTGGCCTCGCCGCTCTGACTGCTCACTTCCTCGGCGCTGGAGGCGATTTCCTCGACTGTGGCGCTGAACCCGGAGACCTCGGACTGGACCTCGTCGAGGTTGTCGGACTGCTCGCCGGCCATGTCTTTGATCTCGTCGGACTGCTCGGTAACGGCCGCGGCGGAGTCGCTGATTTCGCCGACCGCCGACTCGACGTCCGTCGCCATCTGAGACTGGAGGTTCTGGAGCGCTTCGCGCTGTTCGACGATATCGCTGAAATCGATCAGTAGCTCTAGCGCACCGATAGCGTCCCCGCCGGGACCCATGAGCGGGATCGCCACTGCCCGCGCGTGTGCCATCGTCCCGTCGGGTCGTTCTGCGGAGCGGAACTCGTCTTCCCGGACTGGCTCCCCGGTTCTGATGACCTCCTGGGCGAGCGTCTCGTCTTGGCCTTCCGTGCCAAACACGTCGTAGGCGTTCATCCCGACCGCCTTGCTCGCCGGGAGCCCGAGCATACCTTCGACCGTGTCGTTCCAGTGTGTGATATCTCCGTCCGCGTCGACCACAAACGCCGCTTCTGGTAGATCTTCGACAAGCGACTCGAACGCGTGGAGCCAGAATTCTCCGCTGTTGTCCATAGATTCCGGCAGCAGTTCCCCCGCTGTAGCTTGTTTAGCCATTATTGTAAACAGCAATGAACCGGATAAATGATTTCTGGCCGATTACAACCACTGATAACTCCGGCTCGCCATATCGAGACCGAGCAAGGCTGGCTATGTGCAACTGGAACTACAGTTCCGGGTCCCACCCAACGTAACAGACGCAGCCTATTGTGCTAGCACTGAGGCACTGTCCTGCGTATAACAACCCGGTTTCGGCAGGCCTATACCGCCCGAGTCCATACGATATAGCGATGAGTATCGAGACCGATACCGCCGCTGACATCGACGGTGACCGCGTCGAGGCACTCGCTACAGAGTTCGGCGAAGCAATCGCCGAGCTCCCAGTGTACCAGCGATTCAAGGAGACGAAAGACGCCGTCGAAAACCATGACGAGGCGCAGGCGGCCATCAAGGAGTTCGAGCAGATCCGCGAGGAGTTCATGCTCGCCCGCCAGACCGGGAACGCCTCTCAGGAGGACCTCCGGAAGGTCCAGCAAAAGCAGGAGGAACTTCACGACATCCCGGTGATGAGCGACTATCTTGAGGCCCAGAACGAACTCGAGCTGCGCCTGCAGGAACTCAACGAGATCGTGTCCGAGGAACTGGCTGTCGACTTCGGCCAGAAAGCCGGCGGTTGCTGCGAGGACTGAACCCCGGTATTTTTCGCGGTCGTACTTTTCGCCGACCCTGAAGCTGCCGGTCAGGAGCGCCGATGCCGCCGACAGCTATTGCCAGTCAGCGAAACACTTGACCGACTGAGGGTTACTCCTCGACTTCGGTTTTCACCACGACCGCTGGTCGCTCGCTCAGCCTGAGCACTTTGTCGGTGATGCTGCCGAGGAGACTCCGGTACTCCGCCGGCCGCCGCTTCGTCCCGAGCACGAGCAGATCGACGTCCGCCTCGTCGGCGGTTTCGATGATGGATTCGGCCGGCCGTCCGTGTTTCAGGGTCGTCGTTGCGTCGACGCCCGACGCCTCCGCGTCGGCCTGTATCCGGGCCAGCGTCTCCTGACCCGTCTCTTCGAGACCATGCTCGGGCCCCTCCGATTCGTCGACGTATTCGTCACCGCTGTAGGCCGTGTACACGTCCTCGTCAACGACATACAGCACGTGGAGGGCCGCACCGTGTTCCGCTGCGAGGGAAATCGCGTGGGACTCGGCGTTGGTTGAAGCTTCTGTTCCATCCGAGGCGAGGAGAATGTGATCGTACATACAGGTTGTATTTCTCTCAGTTGGTAAATAAACCGATGGCTCCGTTCTCAGACAGCGAGAGGCCCCACGACGACCGAAAGCCATCGGCGACTGCGGAGGTCGGTTCGAATTGCTGGCCAAGTATCCGTACAGCAGCCAGCGACCGACGGCCCGGCGTCTTCGAAACATCTTAGCGACCGGGCGTGGCATCTCCCGACATGACAGTCGAATCTGATTGGGACGACTGGCTCCCGCGTGCGGTGGAGTCGGCGACACCCGACGGACTGGCGATCTGGTATCTGGGCTGTAACGGCTTCATCGTGAAATCCAGTGGCGGGACGACCGTCTTCATCGACCCGTATCTCGGCACGGGCGACCCGCCGCGAACCGTCCGGATGGTCCCAGTGCCGTTCAATCCCGAAGATATCACCGAGTGCGACGCGGTTCTGGGTACCCACGAGCATACCGACCACGTTCACGGGCCGTCACAAGCGCCGATTCTCGCCGGGACGGGCGCGGACTACTATACGACTGACAGTGGTCACGACGTTATCCGAGAGGAGGCGTGGCTGGAGAACTATAGCGTCACCGACGACCAGCTCCACGAAGTCACGGAGGGGGACACGCTCGAAATCGGCGACCTGACAGTTCACGTCGAACCGGCCAACGATCCCGACGCCGAGCACCCGGTGTCGTACGTGTTCGAACACGACGCCGGTACGTTCTTCCACGGCGGCGACGCCCGCCCCGGCGAGTTCGAGTCTGTCGGCGAGCGCTACGACATTGACGTCGGCGTTCTCGCGTTCGGGACGGTCGGGATGATCGACGACAAGGAGACCGGCGAACCGACGCGAACGCAGTGGTACAACGACGAGAACATGATTATCGAAGCCGCGAACGAACTCCAGCTGGACACCCTCATCCCGACCCACTGGGACATGTGGAAGGGAATGACGACGGAGCCGACCGTCCTGCACAACCACGCCAACAGCTTCGCGCATCCCTCGACGCTTTCAATCGTTGAAATCGGCGACCGGTACGATCTCGACTGACAACGGTCTGCCAGTGTCGCACGGACGGTCTGTCCGTCTTTGCTGGCTCACGTCCTGTTCGTGTTACTGAGGTTACGTCTCTATATTATATTAATCAGTATCGTATAGAAAAAAGGTGTAAATGTTGGTCAGGTACGTACCTTTAATACTATTGCTGAGACCATACAGACCATGAGCAATTCGCAAGCCTACGACGAAGTCACTGTCACCGCAGATGGCGTGACAGTGACCAAGCGGTTCGAGGCGGACGAGTTCCCCGTACCCGCGATAGCGTTCAATCTCACTTCACGGCGGTCTGTTCCGGTGACGGTCAGGCTAGTCGACACCGTTCCAGAAGACGTAGCAGTCGAGGATCTGGGCTTTCACCCCGAGTACGGCAGCGAGTACTGGGACATCAACGAAAACCGGATCGCCTTCGAGAAGGAACTCGAACCCGAAGCTGACTACACGACCGTCTACGGTATCCGTGCGACGGGCACCGACGACGTCGAGAAGTTCCTGACGGAACCCGAAATCGAGAGTGTGAACCCGCCTCTGGACGAGGACGAGGAAGACCTCGTCGGTGGCGGCGACGAGGCTGTTCGGGACGTCATCGCCGGTGACGCCGACAGCGTTCCCGGTCTGGAAGACGATGACGACGAGGACATCGAGACGCTGGACCTCTCGGACCCGAACAACCCGGACTCAAGCGTCGAAGCCCCGGAAGAGAGCAACGCCGCACCGGCAGATTCCGAGGTCCAATCCGGCGCTGTCGTCGCGACGATGGCACAGGAAATCCGCGATCAGAACGTCTCCCCCGAAGACGTGAAGCTCCTCAAGCGTGCGCTCGACGCCGTCTCCGAGGACAACAGCGACGCCGGCGGCGTCAACGACGCCCGGATCCAGCGCATCCAGGGTGACATCGCGGACCTCCGTGCGTACACCGACGCTCTCGAGGAGTTCCTCGAAGAGAACGGCACCGGCGAGGACATGATTCAGGAGTTCGGCGAGCGCCTCGATTCCTTCGAAGCGACTCTAGAGGATTTCGAGGACGAGGTCCAGTCGGCGACTGATGCAGCCACGTCCGCCTCCGATCAGGTCGACGACCTCTCCGGGGATGTCGAGAGCGTCGAAGGGCAGCTTGACGCCCTCGAAGACGATATCGAAGCTGTCCGCGAGGAGATCGACGACGGCGAACTCGCCGACCGGATCGACGAAACCGAATCGGAGATCGAAGAGCTCAAACAGTGGCGCGAACAGCTGTCGTCGGTTATCGGCGGCGGCGAATAACCGAACTCGTTTTACCGATCCCCCGTTTGTGCCTGCATAATGACGACGACGAGAGTGGCCGTGCCGCGCAAGGGCCGGCCCCTCGAAGCAGTGCTGGAGCGACTCGCCGGGCGCACGGGGACCGCCGACCTGGCCGACGAGATAATCTCGACGCTTCGCTACGAGAAGGCCGTCACCAAGGGCAAGCAAGACGCGGTCGCCGACGTGTACCATCGCATCAGCGACTACTCCTCGCTCGATGAGCCATACGAGCCAGAATACACGCTGCTCCGCGACGACCGCGACGGGATGCCACGGCGGATCGTCTTCGACAGCGTCACTGTCCCGACCGAACACGGTGACGTCCAGCTGGTCGGTCGCGAGGAGCCGTTCCGGGCGCTCCGGACCCACGAGTTCGCGCTCGGGTTCGACAGTGCCGACCTCGTTCTCGAAGAGGTCGTCCAGCTTCGGGACGAACCGCTGACCGCCATCGACGAAATCAACGACCGCATCGACCCGCTGGATACGGACGTACGGGTCGTGACCGGGCTGGGCGATACGGTGTACCACACGTTGCTGGCAACGCCGGATGTCATAGACACACAGGACGGCCCCCTCGACCGGGCCTTCGTCACCAACTACGAGGGCGAGCTCTGCATCTCACCGCGCTACGAGCGGCTCGTCGAAGCCGTTCTCGGAACCAGCGCGCTCGATGGCATTTCCTTTACCTATCCGACGGAGGGCGGCGAAGAAGAGGAAGACATCGCGGCGACCGGCCTCGGCGTCTACCTCACCGTCACGGGGTCGACCGCGCGCGACCACGGCCTCGAACTCGGCGAGCAGTTGTTCCCCAGCGAGACCGTGCTTCTGGAAAACGCCCACGAGCGCACCGAGACGACGAAACAGGTCGCCAGTCTGTTCGAGGAACCGGAAGAAACAGCGCTGCAGTCGGTCTAAAACCGTTTTCAGAGACGGCGTCGCTGGATGAGTTTCGCAGCGACACCGACGGGCACGACGACCCACGCCGCAAGCGCCGCGGTGACCATCGGCGTGGTCAGCCCAGCTTGGGCCAGCACACTGCCGAAGCCGCCGGCGACCACGTCCACCTGTGAGAGCGCGAGCACGCGGAAGCAGTCCACGGGGTTGAGCAGTATCGCCGCGGCGATAGCGCCGGACCCGAGGTCGAACCCCGCGACGGCCCCCAGTGCGACCAGGTCGTGCAACAGCGCGACCCACAGCCAGATGGCGAGTGCGGCCCCGAGCGCGTGGGTTTTCGTCCGCGCGACCGTTGAGATGAGTACCGCCACGCCGAGCATCGCACAGGCGGTCAGCACCGCTGCGAGTGCGACGGCCGCGTACTGGCCGACGCTGGCGAGACCGATGTAGCGGACGGTCAGCAGCGCGCCGGGGACGAAGCCCAGCAACATTGCGCCGGACAGCACCGCCGCCCGGCCGACGGCGGTCCCGACGACGACACGGCCTTTCGTCACCGGGAGCGCGAGCATGAGTTCGAGCGACCCGCGCTCGTCCGCCCCGACGATGGCGTCGTAGCCGACCGCCAGCGCGGTCAGCGGAACGAGGTAGACGCCGAGTTCGGCGATAGTCGCGATCACCGCGTCGAAGCGACCCGGGCCGACCGAACTCGCGCCGAACTGGACAACCGCGGTGGTGAAGAGACCGAACAGCAGCGCCACGCCGAGCGCCCACCGGCTCCGCACGGCCAGCCGGTACTCTCGACGAGCGATGGTGAGCAGACTGCTGTCGGCGATCCGGGCGAGCGCCGATTCGTCGGCAGCGTCCGTGGCCGTACTTCCCTCGGTTCCGCCGTCGTGCAACCGGGTAGCCGGAGCGTCGACCGAAACGACGCCGCCGTCCGGGGTCGGATCTGTCGAGGAGTCGCCCTCGCTCATGCCGGCTCACCTCCGGAGTCCTCGGTCGCCGCCTCCGCAGCCGCCGCCGTGCTGTCGGAGCCGGTGTCATCGCTGTCGTCCGCCCCGACGGCCTCGTGGAACGCGGCCTCAAGGCCGGGTTCGCGGACCTCGAAGCGGTCGATGTCGTACCCCTCACCGACGGCGGTCAGCAGGTCGTAGGCGTCGGTCGGCGTAGTCCGTGCCGTCACCGCCGCGCCGGAGCGGCTGACGCTGGACACTGCCTCGTGGTCCCCGAGGTCGGTCGCCGCGTCGCTCGCAGCCGCCTCGGACGCGAGCGACAGCGACACCGTCACCTCGTCGGCGGCGGCGCGGCGAAGCTCCTCGACCGGTCCCGCCGTCGCCACCTGTCCGTCGGCGATGATGACTGCCTCCGAGCAGAGCCGCTGAATCTCCCCGAGTGCGTGCGAAGAGAAGACGATAGTCACGTCCGTCTCGGCTGCCAGGGATTCCACGACCTCGTGGAACGCCCGGATGCCGTCGGGGTCGAGCCCTGCCGTCGGTTCGTCGAGTATCAGCACGGCCGGTTCGCCGACGAGCGCCGTGCCGAGTCCGAGCCGACGGTTCATCCCGTTGGAGTAGCCGCCGACGCGGCGGTCCGCGGCGTCCGCGAGTCCGACGGTGTGCAGGATGCGCTCGACGTGGTGTGCCCGGTCTTCCCGGGGCACCGAGCGCATCCGGGCGTGGAAGCTGAGTATCTCGCGGCCGGTCAGGCTCGGCGGGAAACCGGCGTGCTCCGGCAGGTAGCGCACTCGCTCGCGGACGGTGGTCCCGTCGGTCGGGTCCGCGCCGGCGACGGAGACGCTGCCAGCGTCCGGTCGGTTCAGCCCGACGAGCAGTTTGAACAGCGTCGTCTTGCCGGCCCCGTTCGTGCCGAACACGCCGAGGGTGGCCCCCTGTTCGACAGACAGACTCAGTCCGTCGAGCGCCTGCACGTCGCCGTACGCTTTCGATACGTCGTCGACATCAATCACGTTCATAGTAGCTCCTCCAGTTCTCGTGGGGTGGTTCGGTGAGCGGGCGGGCGTCGACGACACCGGGCGACTGGACGACGGGCACGGACGACTCGGCCAGCCGAACGGCGTCGAAGGCCGGGCTACTGGCGAACACCCGCGCGGCGGGCTTTTCGGCAGTCACTTGCTGGACGGTCCCGGCCGGCTGGTAGCGGGTGTCGCCGACGCCGTCGTCGTCAACATCGGTCGGGTTCGCCCGGGACCAGTAGTTCCCGACGCTCTCGTTCCAGTGGACCTGGTCGCTCATCACCGCGAGCACCGGCCGGTTGTTGCGGATGAAACTGTTCTCGGTCACGGTTCCGTCGGTGCTCCCCGCGGCGATGTGGACACCGATATCGTTGCCGACGACGAGGTTGCCGACGATGCGATTGCTGACGGAGTTGTAGACGAACAGCCCGTTCTCGTTGTCGACGAGGTGGTTGCCGCGGATGTCCGTGTCGTCGATGCTCTTGACGAGGATGCCGTGGCCGGACTGCCCGCTGTTGTTGACCGCGACGTTGTCCTCGATGACGAGGTGTTTCGACACCATCAGCGCGTACCCGACGTCGTTGTTGAAGGCGGTGTTGTCCCGCAGGTGCGAGTCGTCCGAGTACATGTAGTGGACTCCATAGCGGAGGTCCCACATCGTGTTCTCGCTGGCGTTGACGTCTTTGGCCCAGTTGAAGTACAGTCCGTCCCGGACGGTGGTGATGTCGTTGTTCCGGATGACGCTGTCCTCGGTCTTCCAGATCTGGACGCCGTTGCCGCGTTTGGTCAACTGCGTTATCTCCTCGCGGCCGACGATGGTGTTGTTGCGGATCTCGGCGTCGTCGACGCCGTCGAGCCAGATGCCGAAGGTCATGTCGGTCACGCGGCTGTCGCGGACGGTGACGTCGCTTCCGTTGACGAATATCGCGGCGTCGTTCGTCGCGGCGCTGTAGCCGCTGTTGCGGACCCAGAGGTCCGCCACGGTGACGCCCTGCGCTTCGACGGCGAGCACGTCGCCCTCGCCGTCGCCGTGCAGCAGCGCTGACCCGGGACCGTTCCCGGACAGCGTGACGTTCCGCGTCGTTACGACGAGAGTCTCGTCGAAGCGACCGTCAAGCGTGACGGTGTCGCCGGGGTCCGCCGCGTCGACTGCCGCCTGTGCGCTGTCGTAGGTCTCGCCGTCGACCGTTGCGGTGCCGTCGGCCGACGGGGCGGTGAACGAGTCGGTCTCGGGCACGTCGGGGTTGAAGGCGAGGTCGTCGCTGCCGGTCGGGCCGGCGCTGGCCATCCCGACAGCCACGACCGACAGCACGAGCAGGACCGCGGTAGCGACGGCGAACACGCGCTCGAAATCGTGGGACAGTGGGCTCATGAGTGGGTTTCTGGTTGGTCAGATTTGACCGCGGTGGTCGTGGGGCGGTGCGGGGCGTCATCCTCGTCGTCGGTGTCGCCGTCACGGCCGAGGCGGTCCCGAACGGCGTCGGGAAGCCCGGTGAGCCCGCTACGGAATCGGGCCGGGAGTTCGCTGAACGTCGCCGCCTGGTCGCGGTAGTAGTACGAAACCGCGAGCAGTCCAACGGCAGCTGCGGCCATGTACGCGCCGAGGCCGAACCGGGAGACGCTCGTGATGTTGGCGACCTGATACTGGCCCCACAGCGGCGGCGTGAAGCCGTCGACGCCCATCACCGGCGCGCCCGGGTCGAGCGTGTGGCCGGCCTGCCAGAGCCGGTACTGGATATCGGCCAGCATCACGGTGAACACCAGCACGGTGCCGCCGAACTGGTATTTCAGGCCGCGCTTGAGCTTCTCGGTAGTCGGTGCGACGGCGACGAACACCGACAGCAGTGACACGCCGATGAACGCAACGGGCCCGAGCGCCCACTCGGGCACGTCGATGGCGTTCTCCTCAACGGGGAAGTTGGGCTCGACTAACACCGGGTCGGGGAAGTAGAACCCGACGTAGTGGTTCAGCCGCGCCATCTCGATGAAATCCCCAGTCAGGTGGGGGTAGGCGTACAGGGAGACGTGCAGCGTCGTGCTCGGATACTGGACCGCGTCGACGCTGATGTGCCACATCGGGAACGCGAGCGCCGCGACGAACAGCAGCGCCGCTCCCACGGGGAGGCCCCGTCGAATCTCGCGGAAGTCGTCGATGGTGGGTCGTTGCATGGCTGAACACCTCCGAAATGGGTTGTGTCGCTACCCCTCCGCCGGTTCGACGATCATCCGGCTGCGCATCTCAAGGTGCAGGGCGCTACAGAAGTACGTGCAGTAGATCCAGTACACCCCGGGGTCGTCAGCCGTGAACGTGACTTCGCGGGTGTCCTGTGGGGCCACGGCGTAGTTGATGTCGTGCTCGGGGATGGCAACGCCGTGGATGATGTCCTGTACGCCCTCGATGTTGGTCGTGGAGAGTTTCACCTCGTCGCCCTCCTGAACCGTGAAGTCCGGCAGGCCGAACTCCGAGCGCTTGGTCGTCATTTTGACGTGGACGCTGTTCTCGCCCGTGCGCTCGACGCCGGAGTCCTCCTCGGTGATGTAGGTCTCCTCGTAGTCGTCCTTGTCGTAGACCTTCTTGGCGTCTATCTTGTCCTTGTGGGCGAACACGCAGTCGTGTGGCTCGGGGTAGGCCGGGTGGTCCGCGACCAGTTCCATCTCCTCCTCGCCCTGCCCGATGTGGATGAGCTGGTCGTTGTCGGGCATAATCGGGCCGACCGGGAGGAACCGGTCCTTGGAGAGTTTGTTGAGGCTGACGAGCCACTCCCCGTCGGGGTCGGTCGTCATCGCCTCGAGGGCCTGAATGTGCCCGGGGTTGTAGTGGACGTCCTGCTTCTCGATGATGGGGTCCTCGGACCCTTCTTCGGCCTCGACGGCCGCCTCGATGTCCCACTTGACGGCCTGTGAGTCGATGAACAGCGACGTGTAGGCGTGTCCGTTGCCGTCGAAGGTAGTGTGTAGCGGGCCGAGTCCGACGCGTGGTCGCCCGGCGACGACATCTTCGGGGTCGGAGGAATCGGCCAGCGCGTTCAGGTCGATCATCGTCACCGTCGGCGAGAGCTTCCCCGCGACGAAGGCGTAGTCGCCGTTCGGGCCGACCTCGACACAGTGGGGGCTTTTCGGCGTCGGAATGTACTTCACGATGGGGCGGTCGCCCTGGTTGAGCGAACTCCCCTGCGTGCCGTCGACGACGGGGATGCCGTTGACCTCCTCGTAGTTGCCGTTCTCGACGGCCTGCTCGATGGCCGGAATGTCGAACGCCTTGACGTTGTCCCGGTCGTCTTTCGTCATGCCCTGGATGTCGGTGGCCTCCTCGCTGTTGTACGCCGAGGAGATGGCCCACCGACCCTCTTTGCCGGTGTCGACGATGTCGAGGTTCCCGTCGACTTTGACCTGCCACTGGGTCTCCATCGACTCGGGGTCGACGGCGACGAACAGCGACGTGTAGTTGTCCGGGTTCTTCGCGTCGGTCCCGTCGTTGGGCAGCGGCACGCGGAACTCGCCGTTGCCCAGCACATACTTCGTGTCCGGCGAGAGGACACAACAGCCGTGGATGGCCTGCATGTTCGGGACGTCCGTGATGGCGTCCGTCTCGAAATACGTGAGGTTCACACGGGCGATGCGGCCGTTGGCCTTGTCGTTGACGTACAGGTATTCGCCGTCGTAGTCACCGTCCGTCTCCGAGAGGTTCGGGTGGTGATTGTCACCCCAGCTATACCCGCCGCCCTCTTCCAGCATTTCCTGAGTCCCGTCAGTGAACCCATAGCCCGACGCACAGTCGGTGTTGAACACCGGAATGCGGGTGAGCTCCCGCATCGACGGGATGCCGATGACCCGCAGTTCGCCGGAGTGGCCGCCGGACCAGAAGCCGTAGTATTCGTCGTGTTCGCCCGGTTCGACCGTGTGGCTCGCGCCGCTGCCCGAGGGTGTCGACTGGCTGCCGGCACTGCCATCGCCACCGCCGGTCAGCGCTGAACAGCCAGCGACGGACCCCATCGCACCGGCGGCGACGCCGGCCTTCATGAAGTCCCGGCGGCCGAGCGAGAGGCCGGGCAGTCCCAGCGAGAGGTCGTCGTCCGCAGTCGATTCGTCCGGAGACTCGACCTCCACCAGTACCGAGTCGAGGGTTTCTTCGTACTCTTCGAGGACTTCGTTCGGATCGCGTGGGGTTTCGTTTTTGCTCATATCAGACCACCTTGATTGTGCCGACCATCCCGTTCATCTCGTGGGGGATGCAGTAGTACTCGTAGGTCCCCGTCGTCTCCAGCGTGACCTCGTAGCTCTCGCCTTTCGGAATGTTGCCTTCCTGCCCGTTACTGTAGCCGTCTTTCGCGGCCTGCAGGGAGTCGAACCCGCCGGACGCGAAGTAGTCCGCGCCGTCGGGGATCTCCTCCTCGTAGGCCGTCACCGTGTGGCCGATGCTGCCGACGTTCTCGAACGTGACCGTCGTGCCTGCCTCGACCTGGATTTTCTTCGGCTCGTATGCCAGTTCGTCCGTCATTTCGACGGTGCTCGTCTCGGTCCATTCGGACCCGCTCCCGCCGTCACTGGACTCGGTCTCGCCGCCGTCTGATCCGTCACCGCCGCTACCTGAGTCGCCGTCACCGCTACTGTCGGAGCCGCCGCCCGATGAACAGCCAGCTAGCGCGACTCCAGCCGCGAGACCCAGACCGCGAACGAATGTTCTACGCGTTTCCATGGTAGCTCACGGCTGCAACTCGAAGACCAACCTGTATATATAGGGAACCGCACTCTCATCTCGCAGGAAGCGGGGCGAATATGTTCGCCCGGAGATAGTGAATGGTGTCCTCTCGTGACGGTTGCCGCGGAATACAACGACTGTGTACTCGTCTCAGTACTCCTCAAGTTGGGAGGGTGTGCCGGCGTCCAGTTCACCGCGCTTCAGTGACGCCTACACCTGTCTGCCAGAGAGCCGCCCGTTCAGCTGTCCACAGATTCCTGTAACCGCGCGAGACTGGTCAACACCGGATACGTCCAGAGTTGCTCTTCGTACATGTACGTACAGAACTCGTGTGTCTCGAACCGGTAGACGCTTGAGTGGAGCTGGTCCTGGCGCTCCTGTAGAAGCGCAGTAACGTCACTCTGGAACGTCTCGCGATACCACTCGGGCACGACTGTGCTGTCGAGCGTCTCGATGATCTCCTGCAGACTGCTGCGGTACTCCAGCATCGACTCCTGTTCGATTTTGACAGCGCGGTCCAGCGAGGTCCGTTCGTCGATTGCTTGCTCGGTCGCTGCCACCAGCGAGCGTTTGAGCGGCGGCGAGAACCCGACGTTCGTCTCGGGGTGAAACAGCGCTGCGTAGTCCGGCCCAAACTCGATAGCGACGTTCTCGACCAGCGATTCGTCGTACACTGACTCGTAGTGGTCGACAGCCAGCACCGTGTCGGCGTAGGCGTCCCGTAGCGCTTCGACGGGGTCTGATGCGGACTGTCGACCTCGCGCACCGACGGGGGAGGAGGGCTGGTCGGCGGGGTCGACGGCACGCAGGCGCTGGAGGAAGTCTTCGAGACCATTTTGCTCGGCCGCAAGCTCCGTATGCTCCACGTCAAGCACGGAGAGAGCCGTCTCTATCGGCTCGAGAATGTGGTCTCGCCATGTATGCAGGAACCACTGCGTGCCGTCCTGCGCAGGCGTCGTTGACATACTAGTGTCTCGTTCAGTAACAACAATAAGTGTTTTAGTTACCGGACAACACCCCCGTGTTCTGGACGACTATTTATATATCCTTGTCGGCTAGCACCACCGTCTCCGGGACCCATCGTGCGGTTTCGATCTAGCAGCGATTACGGTACTGTAGAACAGCAGCAGATTCTATCAGAGGTAACTATATCTGTATTCATCATTTCTGGATAGAAAAACAGACTATATTAGAGACGATCCCGAACTTTCAATCTAGAAGTGCGATATACGATATTGAAATTGATATCTTAAGGATAAATAACTCGTTAGTAGGTGCAAATTGACCGTCAATCTGAACGCCTCGATAAGACAGCGCCCTACGGCTCACAGCACAGACACACTCACAGCTCGGCTGTTACCGATTCTGTCCGCAATGAGTCGGACGGTCATACTGTGCGTGGCATTACTCCCTGTCGGTCGGTAGCGTCCAAGCGGGTGTTCCGGTCGCTCATCGCTCACATCCGGGTTTTTAAATAATGACGGCAACTCTACTGGGGTAATGACCGACGACGCCGACACACAAAACACGGGCCGGCGGATACAGTCCGTGGAGAACGCCTGCGAGATCATCGAAGCCGTTCAGGAGTCAAACAGCGCGACGTTGCAGGAACTGAACGAGCGAATCGAGCTCTCCCAGGGAACGCTTCACACGTATCTTGCGACGCTGACCGACTGTGGCTTTCTCACGAAGGACGACGACACGTACCAGCTCGGTTTTCGGTTCGTCACGATGGGCGAACACGTCCGCAACGAGACGGAACTCTACACCGCTGGACAGGAGGAAGTGGACAAACTAGCGGACAGGTCCGGCGAGTACGTCCATCTGGTCGTCGAAAACGACGGGCGCGAAGTCGCCATCTACGAGCGGCGAGGGGAACACGCCGTCGGGATGGACTACCACCTCCAGTTGCGGGAGGCCCCACAGCACCTCCACGACAGTGCTTCGGGGAAGGCGATCCTCTCGTGTCTCCCGTCCGAACGCGTCGAGGAAATAATCGACCGTGAAGGGCTCTCGCGACAGACACAGCACACGATTACGGACCGAGAGACGCTCTGCGACGAGCTAGAGACCATCCGGGAGCGAGGGTACGCGACGAACGACGAGGAAGAGATTCGCGGCCTTCGGGCGGTCGGTGCGCCGATTCTGGACAACGACGGGACCGTCGTCGGCGCGGTCAGTGTGACTGCACCGACCAGCCGTCTGAAAGGGACCCGTTTCGACACCGAAATCCCAGAGATGGTGATGGAGGCCGCGAACCTCATCGAAGTCAATCTCGAAATGACCTCGTTTGACCGGGGCACGTAACGACGGTGTCGGACACTCGTCTCCATCTGTCGGCGACGACCACGAAACGACGACGGCGTCCGGTCTCCGACATTTGGATAGCTCAAATCTCGGCTGTGCTACTGTGACCGTCGAACGGAGCGATTCACCCAGCAAATGAGCCACAATAACAGTCGTACCATCGTTAGTAAGAGGTCGAGGTAGCGTATCAGGCCCGATAGCCAAGCCTGCAGGCTGTTTCCGGCGGGTCGCCGCGGGAGTTATACCTGTCGTGGGTGGTCTCTCTCAGTACAGTGCTCCGACACTGCTGTGCCAAGTCTATTTTTGAGATAGTCAAAGCACGGGGAAATTCTCTGTTCAGTACTAGGCCATGGTATAGCACGTCTGCGTCGATATTCTGCTATCCGGCGTGGCTTCATCTGACCAGTGTGGCCTCGCCTATGTTGAGCATATCAAAGCTATATTTATCGGATATTCCGCAAATACGCCACTAATCTGGCCCATAATACTCTATAAGCGACGAATGAAGATGTCTGCTTGGTTTTGCTATGTTCAAACTATTTGTCCCGCAGACAGTCCCAAATATTTATTAACAATACCGGTATTGGTGCCGATACACTGTCTCACTCCAGCCGTCGGATGTTGACAGTCAGGACGGAAGCAGCGTGCTGAACGACGCAGCGTACTCGCCCCATTGGTCCCGAAGCGAACGGGCGTACGCACCGGAACCAAGAGCCGAATCCACCAACCAATCATGAGCACACAGAAGGAGCCATCAGAACAAGCACCAGACGACGATGAATCGCCAATCGCGACAGCCCGCCGCCAACTGGAGCGGGCGGCCGAACACCTCGATCTCTCCGAGGGGCTGCTTGAGCAGCTCCGTCACCCATCGAAAACCGTCGAGGTGTCTGTCCCGATCCGCCGAACCGACGGGAGCGTCGAGGTGTTCAACGGCTATCGCGTCCAGCACTTCGAGGTCAGAGGGCCGTACAAAGGCGGCATGCGATACCATCCGAGCGTCTCCGCCGAGGAGTGTACGGCGCTGGCGATGTTGATGACGTGGAAGTGTGCGGTGATGGACCTCCCCTTCGGCGGCGCGAAAGGCGGCATCGTCGTCGATCCGTCGACGCTCGACGCACAGGAGACCGAACAACTGACCCGTCGGTTCGCCGAGGAGCTCCGCGAAGTCGTCGGGCCGACGAAAGACATCCCAGCACCCGATATGGGGACCGACGAACAGACCGTCGCCTGGTTCATGGACGCGTATTCGATGCAGGAAGGCGAGACGGTCCCCGGCATCGTGACCGGCAAACCGACAGCGGTCGGCGGGACACACGGCCGCGAGGAAGCACCCGGCCGGAGCGTCGCCATCGTCGCCCGCGAAGCGCTCGACTACTACGACGGAACCGTCGAGGGTGCCACTGTCGCCGTACAGGGCTTCGGTGCTGTCGGCGCGAACGCCGCACGCCTCCTCGACTCCTGGGGCGCATCCGTCGTCGCTGTCAGCGACGTCGACGGCGGCATCTACGACGAATCCGGCCTCGATATCGAATCGATTTCGGCTGACGGCGACGAACACGGCCAGCTAGGGGACGTCGACGCACCACGGCAGATATCTAACGCCGAGCTGCTGGAACTCGATGTTGACGTCCTCATTCCCGCGGCAGTCGGGAACGTCCTGACCAAGGAAAACGCTGCAGACGTGCAGGCGAGCATCGTCGTCGAAGGGGCGAACGGCCCGACAACGACAGCAGCCGACGCTGTGTTCAAAGAGCGCGACATCCCAGTCATCCCGGACATCCTCGCCAACGCCGGTGGCGTCACTGTGAGCTATTTCGAATGGCTCCAGCACATCAATCGCCGGAGCTGGTCCCGCGAAGAGGTCAACGAAGAACTCGAAGCCGAGATGCTCGATGCCTGGGAGGCTCTCCGGACCGAAGTCGAGGACCGTGACGTCACATGGCGAACGGCTGCCTACATCGTCGCGCTCTCACGAATCGGTGAGGCTATGAACGCCCGCGGGCTATGGCCGTAGCAACGGATGTCCCTTCAGTCTACCCACTCGCGAGACCACAGTCGTTCCGTGTCACCTGTCGCGGTGCTCGGTGTCCCCTTCGCGCTCGGCGCCGACCGGCGTGGCGTCGACATGGGGCCGTCGGCGATTCGCTACGGCGGCCTCAGTACCGCCCTCGATACGGCCGGCGTCGAATACACTGACGCTGGGGACCTCGCACTGCCGACGCTACAGTCGCAGTCGGCGACCACCGACGACGGCGCGAAGTACCTCGATGCGATCGCCGAAATGACCGACACCCTCGCCGACCGGGTGGCGACGGAAATAGCCGACGGGAGCGTGCCGCTGGTGTTAGGCGGCGACCACTCTATCGCGATGGGCACGATGCGCGGCGCGGCCCAGACGGCCGAACTCGGCGTCATCTGGTTCGACGCCCACGGCGATTACAACACCCCGACTACGTCGCCTAGCGGGAACGTCCACGGTATGCCGCTTGCGGCCGCCCACGGCTACGGCGACTTCGCAGAGATGCCGTGGGCGACCGCCCCGAACGTCGCCGAGGAGAACACCGCCATCGTCGGAGCGCGGAGCCTCGACGCTGACGAACGAGCGGTCCTCCGTGAGAGCGACATCTCCGTCTTTACCATGGAAGATATCGACAGGCGCGGTATCGGACCGGTCACCGACGAGGCGCTCGACATCGCGACCGACGGCGTCGACGACATCCATGTCAGCCTCGACCTCGACTGGCTCGACCCGGACGACGCGCCGGGGGTCGGGACGCCAGTCCCGGGCGGCGTCACCTACCGGGAGGCACATACGGCGATGGAACGGGTCGCCGACCGCGACGCCGCCGAATCGGTGCTGCGCTCGCTCGACGTCGTCGAGGTCAACCCTATCCTCGACCAGCGCAACACGACGGGCGAACGAGCGGCCGAACTCGCCGCCAGCGCGTTCGGCAAGCGGATCCTGTAGCGTATCGTAGCCATTGAAAATCAAGGCACACCTGATCGCATGACGGCAGTGCTATCAGTGTGTAAATTGTTTCAATTGTTACAGCTTCGAACTGCGGCACGCACCCAGTTGTGTGGCCGGCACGCGGGGCCGGAACACAGTGATTTATTACCAATGATGGCGATTGTGATAACATGGACCGCAATACTGCGGAGCCGCGTGTCGATAGCCTTCCCGGCCCACAGAGCAGCGAGTGGGTCGAGTACCACCACGAAACCGCCGCACCGAGCACGTACGTGTACGATTTCGTCTGGGACATCACTGAAGACGCAATCGGTCCGTTCTGTACCGACGCGGACGGCAACGTCCTGCTCGATTTTACCTGCCACGTCGCCGCGTCGCCGCTCGGCTACAACAACCCGAAAGTGCTCGACCGAGCCGACGAGTTCGACATGGTCGACCCGCTGAAAATAGCCGGACAGGACTTCTACGTCAGCACCGGCGGCTCGCCCGACGAAACGTCGCTGCCGGGTCCCGCCCACCTGATGGATAGGCTGACCGACATTACTAGCCACTACGACTTCGACACCGTCTTCCTCTCGAACTCCGGCGCAGAGGCCGTCGAGAACGCGATGAAGATCTGCTACGACAACTGCGAGACGCCGAAGTACGGCATTACCTTCGACGGCGCGTTCCACGGTCGGACCCTGGGAGCGCTCTCGCTGAACCGTTCGAAGTCCGTCTACCGCCGGAAGTTCCCCGAACTCAGCGGGATCCACGACGTGGAGTACTCCGAGGCCGGGGTCGAGCGCCTCCGTTCGAAACTCGACGCAGACACCGGCCACATCCCGCCCGAGGAAGTCGCATTCCTCATCTTGGAGCCGATACAGGGCGAAGGCGGCTATCGCGTCCCGAGCCCCGAGTTCCTCTCGGCCGTCGACGACCTCTGCCGGGAACACGACATCCCGATCATCGCCGACGAAATCCAGTCGGGAGCCGGCCGCACGGGCGAGATGTGGGCTGTCGACCACTACGACATCGAACCGGACGTCATCACGAGCGCGAAAGCGCTCCGGGTCGGCGCGACCATCTCCCGCTCGGACATCTTCCCGTCCGAAACGTCGCGGCTCTCCTCGACGTGGGGGGCCGGAGACATCCTCGGCTCCATGCGCGGCGCACTGACACTCGCCGCTATCGAGGACCACGACCTGCTGGACAACGCCGCCGAGAAGGGGACGTACTTCATGGATCGGCTCCGCGAGGTTTCGGCGGACCGTCAGCTGGTCGAGGACGTTCGCGGTCTCGGCCTGATGACCGCGCTGGAGTTCGATACGGCTGACCGACGCGATGCCGTGATGGAAACCGCGCTCCAACACGGCCTTCTCACGCTCGGCTGTGGCCAGAAATCCCTCCGGCTCCTCCCGCCACTCGACGTCACCGAGCGCGAACTGGAACTCTGTCTCGACATCCTCGATTCGGTGTTTACCGAGGTTGCAGACCCTGTCGCGTCGGCCTGACCCTCGCGACTTCTGCGGTAACCGAAATGTTAAAATATGATTGATTCGACTGTGGGACTATGCCACGAGAGGCACGCGTAGACAGACGGAGGTATCTGCAGGCAATCGGTGGCACTGTCGCGACCCTGTCGGTCGCTGGCTGTCAATCGGGCAGCGGGGACTCACAGACGCTCACCGCGGGAACAGCGCCGGGCTTTCCGCCGTTCGAGATGAAGCAGGACGGCGAACTCGTCGGCTTCGACGTCGAGTTGCTGGAAGCTGTTATCGCGGCGTCGGAGTACGAACTGAGCGGGTGGGAAGAACTGGAGTTCAAATCACTCATTCCGGCGCTGAACAACGGGAACGTCGACGTCGTCGCGGCAGGCATGACGATCAACGACGACCGCGACGAAGCGATCGACTTCTCCGACCCGTACTACAGTTCGAACCAGGCCATCGTCGTCCGCGAGAGCGGGTCGTTCTCGCCGTCGTCGTTAGACGACCTCTCCGGAGCGACGGTCGGTGCACAGAAGGGGACGACCGGCGAATCCGTCATCAAGGACCAGCTCATCGAAGCGGGAACGGTTCCGGAGTCGAACTACAACGCGTACGGCAACTACGTGCTCGCCGTCGAGGATTTGCTGAACGAAAACGTCGACGTCATCATCATCGACGTCCCCGTCGCGAACTCCTTCGTGGCGGACCGCCCTATCGAGTCCGCGTTCGTCCACGAAACCGGCGAGCAGTTCGGCTTTGGGGTTCAGTCCGGCAACGACGAACTCGCGGGTGCGCTCAACAGCGGGCTGACTACCGTCGAGGACGACGGGACGTACCGGGACCTGACCGAGAAGTGGTTCGGACAGAAGTGAGGCCATGGCAGCAATCCTACTCCAGACCGCTGACTGGCTGTTCGTCGCCAACAACTGGGGCCTGTTGCTCGGCGGGACAGCTGTCACCATCGCGCTCACCGTCTCCAGTATTCTCCTGGGATTCGTCGTCGGGTTCCCGGCCGGTGCGATAGAGGTGTACGGCTCGGACAGGGCCCGGCGGTTGGTCGAACAGGTCGGGGTCGTCCTCCGTGGCACCCCGCTGCTGGTCATCATTATGATTCTGTACTTCGGCCTCTCTATCTCCAGTAGCGCGTTCGTCACGGCGACCATCGCGCTCGGTCTCCGGAGCGCCGCCTACCAGTCACAGATCTTCCGCGGTGCGCTCCAGAGCGTCGACGACGGACAGCTGGAAGCGGCACGCGCCGTCGCGATGTCCCGGTTCGAAGCGATTCGACACGTCGTCGTCCCGCAGGCGCTCCGCCGGAGCGTCCCGGGGTTCCAGAACGAGTTTACCATCGTCCTCAAGGACACAAGCATTGCCATCGTCATCGGAATCGGCGAGCTGCTGACGACGGGACAGAACCTCTACGAAGGCGGGCAGTCGACGGCGGCACTCGAAATATTCCTCGCCGTCAGCCTCGTCTACTTCGTGCTGACGTTCGCGACGAATCGGTCGCTCGACAAGCTCAGTGACTACTACGCCGTACCGGAGGGAACGACATGACACAGCCACTACTTTCAATCGACGACTTGCACAAGTCCTACGGGAACGAAGAGGTACTGGAGGGCGTGGGCCTCGAGATGGACCAGGGCGACGTGACGGTCCTCATCGGCCCCAGCGGCTCGGGCAAGTCCACGCTGCTCCGATGTGTGAACCGACTGACGGAGATCAACAGTGGCCGGATCGCCCTCGACGGGCAGGACGTGACCGGAGCCGACACTGACGTCAACGAACTCCGAAAGGAGGTCGGCATGGTGTTCCAGGATTTCAACCTCTTTGCGCACCTGACGGCGCTCGAAAACGTCACGCTCGGCCCGAAAAAAGTACTCGGCATGGACGCTGCTGACGCCGAGGAAGCCGGCCGGACCCATCTCGAACAGGTCGGATTGCTGGAGCAGGCCGACTCCTACCCCGCTGAACTCTCCGGCGGACAGAAACAGCGCGTCGGTATCGCGCGCGCACTCGCGATGGACCCGGAACTGTTACTGTTCGACGAACCGACCAGCGCGCTCGACCCGGAACTCGTCGGCGAGGTCGTCGAGGTGATGCGCGACCTCGCAGCGGAGGGCATCACGATGCTCGTGGTCAGTCACGAGATGGACTTCGCGCGGTCGGCCGCGTCGGACATCGTGTTCCTCGACGACGGTGAAATCGTCGAACACGGCCCACCGGAGCAACTGTTCCAGAACCCGACAGCGGACAGAACCGAACAGTTCCTGAGCAGATTGCACGCACACGAGGAGACGGCATGAGCACGGCCGAATCGACAACGTCGCCGAATCCGGGGCTCCGTGACCGCGTGGAGACGGTCTTCACCGTCCGCCCCCTCACAGTCGGCCTGGCACTGTTCTGGGTCTGGGTTCTCGCCCGCTGGACCACTGATTTCGTTCTCGCGGGGGTATTCGGGCTTGACCGCGGCACGCCGTTCGTTCCGGCGGCCCCGTTTCTGACGACAGCGGACACTGTCGCCTCGCTCGCCGCGTCACTTGGTGTTGCCGGAGCGCCGCTCGTGTGGTTCGCCGACGCGCTCCGGTTTGCCGCCGACGCGACGGCGTATCTGCCGGCACTGGCCCACGGCGTCTGGACGACGGTGCTACTGACGGTTTTCAGCGTCTGTCTCGGGTTCACGCTGGCGCTCCCGCTCAGCGTCGTCCGCGTATACGGTGGGCGGTGGGCCCGCTGGCTCGCCCTGTCGTACACGGAACTCATCCGCGGGACGCCATTGCTCGCCCAGTTGTTCGTCCTCTACTTTGCGACCTCACTCACGCAGGTTCTCAGAGGCGTCCCGGGGGTCGGCGTCGGATTCATTCCCGCGCAGGCGTTCTGGGTCGCTGTCATCAGTTTCACGCTGAACAGCGCCGCCTACCAGTCCGAGTATCTGCGCGCGTCACTGGAGTCCGTCGACGGCGGGCAGTTGACCGCTGCACGCGCCATCGGGCTCTCGAAGCTCGAAGGGATACGGTACGTCGTCGTTCCACAGGGCCTCCGACTCGCGCTTCCCAGCTGGACGAACGAACTCGTGTACCTCATCAAGTACTCCTCGCTGGCGAGTTTCATCACCGTCCAAGAGCTGTACGGCCGGACGAGTACCATCGCTAACGAAACGTACCAGTATACCGAACTCTTCGTGCTGGTGGCGATACTGTATCTGGCCCTGGTCGTGTCGGCATCAGCACTGATGGACCGAGTTGAATCGCACACCGCAACCGCCGGTGTCGGACACACCAGACAATGATTACGCTCTTAGGGGCTCCGATCAAATATTTCAGCACATCCCATGAGCCAAACCGATAGCGCCGGAGCACGGCTAACACTCGACCTGTGGCATCCGAACTGCTGGGCTATCGAAGCGACCGACTGCACTGATGGCGGCATCCTGGCACACACGGTGCAACAGACCGCCCAGTCGCCAGCGGCATCGGTCAATGGCGTGTTTACAGCGTATGGCGCTACGAAGTCAGACGTCGAGAACTGCCTCGACGCAGTCCGTGCGTCACCTCACGCCGGAGAGATACAGGAACTTCAGGCACGCATCGGACACAAGCGCGATGCACCGGGAACCGTCGTCAGACAGTTCCTGCTAGAGTACGACCCAGAAGAGTTAGTCTGCCCAACACTCCTCGAACACGGATTCGTCCACAGCGCGCCCGTTCGTATCGAAGACGGGCGCGAACGGTGGCAAGTGAGCTTCACCGGAGAGCGGCCCGAAATACAGTCCGCACTCGATGCCGTCGAAGCCGACGCCGACGCTGACGTGTCGGTCGAGTCCATCGTCACGCCTGACAGCGACTCCGAGCGGTCGGTGGGTGGGCTCCGAACCGACTCGCTAACGCCGGCCCAGCGGCGCGCGTTCGAAGCGGCCCGCGAGGCCGGTTACTATCAGTGGCCGCGTGGGATTTCGGTCCGCGAACTCGCCGACCAGATGGATATTTCGAAGACCACGCTCCTCGAACATCTCCGAACTGCGGAGTCGAAACTTCTGGACCCCGAGTAGCCCTCCCAGGGACCTGCATCCGGAAGGGTCTACGTCTGAGACGTGCGTGATCCCGGCATCTGCAGCCACCAGTAGGACGTTCCATTTCGAGCCGGTATGATCTCTTGTAGTCCGGTCGGGAATCCCCCAACAAGCGCGTGCCAGAGCGCTGCTCGGTCGAGCTACCGCTGGGAGGCCCCACAGTGAAACCCGGCCGTACCTCCTGTCTCGTAGCGGCTATCGAAATCGTCCATTGAGACAACACGGCTGGGAAGCAGAATTCGCCCAGTTCTATATAGCGCTATATGATTTATCAGTTCAGCAGCCACCACTCGGAGTGTGGCCATAGTGTTGAAAATCCAACAATAAAATTCACAGTAGCGAGTAAATTTCGGCCTCGTACACATCCCTGACCCGAGTTCCCCATTCGTGGGTGTAGGTATCGATGACGTCCTGTGCCACGTCGCCTCTGAGGTATTTGACGACGCCGCGATCACCGGTCCGGTCCCGGAGATGCGTCGTGAAGAAGTGCCGGAAGTAGTGCGGCGTAACGTTCTCTTCGGCTCCCCCACCGTCCGTGTACCAACCGAACTCGCGGGCGTGGGATTCGACGATGTGGTGTACCATATTCGGCGTGAGCCGTTCCCCCCAGCTGTCGCTTGTAGACACAAACAGTGGCGCTGCTGGGGACTGTGTGTCCGGCCGAATTGCGAGCCAGTGCCGCAGCACTGATGCCAGTTCGGCGTCGACAGGGATCGTCGTCTCCCGTTTCCGCTTGTTGGACGCTGTCCGCTCTTCCCCGTTACTGGCCTCGCCACGAGCCGTGTCTGCCGCGACGAACAACGAGTCCGGACGCCCGTCGAGCCCCGCTCGGACCGGGATCTCCGGTCTGGGGCCGGGGGTTTCGAGGTTGAGGTCATGGATATCGAGGTTACACAGTTCGCCGGCCCGCATACCCGTTTTCAGCAACGTCACTACGATAGCCCGCTCTAGCGGATGTGGGACGCTGTCGACGAACGTCCGCATCGACTGGAGGTCGATTTCGCGGCGGGTCGGGTCGGTATTGATGGACTCGTCCATCTCTTCCATGACCAGCGTCATCGGGTTCGATTCGAAGACACCTACCTGTGTCATGTACGCGAAAAACCGGTGTAGATAGGAGGCGTACGTCGCGACTGTGCTTTCTTCGACGTTACCGCGGAGGCTGTGAACATATGCCATGCAGTCCCGGTGGGAGGCCTCCTGGACGGGAATGGGCTGGTGGCCGTCTGCCAGATAGGACTCGAAGTCCCGAAGGACGCGCTCGTAGGAGGCACGAGTTCGGTCGCTCTTTCCGTGGTACGTGATGTCATCGAGGAAATACCCGACCGGGTCCGACTCGGCGTCCGGCGTGGTCGTATCCGTGCTCATTCGTCCCGAACGTACCCTCCGTGTCGCCCGCTGTACTGCACTTCGTTGTTGGACTGCAGTTCCTGCAGCGTCTCTTCGAGGCGTTCCTCGATATCGTCGGTCAGTTCGGCGAGCAGGTCGTCCCACTCGTAGTAGTCTCCGTCAGCCAGAATCTCTCGGACCCGGTCTTCCAGCCCGTCACCCCCAGGGGTAGCGTCCGGAGAACGGGGTTCCTCGCTCTCGCTCTCAGCGGCGTCCGACTCGGTTGTTTCGGATGCTACTGGCTCGAACCCGCTTCGGCCCGCCTGTACCATCGTCCGGACGAACTCGCTTTGACTCATATCCAGTTCCTCGGCGTGGGCCTGCCACTGTTCTTTCTGGTAGGCCGGAATGTACGTCCGAACCGTCGTTCGTTCACTGTCACTGGACACATTTTACCCTGGGACGCCGGGGACTTCAATGTAGTCCCATACTCAGGGATAAACACACTTATTTGGGTGCGTGGTACCCTATTTTCGGGAGTTATGCGCCGATACTGATATTAGTCTGTCATTTTAGCAGTAGATAAGGTCAGATACACAAATACAAAAGGAGCGTAGATTTCTGTCCCTCATCTGATCGGTCCATTCCATTACCCGGATAAAGTGCTCTGTTGAATAGCGGTGTTGGTTGAGGTGGTCGGAATTTGAGTCGGCTTGTTAGTAGCTGACGCTAGTGGTCTCAAGACCGGGGTCGTCTCAGTGTAGCTCAGATGCCGCTATTCAACAGAGCAGAGTAGACTGCTGTGTTGAATAGCGGTGCTGGTCGGGACAGTGGAAATTTGAATTGACTTGTCAGGGGCTGATGCCGGTAATCTCAAAATCGGTGCCGCCTCACCGTGGCTCAGGAGACGCTATTCAACACAGCAGGATAAAGACGTATGGTAGCACAGTCACGGATTGTCAATACGAGGCAGTGTCGTTCTGATCTAGTGAGAGACCACTTCGAGTGGGTCCGAGACTATTCCGGCCTGGTTCAGCTACTCACCAATACTCAAACCAGTGGACCGGACAGTCTGTCGCAACCGCTCAGGTGTCGCAGACCCTTCCTGCATACTGTCCCCTTGCTCTCTCACGCTGCATACCGACAGCCGCGACTTTCCCGGATGACACGCGCGTCAGTTCTGGTGACGCGCCTGTTGGCGCTGTTGCCAAATGGAGAGGCCGTCTATGTCCCGCCGTAATCGCCATATTACGACTTTATTGGGGGAAGCCGTCGTTGCCTAAGTATGCCGGGACTGTTCTCTCTCGGACTCAAGGCCCCAAAGTGTACTCCACAAGCTGCTAAAGCGCGCACCCGTCGCTGCTACAGTGCCAGTCTTGGCGACCCTCGCTATCGTGACCCTACACACCACTGGTTCGCTGCAGTGGCCGAAAAGCGCCCTCTCGCCACGAGAACACGATTTGGTTCTGTTCCGTCGTGACTCGGTTGGGAAACACAGATCGCCATTAAAATACCCTGTCGACGGTTCCGTAGCCAAATGCAGAATGGCCTTCCTCAGAAGCGACCGCTGCGTACCGGTGACTTCGGTTACGGTCAGCCATATTCGATATTTCCGCTCCCGACTGAGCGGAATGTCCCGCTTTCCACCACCGTCCCTGAACGCTCTGTTCAGTGCAAGGTATAGGACGCTGTCAGCAACCAGATACGTGACCTACTCGAGCCTTGCTATCCCTTTTTCACATGGATCACCCAGGTATATCGAAAGTGGACCCAATATAAACCGCGAGTGCCAGAGAATGTCGGACTGAAACCCTACTTCATTAGCGTGTCCAGGCTGAAGCTAGCGACATGCGCGTTCGACGATACGCACTCTCTCAGGCGGGTGGGTCCGATGGCTAACGACGCACTTGTCCTTTTGTTCATGATTGCGATTGTACTCGTAGTCATGGCTGTTACCCTTATTGGTGGGTTCTATCTGGTCAAATACCTCGTCGAGCGGACGTTCAATTCGTGATCTCGTTTCCTCACCAGTGCGTGTCGGAAGTCTGTGGAGCTAAGTGGCTGAGATTACTGTCTGTAGTCCATCTACTGTCCTCGGACTCACCATCATACGGTCTGTTCCGAACACATAAACTGTATGCAGCTATATCGAATGGGGGTTGGTGGTCGAAACGACGTGAATTTAGCGGGCATGTCCCGGTCTCGAACACCTCGCTGGTTATGCCCGAGAGCGTCGTTTCACAGATATCCGTCGAGAAGTCGTCGATATGGCTGACGACTCGATCAACCGCGATCTCTTTGAGGAAACAGCGGCGGCTCGCCACTGGTTCCACAGTCAAGGGTAATCCTATTGCTCGTCGTCCGTGTTCGAAGCGCCGGAGCGACGGTCGTCAATTTGGTTCGTCTCGTCGGACGTAGGTGGTTCAACCTACTCAGTCTCACATGGAATCAGCCGATCCAACAACTACACTTCTGAATAGCGGGAACTCTCTTTATCTCTCGGCCACCGCATTTCAGAAGCTACTGATGAATTTGGTTCGTTCTGTGGCACTTTGCGCCCAAATGTCAGCATAAGATTATATATAGTGGGGACTTGGATGGGAAACGGAGTATGGGTGAGGTACAAAGTCAAACCGGTGGTGGACTGTCACCACTTCGGTTCATGGTACAGAAGTACAATGAAGTGATTGACCGCGTCGTCGAGGGCATACTAGTGCCGTACGGGACACGCATAGCATTCCTCACGTATGCCTTCGTTTTTTCATATTATGGGTTTCTGAAGGTCCAGGCACTGTTTAGCGGGCTATCGACACCAGTCCGTGGTGAGGTCCATGCGGTGGTCACTATCCTTGGTCTTCCGGAACTAGGGATCTCTCTGACCGCAGTGATGGTGTTCATTGGAGTGTATGAGCTGACGATCGGGCTGTTGTTCCTCCTCCAGAAAATTCGGGCCATATTTTTCCTGTTCCTTGGCCACCAGTTTGTCACCCTCGCGACGCTCGTGATTGCCCGATCCGCGTACTTCCAGGAACCGTTTCTACTAGGGACAGTTCCGTGGCTGTTTGACGCGTTCGCGGCGTACATTCTGAAAAACACGATATTCATCGGTGGCTTTCTTGTACTGGCTGCTGTGGAACTCGGACAAGGAAGCCCCGAGGCTGCGACAGCTAAATCCGCTAAGATGGAGTCAGCAGTGTCGACTGATTGACCGCTGGCGCTAAAACGGTTTAGCACGGTGAACGCGGTGGGGGTAGTTGTTGCCCCACCTCAGTGATGTCGAATGTTGTACCAGCGCTGGGTCGTTGCCGAACCGCAGTTGCCACCAGCCCCGGCGCTGTAGAGCAGCCTGTCTGTGGTGCAGAGCGTCCTGTAAAATAGACTACTACTTGTCTTCTCCAGTCGCCACTCCCAGAATCGTTGTCTCGGCGTCGAAATATGTCGGGGCATCGGTATCGATTTCGAATTCAAGAACGGTTTCAAGATCACCGGACCCCTCAGTGAGTTGCTCGGCGAGATCCGTATAGCCCTCTGCGAGCGTCCGGTATTCGTCGATTACGTCCTGTTTCGCCTGCGCTCGCTTCTGCTTGGCCTCGATGTTTTCGACAGCGGCTTCCGCATCGGGTTCCGGTCGGCCTGAACTTTCAGACAATGTCGCACGAGCGTCGGCGGTGTCCTGTTCGATTTCTTCGAGCAAATCGGAGAGCTCCGCACTGCGCTGGTCCAGATGGCCAGCAAGAATCGCAGCCTGGGTTCGACAGTACTCGGCGAGTTCCGCCTGCGAGATTTCTCCTGCGTCGTCGCTCATTGAAAGAAGTACGTCGCCAGCGCGAAAATCGGTTTCGGTGAACCGGATTACTCTTCTTCCTCTTCGCCCAGACTCTGTGACGGACCGCCCGAGAAGACGAACTCGTGCTCGGCTTCGGTCTCGAAGCGGTTCAGGATGTCACCGAGTGGCTTCGCGTAGCGTTTGAGCTGTTCGGCACGCGAAGACACTTCGTTGAGCTCTGCGGCCTGCTCTTCGGCTGCGCCGGCCACGGTCTGGGTTTCGGCCATCATCTGGTCACTTGTCTCGGCTGCCGACTGTAGCGTCGTCGCCACCGTCCGGAACCGCTCGAGCGAGTCACCAAGGTCGATGTCCGGATTGTCCGCTTCCAGTTCTTCGAGCGTGTCCACGAGGGTATCGAGGTCCTCTGAGATGGTCGCGAGGCGGTCCTTCTGGTCGTAGGCGTCGTCGGAGATTTTCTGTGTGGATTCGGCCACCTGCTCGGACGCGTCACGGACGGACTCCGCACTCGACAGAACGACGTCTCCGGATTCCGCGACTTCGTCGGCGAAGCTGTTGAGCTGACCGATCGTCTTTTCGAGTTCGTCGACCATGCCGTTGAACTCGCTGGCGATCCGGTCCATCGACTCGTTCTCGCCGTCGGTTGCCATCCGCTCGGTGAGGTTTCCAGCGGCCGTCTCCTCCATCACGTCGGAGAATTCTTCGGCCTTCTTCTGGAGGTATTTGTTGACTTCAAGGGCTTCCGCGCGGGAAACCTCTGCCTCTTTCTGTGCACGCTCGGCCTCGTTGATCTGTTGTTTGAGCGCGTCGCGCATATCAGCGAACCCGCTGTACAGGCGGCCGATATTGTCGATACGACTGGTGGCGATCTCGACGTCGAGGTTCCCCTGTCGCATCTGGTCCGTCTTTCGGGTCAGGCGGTCGATGGACGTTGCCGTGTTGTACCCGAGTATCGCACCGACGCCCGCGATGAGCAACACCATCAGTGCCGTGCCGATAAGTCCGTACTGCTGGACGTTCTGGACGAAGCCAAAGACCGCGGAGTTGGGTGCGTGTACGAGAACGACCCAGTCAGTGCCCTGAATCGGTGCATAGCCGACAGTGTAGCGCTCGTTGAGTACGTCAGTCGCCGGCATGTCAGCGGTGACGCCGGACTGTTGCTCCGACGAGCGGAGGTCATCTGCCGCGTCGATCGGTTCCGTGGCAGGGCTGTTCGAGCTATACGACTGCAGCATGTTTTCGCCGAGGCCGCGGCTCCCGTCTCTGGGTTCGTCGATCATGACGACCGCCGACCCGTTGACGACCTGCGTGAATCCGCCTTCGGCCCTGTTGTTCCCCTGAAGCGAGTTCGCGATTTCGTCGAGCGAGTACTCGATGAGGATATACCGGTTCTGTGAGGCATCGACAGGACTGGCGAAGCCGACGACCGGGCCGGAGTTCGTCTGGTACACGTCGGAGACGGCGACATCGCTTGCCGTTTCGAAGTTCGCACCGGTAAGCCAGGCCCTGCTCGTCGATTCGAGCGCCGAGTTAGTTAGCACCTGTGAGTTAGATGTGCTGGCGACAACCTGGGATTGGCCGGCATTCCGTTCGACCAGATGGATGTCGGCAGCATCTGCGGACAAGGCGGCTTTCCGATTGTTGAGTTCGATATTGATGTCTTCGGTATCACTACTGGCCCAAACGTCGTCGGAAGAGACGAACTGGGTCGATAACCGGTTTCGATCAACCCACTGTGACAGGATATCAGCCTCCTGTGCGGCGGCGTTTTCGTAGTCGCTCAGAACCTGTTGTTCCGTGTAGTCCTTGACTTGCTCTGTCGCGGCAAGGCCGATGAGCCCAACCGACAGCGCCATCACGAAGAGGACGATACCGAATTTGAGTGCGAAGTTTCGCCGGATGAAATCCGGGACGACTGTTGCAAGAATCCCACCGGAGGCGTTCGAATCGTTTTCTGAACTGTCTGGTATCTGTGTGTCTCCTGAACTCATAGCTAGTTCCCTCCAAGCGAGCAGTTAGCCGCTGGACCGCTGTCGCATGCGTACTGTACATCCGCTGGTTCCCCAATCAGGCCGTAGTAGGTGCCGTAGGACTGCTGAACCTCTGGCTTTCCTTTCACGACTGGCACCTGGCGCATCGCCTGGTGGTCACAGGCTCGGAGCGTCTGCGGTCCGAGACCGGCGTCGTACTCGTGTCCTTCGAGCGCTCCGATGACATCGATCGGATTGAACGTTCCCACCCGCTCGGCTGCACTGGCGTATTGTAGCGTTTGCGTGTATGCGATGTGGGCTGCTCCTGATGGGGACGCCGATTTCGAGGTCCCCGTCGAACTGCCGTACTCCTCACGGAACGATTCTCGGAAGGTATCAGACAGCGGCGAGTTGATCTCCGGACTCCAGGCGACCGTCCCGATAACACCCTCTATCGCATCGCCTGCGGTCCGGGCAATATCTTTCGAGGCTATCGGAAGGACGATATTCGACTCCGGGAACTCCTCCCGGAACGCTCTGAGTGCGTTTACTGCGTCGAGGCCCCCCAGTCCGAGCACTATCACGTCGAAATCGACCGACTTGATGTCTTCTGCGTACTGAGAGTAGTCGGTCGTCCCGACCTGTGCAGTTGTGTCCCAAACAGGTGCCCAGCCGAGATTCCCGAGGGCTGTATCCATCTCATCCCGGAGCGTCTGTCCCCACTCATTGTCCTGGGAGATCTTGACGTAATTGACGTCGTCTCCGAACTCGTTACTGAGGGCCGGAGCCAGCGCTTTGGCCGCCATGTGGTTGTTGTACATCTCGCGGAAGGAGTACCGGTTGCAGTCGATACCCGTCAGCGAGTTCGCGTTGGCCATCGTCGCCATGTACACGACCTGGTTCTGTGCGGCGACCTCCTGATTGGCCAGGCCGGAATTGCTGGACGTTCCGCCAGCAAGCATAATCACCTCCTCGCTATCAACAAGCCGCTGTGCGTTGCTCCGGGCGGTCTCCGAATTACCACCCGTGTCTTCGACAGCGAATTCGACATCCTTATCGAGAAGTCCGTCACCGTCCAGCGGTGACTCGTACTGCTCGCTCGTTACCCACCCACCACCGTTGTTAATGTGCTTGACCGCGAGTTTGAAACCTCGGAGCTCCTGCTTGCCGGCCGTTGAGTATGCCCCCGAGGAAGCGACGTTGAAACCGAACGTCACCGAATCCCCGGACACCGGAAAGTTTCCAACTGGCGTTGGGGTCGGCGTCCCGTCCCCATCTGTCACTCCCTCGCTGCCACCACAGCCTGCAAGTCCGGCCAGTCCGGCCGCACCAATCGAACGGAGTAGGTTCCGCCTAAAGACGGACGGCCCACCACCATCTCTCCCTGAATCCATACTGGCGTGTCTAAATTAGTATAGCACATAAACTTTTGGAGAAAACTTATACTGTCCATAACCCATGACGAAAAATACGAGCTAACGCCCTCCACCCCAGTAAGGTGTAATTAACAGGTCCGTTAGACGACGGGTTCTCCGGGATTTATACCCAGCCAGTGAGCAACGTCGGATATGACGGAGTTAGTTACGTTCGGTGAGACGATGTTGCGGTTGTCGCCACCTGACGACGAGCGACTGGAGACTGCAGACCAGTACACCGTCAGGGCGGCTGGTGCGGAGTCAAACGTCGCGGTCGCTGCTCAACGGCTTGGGCTCGATGCATTGTGGGCCTCAAAGCTCCCCGACTCACCGGTTGGTCGCCGAGTCACGGGAGAACTCAAACACCATGGCGTATCGGTCGATGTCGCCTGGGACGACTCAGACAGCGCCCGACAGGGAACCTACTATCTGGAGCAGGGTAGTCCACCGCGGGGCAACGATGTTATCTACGATCGCCAGAGCGCCAGTGTCACGACCGCCACACCGGGGGAGCTTCCGACGGAGACCATCGCGGACGCCGCGGGATTCCACACCTCGGGTATCACACCGGCGCTCTCAGAGACGCTCGAATCGACCACTGCTGACCTCCTCTCGCTCGCACAGGACGCGGGCACGACCACGAGCCTCGATCTGAACTACCGCTCGAAGCTCTGGACGCCGGCGGAAGCCCGCTCGGTCCTGACCGGGCTATTCCCGTCTGTCGACGTACTCGTCGTCGCCGAACGCGACGCGAACGTCGTGTTGGACCGGACCGGTGATGCGGAAACGATTGCCCGGGACCTCGCCGCCGAGTACGGGTTCGAAGCAACAGTAATCACCCGTGGCAGCGACGGGGCGCTCGCGCTTGCCGACGGGGCTGTAACGGAGCAACCGACGTTCGAGTCGACCGACGCCCATCCGGTCGGGACCGGCGACTCCTTCGTCGGCGGCTTCCTCTCGCAGTATCTCTCCGGTGGCAGCGTCGCGGACGGGCTCGCCTGGGGTGCTGCGACAGCCGCACTCAAACGGACGATTCCGGGTGACATTGCCGTCGTGTCACCCGACGAGATCCGTTCGATTCTCAGTGGCGACACGGAAGCGATTTCCCGGTAGCTACGCCGTCCAGCAAGGTTCTTATCCCTTCGCGGGGAACGGCAGGGTATGATTAACTATGAACGCTGTAAACTGTGGCTCCCCAGAGACGGAGGTCACAATGCGTAGCGCAAAGATTGTCTGTACCCTCGGCCCTGCGTCGGACTCGGTCGACGACATCGCGTCACTTGCAAAGGCCGGGATGTCTGTTGCCAGACTGAACGCGAGCCACGGTTCGCCGGAACACCGCCGTGAAATGATCGATCGCATCCGCGAGGTAGACGAGGCGGTCGAGGAACCGGTCGCGGCCATGCTCGATATGCCTGGGCCGGAAGTCCGGACCGCGGAGATCGACGAGCCGATTCAGCTCACGGAGGGGTCCACCATCCGCTACGTCGTCGGCGACGACGCGACGCCCGAGGAGGTCGGCCTCTCGCAGTCGATCACGGCGGTCGAGCCGGGCGACCGGGTGTTGCTTGACGACGGACGCATCGAGACGACTGTCGAACGTGTCGAGGACGACACGGTGTTTGCGACCGTCGAGAACGGCGGTGAACTGGCCGCCCGCAAGGGTGTCAACGTTCCCGGCGTCGAACTCGACCTGCCGACGATTACGGCAAACGACGAGCGAGAACTCGACGTGGCCGCCGAGAAGGAGCCGGATTTCGTGGCCGCGTCGTTCGTCCGTGACGGCGAGGACATCTACGAGATCAGCCAGGCGCTCGAAGAGCGCGGCGTCGACATCCCGATCATCGCCAAGATCGAACGGGCCGGGGCCGTCGAGAACCTCGACTCGATCATCGACGAGGCCTACGGCGTGATGGTTGCCCGCGGTGACCTCGGCGTCGAGTGCCCGCTCGAAGACGTGCCGATCATTCAAAAGCGTATCATCCGTCGGTGTCACGAGGCCGGCGTCCCGGTCATCACGGCCACCGAGATGCTCGACTCGATGGTCCACTCCCGGCGGCCGACCCGCGCGGAGGCCTCAGACGTAGCAAACGCAGTGCTTGACGGCACCGATGCAGTGATGCTCTCGGGCGAGACGGCGATCGGTGACCACCCGGCTCGCGTCGTCGAGACGATGGACCGGATTATCCGCGATGTCGAGAGCAGCGAGGAGTACGCCGAGTCCCGGGAACAGCGCGTGCCAAACGCCGGTGACACCCGGACAGACGCGCTCGCGCGCTCCGGTCGGTTCCTCGCTCGCGACATCGGGGCGTCGGCGATTGTCGCCGCGTCCGAGTCCGGCTACACCGCTTTGAAATCGGCCAAGTACCGGCCCTCGATCCCCATCGTCGCGTCGACGCCGAGCGAGCGCGTCCGCCGGAAGCTCGCGCTCTCGTGGGGTATCACACCCGTAACGACCGAGTACACCACCGAAGGCGCTGATGCCGTCATCCAGACGGCAGTGCAGGCGGCTCTCGACACCGAAGCCGCGGACAGCGGTGACACGGTCGTCGTTCTCTCCGGGATGATGACTGAACTGGAGGGGATGAACACGGCGAACATGCTGAAAGTCCACGTCGCGGCCGAAACAGTCGCTAGCGGTCGGTCCATCGTCGACGGCCTGGTGACCGGCCCCGTCCACCGGATTTCGACAGCGCCGCCCCGGGAGTCGCCGGGCGACCTCTCGAACGTCCCCGACGGGGCTATTCTGGCAGTGCCCGAAGGGTTCGACGGCGAGTTCGTCGGCGACACCAGCCGCATCGGGGGCATCATCGACGCCCACGAGGGCGTCACGAGCTACGCGGCCATCGTCGCCCGCGAGCTTTCGATTCCGATGATCTCGAACGCGGACTTGCCCGATGCTGTCTCCGACGGATCGACCGTCACGCTAGACTCCGAGCGCGGCGTCGTCTACGAGGAGGCCGTTGGCCGAGAGGACATCTCGGGCAGGGAGCGAGACTACTGACCGCGGTAGAATCTGTGTAGTTAAGTATCGGTGGGGCAACCCTTCGACCAGCATGGGCGCTTACGCAGGGGTCGACCTCGGAGCGACACATATTCGGGCTGTTATCGGTGACGAGACGGGTTCGATACTCTCGTCACACAAAACTGAGACACCGCGTGGACCGGCAGGTATCGCGGTCACGGAGGCGGTCCTCGACGCGATCCGACAGGCCTGTGACGCCGCCGATATCGCCCCCACAGACGTGGTTGCCGCCGGTATCGGGTCCTTCGGTCCGATGGATCTGGCCGAAGGGGTCGTCGAAAACCCCGCGAACCTCCCCGACACCATCGACCGGATTCCGCTGACCGGGCCGGTGGAAAATCTCATCGGCAGCGAGCGGGTGTCGCTGCACAACGACGCCAACGCCGGCGTCATCGGTGAGCGGTTCTACTCGGACCGGAGCCCCGATGACATGGTGTATCTCACAATCTCCTCCGGGGTCGGTGCCGGGGTCGCTGTCGACGGGAATATCCTCTCAGGCTGGGACGGCAACGCTGGAGAAGTCGGCCACTTGACGATCGACCCACATGGGTTCATGACCTGTGGCTGTGGGCACGACGGCCACTGGGAAGCGTACTGTTCGGGCGAGAACATCCCGCGGTACGCCACACAACTGCACCGGGAGGACCCCGTCGAGACGGCGCTCCCGATCGAGACTGAGGAGTTTTCCGCGGCGGATATCTTCGAATATGCCGGCGAAGACGAGTTCGCGTCCCACGTCCTCGACCAGATCTGTCACTGGAACGCGATCGGCGTCGCGAACATCGTCCACGCGTACGCGCCCCTCGTCGTCTACGTCGGTGGGGCCGTTGCGCTCAACAACCCCGAGCAGGTGCTAGACCCGATCCGAGACCGGCTCGACGACATGGTGATGTCGAACATTCCGGATATCCAGTTGACGCAGTTCGGTGACGATGTCGTAGTCCGTGGCGCACTGGCGTCCGCGCTGACTGGCGGCACAGGTGACCCGTCACAGCGCGTTTGAAAAGCGTCGACCTGACCGCGAAACGTCGGCCTACTGTTGCAGGTCGTACAGCCGCCGGAAGGCCGTCGGGGGGAACCGCGGTTCGACACGGCTCGGCGGGCGGCCCTGTCCGTTGGTGGTCGTCGCCTCGACACGGTCGACGACACCGGATTCGGCCATTTCGTAGAGGAACCGCTTGACGGTCCCGGCCGAGAGATCGACTGATTGTGCCGACGCAATCGCCTCCGTCGTTGCCGTTACCGAGGAGCGTTCGCTCTCCTCCAGGTCGATGAGTTCCCTGAGAACGGCCTGTCGGTTCGTCGGCAGGGAGAGGACGACGCCCAACGAAATGCAGGGGTCGGGCACCTCCGCGATGGCCGCGTCGACGTTGGCCTGTGTGATGCGGTCCTGGCCCCGTTCCTCGGCCAACTCCGCAGCGATAAACAGTGCGGCAAGGGCATCGTGGGCGTTTCCGTCCGCCCAATCGGCGATATGCCTCGCCAGACCGTGATCGAGTCCCTGCTGAGCCAGCCCGTTCGAGGTTCTGGTCATCAACACGTCGACGAGCATCTGCCGCTGATAGCGGTCGATACTGATCGACTCGGCGGTGTACCGCGTCAGTTCCGTTGTCGACGGGTCGTCGCGACCGATAGCGAGCCAGCTGACGTTGCTCGGTAAGCCAGCAAACAGGTCAACGAGGGCCGGGGCCTGGATGCTCTCCGGTTCGCTGATGTGGTCGACTGCAATGACGATGCCCGTGCGTTGCTCTCGTACCAGTTCGTGGAGTCGGGATTTGAGCGTCTCCGTCCCGATCCCGTGTTCCGGCACCGATTCGTCCACGAGCGAGTCCAGCACTGCATGGTAGAACGCGAACTCGCTTGCGGTCTCTCGGGCGTTCACGTAGACGAACGACGGCGAGGTCGGTGGCTGTGCACGGGTCGTCGTGTGGATAATCGCCTGTTGTTCCGTCGGGAGCTGTTCTAAATTGGCGAACAGCGCCGTGATAACTGCGGACTTCCCTGAACCACGGGGGCCGTACACGTACGCGTTCGGCGGAAGCTGCCCATCGAACACCGGATCGAGGTGGTCAAGTAGGCGCTCGAGCACCGGACCGCGGTCAGCCGGCTCCTCTATGTGGACGACCGGTGAGATCGACTCGTAATCCTGAATGAGCCGTGGCTCACCGTTCCGGCGTTGTCGACGCTTGATTCTCGCTTCGATGTCCATGCTTGGAAATTAGATCGTGTGTATATTCGATTGGACCTGTAAATAAAAAGCCGTATGAGTTCTTACGGCAGGGGGATCGCTGCGGACGTCGTGAACACTCCAGCCAGTGCCAGAATGCCCAGGATGAGGGTCGTCGTGATGATCGAGGCGGCTGGCGGGTCAAAGTGCGTATCCGAGTGCGCATAGAAGATGCGCTGGTAGACCTCACCGAACAGCGCACCCAGGATACCGAAGAATGCGCCCAGTCCGAGCGCGACTAGGACGCTCGCTCCATCCGTCATCGCCATACTAGCGACGAACGTTGCTGGGAGCGTCATGTGGTGTGTGACCGGGAATTTCTCCACGCCGAGGTTCAGGAACAGCAGACTCGCTGCTGAGATACCGAACGGGAGGAAGAGACTTCCAGTCTTCGCGAAGATGTACGCACCGAGGATGCCGGTGATGAGCCCGAGCATTGCGACGTGTGTCCACTTGTACTGGTGTGGCAGCCACGGCTCGACAGCCGGTCGCTCGGCAGCCATGGCTCCGCCATCCGTTGCGACTTCTTCACTGTTGCTCGACCGCATCTTTCCGCTCTCGAACGGCGACATATCGAGCAGGCCACTTCCGCGGGCACGGCCGATAACCGGGTAGCCGAAGACCAGACGGGCGATAACAGCCGTCAGGATAACGCCTGCTGCAGGCGGGTCGATTGGAATCCCGAGTCCACCGGACGTCTGCCGGATTGCCATCCCCAGGATGCCGAACACACCACCGACGGCGAGGACGTCCGGTCGGGTACCGAGGGCGTAGGCGATGTCCTTCGCCGGGTGGTAGTCACCGTCGTCCGGCTCGTACATTCCGTCGTACTTCGCGGCGTAAGCGGCTGCTGCCACACCACCAGCGAAGGCGACGTGTGGCCCGAACACGGGACCGAAGGCCAGCGGGCCGACGATGCCGGCTCCGTACCCACCGGCGCCACCCGCGATGACGTCAGGAGAACCGCCGACGAACGACTCTGAGACGACGTTGCCGGCTTCTCCGATAAGCACCATGAAGCCGGTGAAACAGAACGCCGGGAGTGCACCGATAGATGCCCCGAACGCGCCGCCCGCGAACGCCGCGATGGCGAGGACGAGCATATCGACTGCCGTGAGTCCGAATGCGATTGCCATCTGTTATTCCTCCTGTGCCCAGTCGCGGGAACGGTCGACGGCGTCGTCCCAGCGATCGTACATCTTGTCTGCCTTCTCGGCGTCCATCTCCGGCGAGAACTCCTTGTCGACCTGCCAGTTGTCGCGGAGCTCGTCGACGGTGTCCCAGTACCCGACGGCGAGACCGGCCGCATAGGCCGACCCCAGTGCGGTGGTCTCGTCGACCTGCGGGCGGGCGATATCCGTCTGGATGATGTCCGACTGGAGCTGACAGAGGAAGTTGTTCTTGACTGCACCGCCGTCGACTCGCAGCGTCGTCATCTCGACACCGGAGTCTTCCTCCATCGCCTCCGCGAGGTCGCGGGTCTGGTATGCGATGGATTCCAGGGTCGCACGCACGATATGCTCTTTTCGCGTTCCGCGAGTCATCCCGACAATCGTCCCGCGAGCGCGGCCGTCCCAGTGCGGAGCGCCGAGCCCCGTGAAGGCCGGCACCATGTAGACACCGTCGGTCGATTCGACCGAGCGGGCCAGTTCCGCCGTCTGGGCGGCGTTGTTGATGAGGTCGACGTCTTCGAGCCATTCGATTGCCGCGCCGGCGATGAAGATGGAGCCTTCAAGCGCGTACTGGACGGGTTCACCGGACATCTGGAAGCCAATCGTCGTCAGCAGGCCGTTATCGGAGGCGACTGCTTCGGAACCGGTGTTCATCAGATAGAACGCGCCGGTACCGTAGGTGTTCTTCGCATCACCCTTGTCGAAGCAGGTCTGGCCGAACAGTGCGGCCTGCTGGTCACCCAGCGCGCCCGCAACGGGGACTTCCTCTTCGAGGAAGCCGTCCGCATCGGTGTGTCCGTACAGGCTCTCGTCGGAGGACGGGCGGACTTCCGGAACCATGGACTCCGGGACGCCGAACTCTTCGAGGAGTTCGTCGTCCCACTCCATGTCGTGGATGTTGTACAGCATCGTCCGCGATGCGTTCGAGACGTCCGTGATGTGGTTGCCGGTGAGCTTGTAGATGAGCCACGCGTCGATGGTCCCCATCAGGAGTTCACCGTCTTCGGCCCGCTCACGGAGGTCAGCGCCGCGCGAGCTCTGCATCTTGAGTGGCTCCGCGTTGTCGAGGATCCACTCGGTCTTGGTTGCCGAGAAGTAGGCGTCACATTCCAGCCCGGTCTTCCCCCGGATCCACTCGACCTTGTCTTCCTCTTGGATCTCCTCGACGCGGTCGGTGGTTCGGCGGTCCTGCCAGACCAGCGCGTTGTGGACCGGCTTGCCGGTCTCTTTGTCCCAGACGATCGTCGTCTCACGCTGGTTCGTGATGCCGAGTGCCTCCAGCTGTTCGGCACCGACACCTGCATCCGCAAGCCCCTTGGTCACGACTTCCTGCGTGTTTTCCCAGATTTCGACGGGGTCGTGCTCGACCCAGCCGGGCTCCGGATAGATCTGTTCGTGCTTCTCGTAGGCGTTCGCAACGACCTGGCCGCTATGGTCGAATACCATGAAGCGAGTGCCAGTCGTTCCCTGGTCGATCGCGCCAACGTATGTGTCTGCCATTGTTGTGTTCTCCGTGGTGGAGGTAGCTTATTTATGAAAGCTACCACCTTGACAGTAAACAACATAGTGAACCATTATAAAGATTACTAATGGTGATGTTTGGCTAGTAAAGAAAGGACGGGACGGCGCTACCGGTCGGAATCGTACCGCTCAAGCTGTTTCGTGACCTGTGTGTCGAGTCGGTCGAGCGCGGACGGGATCGAGTCGGGCCCGTCCATACTGTCGACCGCGTCTTCGATGATCGTTCGCACCGTATCGAACGGACCGATCTGTGCGCCCCGTGTCGCCGTGGTGTCGCGTGTGTCGACGAGCTGGTCGAACGCCGTTCTGTAGTGTGGGTTCTGTTCGAACCAGTCCGCCGACCGGAGCTGTGGAATCGCATCGGCGTGCACTGGGAAGTACCCGGTTTCCTGATGCCACCGACGCTGCTGGGCCGGTTCGGTGAGCCATGTGAGGAACTCGCCGACCGCGTCGTGCACGGCCTCGGAAACCGCATCACCGACCCAGAGAGACGCACCGCCGACGAGTACGCCGGTCCGGTCGTCGAGGACGGGGAACCGGCCGGTTCCGACGTCGAAGTCAGCGCTGCTTTCGATGCTGTTCAGCGACGATGTCGAGCCGATCAGCATCGCAGCGTTCCCCTCAGCGAAGTGAGTCCGAGCGGCTCCTCTGGCTTCGATGCCGGGGTCGTGGTACAGTCCGTCCGCTTCGAGGCCTTTCCACCACTCGAATAAGTCGTGGGCGAACTTCCCGTCGAGATGGCTCTCCGTTGGCGACCCGGACCGCCCGTTGTTCTGGTCCACGAGGAGCTGGTCAGCCTCGGCAAACCACTGTTCGACGAACCACGAGTAGTTCGCGAACGTGATACCTGTATCCACGCCTCTCCCGTCGACGAGCTGCTCGGCCGCGCTTCGTACGTCAGCGAGGGTTTCCGGCGGTGAATCGGGATCGAGCCCCGCCTCCCTGAACGCGTCGCGGTTGTACGCCATCACCGGGTTCGACGCGTTGAACGGGAGCGAGTGGAGCGTCCCGTCGAAGCGGTAGTAGTTCGTCACCGGGTCGAGCAGCGAGTCGATGTGGGTTGCGGGGAGGAGTTCCTCGACTGGCGTAAAGTGTCCACTGTCGCGCGCACGCGTAGTGCCGATCTCGAAGATCTGTGCGATCGCAGGCGGGTCGCCGTTTTCGGCGGCGTTCAGCGTTGCATCGAGGGTCCCGCGGTAGCTCCCTTTCGACCGCAGTGTGAGACTAATACCCTCGGTCTGTGATTCGAACTCGCGGACGAGCTCTTCAAGCAGTAGCGCTTTCTCGCCGCCCATCGCGTGCCAGAACTCGACGACGGTTCCGTCCGTGTTCGCCGCCGCCGAACCGGTCGCAAGTTCGAAGGAATCCAGCGACGCGTCCAGTGATTCGGCCCGCTCGGTGAGCGTCGACACCCGCGTCGAGACCTCTGCGAGTTCCGTCGTCTGGTCCGCTGCGGCGTCGGCGGCGATAGCCGCCTCTTCGGCCGTCCGGGCGCTGATGTCCTCGACGTCGTCGACCATCGACACGACTTCTTGCGTGGAGTCGGCCTGCGTATCCGTCGCATCGTCGATCTCCTGGACGCTCGAATCGACCTCCTCGACCATCGAGACGACAGAATCCAGTTCATCGAGCGCGCTGGCGACTGACGAGCGGGTGTCTTCGACACTCTCCCGCGTATCGTACATCTCCGAAACCGTCGTGTCGGCCTGTTCGTGGACCTCCTGAATGGAGGCTGCGATCTCGTCGGTCGCCTCCTTCGTCTCGGTCGCGAGCGATTTGACCTCCTCTGCGACGACGGCGAACCCGTCGCCGGATTCGCCTGCTCGGGCAGCCTCGATGTTGGCGTTCAGCGCCAGCATGTTGGTCTGGTCCGCGACGTCCGTGATGAAACCCACAATCTCCTCGATGTCCGACAGCAGGTCGTTCAGTTGTTCGACCTTGTCGACGGTCGCTTCGGCGTTGTCGGTCAACCGGTCGAGCGTCGTCATCGCCGAGGACGCCGACTCCAGTGCGGATTCGCCTCGAACGCTGGCTTCGCCTGACGTGTCCGCGACCTCGTTTGCGGCGCTCGCTATCTCCTCGATCGTCGCCGAGAGGTTCCGCATCTCGTCGGAGATCGACTGTATCTCGTCGCGTTGCTCGTCCGACCCGGTCGAAATCTCTCCGACAGCGCCACTCACGTCCCGGCTGGCGGACTTGACCGACCCGAGACGGGTGTCGACCTGTTCCGTTGCGGCGGTCACCTGCTCGCTGAACGATGCCATCCGGTCGACGGTGTCGGTCCATTCCCGGAGCAGTTCACTGTATGCGTCGTACAGCGGCTCAGCTGCCTCAGCTGGTGGCTGCCCCGGTTTCGCAGTGAGGTCGCCGTCGGCGTTCGCCCTGGCAACAGAAGTGAGACGGTCGACAGCGGTTTCGAGCGCTTCACGTTCCGCCCGCTCTTGTTCGAGTTCCGCCGCCAGTTGCTCACATCGTGCTTCCAGCTCCGCCTGTTCAGGACCGTTTCCGGTCTCTGTGTCCTTCTGGAGGGCTTCTGCTGACGGCGGTTCAGTCTCCGACTCGTTTCCGTCCCGCCCCTCTGTGACGCCGCCGTCGGTGCGTTCCCCGTCAGGCGGGCCGTCTTCTGAATCAAGTGGGTTCCATTTACTCATTGTCGCTCCCGTTGGCCGAACGGCCAACACGTTCTCGGGAATAGTCCACTATCAAAATATATAATAGTTACTGTCGAAACGGTAGGAGTGATAATTAATCCGTGAGCGCGGTTTCTATCCTGCAACGTCGTCTGTAGTACGTCAGTAATTGAAAATGTGGAGTTATCTCTCGAATTTGAGAGAATATGTTCAACCACTGCCTTGACCAATCAGTAAAAAATAATGTGGTGTGCGTTTCCGATTAACAGTGGGTGTCACCGGGATTCCTCATGATTACATAGAAAATTTACTGCCCAAGCACCAGCAACGGTAAAGTGAAGTGTATGCGCTCCAAACCCACGGAAAGATAGATGGGACCGACACCACACATCGCCGTCATCGGTGGCGGCTCGACTGGGGCGGGCATCGCGCGGGACCTCGCGATGCGCGGGCTCGACGTGACCCTGGTAGAACAGGGAAACCTGACCCACGGGACCACGGGTCGGATGCACGGGCTGCTCCACAGCGGCGGGCGATACGCCGTTTCGGACCAGGCCAGTGCGACCGAGTGTATCGAGGAGAACCGCGTCCTCCGAGACATCGCCAGTCACTGCGTCGAAATGACTGGCGGCCTCTTCGTCAAGCGGCCGGAGGACTCCGAAGAGTACTTCCAGAAGAAACTGAGCGGCTGTGAGGAGTGCGGGATTCCCGCGGAAGTCGTCTCCGGCGAGGAGGCTCGGGCGATGGAACCCCACCTGGCGAAAGACATCGACAAGGCAATCAGCGTTCCCGACGGGGCCATCGACCCGTTCCGGCTAGTCGTCGCGAACGCCGCGAGCGCACAGGAACACGGCGCACGCATCGAGACACACTCCAAAGTGACCGACCTCCTCGTCGAGAGCGGCGAGGTTGTCGGCATCGAGGTCGAACACGACTCCGGCCCCGGAAAACGCGTCCACGGCACGGAGGGCGGAACCGAACAGATCCGCGCCGATTACGTCGTGAACGCGACGGGAGCATGGGCCGGTCGCATCGGCGACATGGCCGGACTCGATATCGAAGTCCGCCCCTCCAAGGGCGTCATGACCATCATGAACATCCGCCAGGTCGACACCGTCATCAACCGCTGTCGGCCCAAGGGCGACGCCGATATCGTCGTGCCCCACGAGACCACTGCGATTCTGGGCACGACCGACGAGGAAGTCGAGGACCCCGAGGACTACCCCGAGGAGCAGTGGGAAGTCGACATGATGATCGACACCCTCTCGGAGCTGATTCCGATGCTCGACGAGGCGCGAACCATCCGCTCGTTCTGGGGCGTTCGCCCGCTGTACGAACCGCCGGACGTCGGCAGCGACGACCCGACGGACATCACGCGTGACTTCTTCCTGCTCGATCACGACGAGCGCGACGACCTGCCCGGCATGACCAGCATCGTCGGCGGGAAGTTCACTACCTACCGGATGATGGGCGAGCAGATCGCCGACCACGTCTGTGGGAAGTTCGGCATCGACGCCGACTGCCGGACCGCCGACGTGCCCCTGCCCGGCAGTGAGGACTTCTCGGTGCTGCGGGACTACATGGACGAGTTCGGGCTCCGCTCGCCAATCGGTCGCCGGAGTGTCGAACGGCTCGGCTCTCGGGCCGACGAGGTGCTCAACACCGACGGGCCGAACCCGACGGTCTGTGAGTGCGAGGGCGTCACCCGCGCCGAGATTCAGGACGCCATCGAGGGGTCCGGCTCGGACCTCAACGCCGTCCGCATCCGTACCCGCGCGTCGATGGGGAACTGTCAGGGTGGCTTCTGCTCGCACCGGATGGCGAGCGAGCTCCACTCGGAGTACGACGAGCCGGTCGTCCGCGAAGCCTGGGACGAACTGCTACAGGAGCGTTGGAAGGGGCAGCGACACGCTCTCTGGGGCGAACAGCTCTCCCAGGCCGCGCTGAACTACGCGCTGCACGCCACCACGCAGAACCGCGACCAGGACCCGGCTGACGGCGACCCGGTCGATTTCTCGGCGTTCGATTCGGGCCGCGGACAGACAGGCGGCAGCGTCGACAGCGCGGACGTAGCCGCCGACGGAGGGACAAATGGCTATTGAGTCGGAGGTGCTCGTCATCGGCGGCGGCCTCGGCGGGCTGACCAGCGCGCTGGCGGCCGCTCGTGAGGGAGCCGACGTGCGACTGGTCTCCTACAAACAGAGCACGCTCCGGCAGGCGTCGGGCCTTGTCGACGTACTCGGATACACACCGGACGGCGACGGCCCGCTGACTGACCCGTACGAGGCGATTCCAACCCTGCCGGCGGAGCATCCGTACCGGAAAGTCGGCGTCCAGACAGTCAGGGACGCGCTGTCGCTGTTCGACGACGCGGTCCCGACCTACGAAGGCGACCACACGGACGCGAACGCGCTCCTGCCGACCCACGGCGGGAGTATCAAACCGACCGCCCGCTACCCGGCCGGGGCCAGCGCCGGCCTCGCCAGCGATACCCGGGACACGCTGCTAGTCGGCATCGAGGAAATGGTCGACTTCGACGCCCCGCACGTCGCCGCCCATCTCGACGCAACGGGCGTGCCATTCGATGTCCGCGGCGAGACCATCCGGTTCCCGGGCGACCTGCGCGCGGACGCGAAGGTCACGCGGTACGCAAAACTGCTCGATACCAACAGCGAGGTGGCGGTTCGCGGACGCATGGTCCCAGCCCGCGAGGCGCTTGCTCAGCGCGTGAACCCGCTGCTCGAAGACGAACAACGGGTCGGCTTCCCGGCGATTCTCGGCGACGACAACCCCGGCGCTATCCGTGACGCGCTGAGTGACCACCTCGGCGTCGACGTGTTCGAGGTGCCGATGGGGCCGCCGTCCCTGCCCGGCCTCCGACTCGAAGACGCGCTGTTCGCGGCGCTTGACGAGGCCGGAGCCAGCATCGAAACCGGTAATCCGGTCGTCGATTTCGAGGGCGAGGACCGTATCGAGAAAGTGTTCATCGAGAAGAACGGCGCGAGGATACCCAACAGCGCCGACCAGTACGTCCTCGCGACCGGCGGCTTCGTCGGCAAGGGCGTCGAGTCCGACCGCGAGGGGGTGTACGAACCCGTCTTCGACTGCCACGTTCCCCACGCCGCGGACCGCTACGACTGGTTCGAGGGCGAGCTGTTCGGCGACCACGAGTTCGCCCGCTACGGCGTGGCGACCGACGACGACCTGCGGCCCCTCGATGCGAGCGACGACCGAGAGTTCGAGAACTTACGCGCCGCCGGCTCCGTGCTCGGCGGCTACGACTTCGCCGCCGAGAAATCCGGTAGCGGCGTCTCGATTGCCACAGGCTACGCGGCGGGCCAGCGCGCCGCACAGGAGGCACGATGAGTGACGCTGAAACCCCACCAGACTTTGACCCGGTTGCACCGAACACAGGCGAGGAGTTCGAACCAGTCGATGTCTTCCCCGACAGCGACGACTTCGACCTCCGACCCGGCGCGGACTCCTGTTACAAATGCTCGACTTGCGACACGAACTGTCCCGTCGCCGAGGTCGACGACGACTTCCCCGGCCCGAAGTTCCAGGGCCCCGAGCAGTGGCGGCTCAAGCAGTCCGACGACGACCACGAGATCGACGACTCGGTGATGGACTGCTCGAACTGCATGCGCTGTGACAACGCCTGCCCGTCGGGTGTCCCGCTCAGCCAGATGCACAACACCGCTCGCGGGGAGTACGTCAGCGAACAGATGGACAAGCTCTCCGTCGAGTACATCCGCAACCGCATCCTCGCGAACTACCGCACCTCCGCGTTCCTGGCGAGCAAGGTCCCCCGACTCGCAAACTTCGCGATGAACTTCGGGCCGGCCCGCTGGGTCATGGAAAAGACGATGGGTATCACCAGCGAGCGTGACTTCCCCGCCTTCGCGAAACAGACCTTCCGCGATTGGTGGGCCGACCGCGGCGGTCAGGCCCAATCACGGGAGAACGCGAGAGCCGCCCGCAGGCGCCGCGGTCTCCCCGAGGACGCCGACAAGAAAGTGGCGTACTTCCACGGCTGCTACTCCAACTACAACACGCCGGAGGTGGGCAAGGCGATGGTCCGGGTGTACGAGGAGTTCGGCTACGAGGTCGTCGCGCCCGAGCAGAAATGTTCGGGGACGCCGATGTTCGCCAACGGCATGCTCGACGACGCCCGCCGCCACGCCGAGACGAACGTCTCGTCGATGTCCGAACTCGTCGACGAGGGATACCACGCCATTGCCTCCTGTACCTCGTGTTCGATGGCGCTACGGCAGGAATACCCCGAGCTGTTCGACATCGACGGTATCGACAAAGTGGCGGAGAACACCTTCGAAGCCGTCGAGTACCTCCGTATCCACGAGGACCTCAAGGGCGAAGTGCAGGCGGCTGACGTTGACGGCGACCTCGCCGAGGAGTTCGCCTACCACGCCCCGTGTCACTCACGCAACCAGGGACTTGACCGCCAGGCCGTCGAACTGTTCCGCGACCTCGACGGCGCTGAAGTCGAGGACGTGGGCGACTCCTGTTCCGGCATCTCGGGAACCTACGGCTGGAAGGAAGAGAAATACGAGAAGTCGATGGAAATCGGCGAGGAGATGTTCGAGCACATGGAACACGCCGAGGGCGAAACCGGCATGACCGAGTGCCCGACCTGCGCGATGCAGATGGAACACGGCAGCGGCTACGAGATCCGGCATCCGCTCGAACTGCTCGAAGCCGCGCTGGTGGAGTAACTGAAAAACTCGGTTTCTGCGGTCTTAGTCCTCGCCGCGGACGAACGTGACCGGACACGGTGCGTTCAGCATGACTTCCTGTGCGGTGGAGCCGAAGACGGCCTTCCCGGTCGGCGAGCGCTTGCGGCCGCCGACGACGACGAGGTCCGAGTCCGTCACCTCGGCGAGGCTGACGATTTGCTCGCCGTGATTGCCCACGGCACCGCGAACCTGTGTCGACAGCCCGGCGTCGTCGAACCGCGAGACGAGTTCCCGGACGGTTGTGTGGCGGTCGGCGACCTCGTCGGGGTCGGCTTCGCCGGTCGATTCGAATTCGAGCCTGTCGACGACGCCGTCGTACTGGTCGTCGGTGAATACGTGTGCGACGATGACTGTCGCGCCGGCCGGGCTCGCGATATCGAGCACGGCGTCGGCGAGTTCGTCGATTCGGTCGGCGTCGTTTGGTCCAACTGCAAGAAGAACAGTTTCGAGTGCCATACCGGCTACTCCGGGGGAAGACGCCTAAATCCTTCGATGGGTACTACTTTTGTAGTAAGTCGTTCGCACGATGCCGCACCCAGTGTCGCTCAGTGCCTCACCCGGTGTTTTTCATCCCGGCCGCGATACCTTGGACGGTCAGCCGCAGCGTCCGGCGCTCGGTATCGGTTCGGTGGGACTGCTTGAGCAGGCGGACCTGCAACAGGTTCAGCGGGTCGACGTAGGGGTTCCGGCGCTCGAGGTTCTCCTGCAGCCACTCACGCGAGAGCAGGCCGTCCTGCCCGGTGATTTCGAGCACCTTCTCGACGGTGTCCTCGTACTCCTCGACGATACGCGGGTAGATGCGCTCGCGGAGTTCGGGGTCGGCCAGGTCGGCGTACTCCTCGGCGATTTCGAGGTCAGTACGGGCGAGCGCCAGCGACGCGTTGTCGAGCTTCGTCCGGAAGAACGGCCAGTTCTCGTACATCTCCTGTAGCGTTTCCATGTCGCCGCCGTTTTCGAGGTAGGCGTCCAGTCCGGTCGCGATAGAGTACCAGCCGGGGATGATACATCGGGCCTGCGTCCAGGAGAACACCCACGGGATGGCCCGGAGATCCTCGACACTGCGGTCCTCGCTTCGGGAGGCCGGCCGCGAGCCCATGTTGAGGTTCTCGATGACGGTGATCGGCGTCGCCTGCTCGAAGAACTCGACGAAGCCGTCCGTTTCGAGCAGGTCCTGGTACTCGTTGCGGGCGGCGTCGGACGCTGTCTCCATCGCCTCCTCCCACTCGTCGGGAATCTCCTCGACGGGCTCCTCAATGGCGTTTTTCCGCGCCCGGATCTGGGCGTTGAGCATCTGTTCGAGGTTGCGCTCGGCGATGTCGTGGTTGGCGTACTTCTCGGCGATGGCCTCGCCCTGCTCGGTGAACTTTATCTGACCGGTCACTGTCTCGTTCGGCAGGGCCAGCATGGCGTCGTTCATCGGGCCGCCGCCGCGGGAGATGGAGCCGCCGCGGCCGTGGAACAGGCGCATCTCCACGTCGTAGTCGTCGGTGATGTCCGCCAGTCGCTTCTGGTTGTTGTACAGCGACCAGTTGGCGGCAAGGAAGCCGTTCTCCTTGTTCGAGTCGGAGTAGCCCAGCATGATCTCCTGGATGTTGTCCCGGGCCTCAAGAGCCTGGGAGTAGGCCTCGTTCTCGAACAGCGTGCCCATGATGCGGCGGGCTCCGGAGAGGGCGTACTCCGATTCCAGCAGCGGCACCACGTCGAACCCGCAGTAGCCGGGCAAGTCGACGATGTCGACCTGGTCGGCCAGGAACAGGACCTCAAGCGCGTGACTTGGTTCTTCACACCAAGAGATTGCGTAGGTGTCGATAGCGTCGATGCCGAACTCGTTTTGCCAGTCGGCGGCCGCGCGGAAGCGGTCGAGGACGCGGGTTGCGTCCTCCGAGAGCCCCTCGGTGTCTTCCATGTCGATGACGGGGTTGTCCTGGATGATAGCCTCGGTCAGGAACTCGACACGCTCGTCTTCGTCCATGCCGGCGTAGTCGATGCCCTCGCGCTCGACGGATTCGGCGATGGCATCGGTGTGCATCTTCCGGTGGTCGCGCAGGTCGAGGCTGGCGAGGTTGAAACCGAACGTCTCGACCTTGCGGATCAGCGGGTCGACGTGGGCCTCGGCGATGACCTCGGCGTCGTTCTCACGGAGACTGTCGGCGATGACGCGGAGGTCGGTCAGCAGTTCCTCGTCGCTCTCGTAGCCGCCCTGGCGAACGTCGCTGACCCGGATGACGGACTCGCGCATCAGCCGGAGCTTCTGGCGGTAGGGCTCGTCCGGATACCGTTCCTCGGCCTCCGTGGCAATTCCGGGGAGCCTGGACTTGTGACGGTCCAGTCGCTCGTTGAACAGCGCGTCGGTCGCGATGTTCGAGGCGTCCTGACTCAGCACCCCGGAGAGTTCCTTGAGCTTGTTGCGGTACAGCGGCAGCACGGTGTCACGCTGGCGCTCCAGCGTCTCCTCGGTCACCTCAGTGGTGACGAACGGGTTGCCGTCGCGGTCGGAGCCGGCCCACGAGCGGAACTCGTAGAGTGTGTCGATATCGATGTCCTCGTCGTACACGTCTTCGAGGGTGTGTTCGAGTTCGTCGTACACCTCGTCGATAACGTCGAACAGGACGTTTTCGAGGTACCACTGGACGTTTAGCGCTTCGTCGGTGACCTCCGGGCGGCGGTCCCGGACCTGCGGTGTCTGCCAGAGACTCGTCACTTCAGCGTCGAGGTTCCGCTCGATACGCTTCTGTTCGCGTTCGGTGAGTCGCCGCTCGTCGAGTCGTTCGATGTCACGGGCGACCGACCGGAGCTTCGCCTTCACCGTCTTCCGGCGGGCTTCGGTGGGGTGAGCCGTGAACGTCGGCTGGATGAGAACGTCTTCGAGCACCTGCTCGAACTCCTCCGGGTCTGCGCCGCGTTCGGCCAGGTCCCGGACGGCTTCCTCGACGCTGTCGGCCAGTACACCCTCCTCGCTCCCCTCTCGGATTTCGCGGACCCGTTCGCGCTCCTCGGCGAGATTGATAAGTTCGAAATAGGTCGTAAACGCGCGTGCGACGATATCTTGGGTCTCCGGGTTCAGTCGGTTCAGTGCCCGGTGGACTTCGTCCCGCGTCTCGGCGTCACCGCGCCGGTAGTCGATACACGACGTTCGAATGGTTTCCACCGTTTCGAACGCCTCGGTCGAGGTTTGTGCTTCCAGCACTTCGCCCAGGAGCGCACCCAACTCCCGTACGTCCTGGTTTATCTCTCTGGCGTGCAAAGTCATACCACTTCCTCCAGAACCGAGCCCTAAAACATTATTGAAACGGTGTATCAGGGATAGACGTTCGTGAAGAACCCGGTTTCGGGAAATAGCTATTATTAATCGTGGGGTTCTTTACCGTATCACACGAATCACACAGGATACAGTGGACTGCCAATGATAGATATCGCCCTGGACATGGAGCAGTACGACTGTCCCTTCATCGACACGACGGCAGACCACGACGTCGCCTTTGCAGCGGTACACTGGGACTTCGACCAGCGTGCGCGGGAGTTGGAGACGCGAATGGTTGTCGAAGCCGAGGACGCGGGGATCCTCGATACGGGGCTGGACAGTCTGCAGGCCCACGAGAACATGAACGACTGTGCGCTGTTGCGCCGCGAGGACAACGCCGCCCACATCAGGACGACTATCGAGGAAACGGCGGCGATGCAGACCATCCGGGACAACGGCGGCTACATCACCGGCCCGTTCCACATTGAGGCGGGCAGCGAAACCTGGCACGTCGGATTCGACCGCGGCCGGGACGCCGATACGACGCTCTCGGAACTCGACCGCGACAACGAGTACGACGTGGTCGAACGCACGTCGACGACGCTCCCACAGCTCCAGGACCTCGTGCAGAACGCCGGCGCGGCGATGACGCTCGTGGACGGCTGTCGGGACCTCTCGGACACCGAACGTGAGACGCTGGAAACCGCCGTCTCCGAGGGCTACTTCGAGTCGCCCCGGGACGCGACGCTGGGGTCGCTTGCCGAGGACTTCGGCGTGTCCAAACCCGCCGTCTCGAAGAATCTCCGACGCGGCGAGCGGAAGATGATCCAGCGCGTCGTCGAGGCGCTGGACGACATCGAGGACTGATTTCGCTGTCTCCCCCGGCCTGTTCCCTACCCTGTCCAGAATGACAGCTGGGTGCAATTGTCACAACGGCCGTACCTAGCTCCCACTGTAGGCCTTAGCGTTGTTTTACTGCATAACTGACACTCGTGAGAGCGACATCGATACAAGACAACACCGATTGCGTGGGCTGAGATATGAATCAGCAAATGCCGGTCAAACGAATCCTGAACTGTCCGCATATCTGTGCTGCTGGGTGGTGACCACTGGTTCCACCCAGACGGATAGAGTAAGGGTTACTTCCATGCATGATTTCGAGATTGAGACCTGCTTAAATCATATTCCCACGGCCGGACGCAATACGAGTGCAAAGGAGGGGACCGGTCAAACAAATATTTCGACCAAAGATATTTTTATACAAAAGCAAAGACAACATAATCATGACTGCTGAAGAAGACGAATCATCATCTAGAAGAGCCATACCGGCTCTTGGAATGCTTTTCAAAACGGTATTCGGGTTGCTCTTGCGAATCATACTCGCACCGTACCGTCGGCTCGCAAGGCGGTTGCTTGTTGGAGTTATCCTGATACCAGTTGCCGTATTCCTCGGCGTGTTCATTTTTGCGGGGTTTGCGGGAGGAATGGAACTGTTTGACTTCCTCGGTGTGAACCGTCAGATTGGGTTTCTGATTTCAATCACCGTCGGAATGACCTTGCCGTGGGTGGTCATCCTCGGTATCCTGCATCGATACACTGACCACGAAATTCTCTAACTACCCGCAATGCGACTGGGACAGCGAACAGCGGCGTATTTTCGTCCGAGCTCTGGTCGGGTTGATAAACAGTTCTCTGATGTACCTTTGTCGCAGATATCCACTCGATTTCGTCGGACACACAGTTCGCTGTGGCCCTTGGACTGGTCCTCTCTCTCATTCCGGCGTTACTAACGTGGGTGACCGCTGAAATATATCGATTGACAGTTACTGAAGCAGTTACGTAGCAGATAGTCAAATCGGTGTGAGCGCATAATTCGCCAAGGAAAGAACGATACAGACCGTTTACGACCAGTTTTGTGACAGTCCCGGTACGGACGAGAATTGCGGTCTGTCTCGCCGCGTTAACATGTTAACTCAGCACACTATGTAGTCGGCGAGTCTACGATAATCTGTTATGCAGAACACGGCTACACGGAGGCGCGTTCTCGGCGCGCTCGGTGCCGGCGTTGTCGGGCTCAGCGGCTGTGTCAGTGACGACTCATCCATGACTGAACAGGACGGTTCGGACGGCGGCACGACGGACAGTGGCACGAACGGCGAATCGGGCGGCGGTGACTCGACGCAGACGGTCAGCATCGGCGTGCTTCAGCCCCGCGCCGGCGACCTGAAATACTACGGCGACCAGTCGCTGTGGGGCTTCCTCTCCGGGCTGGCGTACAAGGGTGAGACCGATCCGCCGACAGACGCCGGCAGCGGCGAGGTAACCATTACCGCTGGTGACACGGAGTACCGCCTGCTAATACGGGACACGGAGTTCTCGGCGGACACGGCTCAGACGGCGGCGACGAACCTCGTCGAGAACGAGAGCGTGGACATGCTCGCCGGCTGTGCGTCCTCGGCGGTCGCCAGCCGGGTCGTCACGACGGTCGTCAATCAGGCGCAGGTCCCCATCATGCTCGGTCCGGCGGCGTCGGCCGACATCACGTCCAACTCCGAGACCTGTAGCGACCTCGTCTACCGAGCGAGCGAGAACACCGCGATGGACGCCCGCTCGGGCGGGAAGTACGTCGCCAGAGAGACGGACGTTTCGACCGTCTACCTGTTCGGCGCGGACTACAGTTTCGGCCGCGCGGTCGTCAACAACTACCGAGACGTGCTGGAAGCCGAGGGCGTCGATATCGTCGGCGAACGCTTCGTCGAACAGGGCTACGCCGAGTGGGATGGGCTGCTGGACAACGCCGAGGAAGCCGGGGCGGAAGGCGTCGTCGGCGGGTTCACCGTCGCGACGCTCCCGGCGATGTTCAACGCCTTCCTCTCCGGTGAGTACTCCTATCGGGTGTTCGGCGGGTTCGCCACCAGAATCACCAACAGCGTCGTCGGCGGGACGATGCAGAGCGTGCTCGGCGAACCCCTGACCGAGGAAAAGATCAGAAACTCACAGCTCGGGCCGTTCACGACTCGCTACCACTGGAACCAGTACGACAACCCGATCAACGACGCGTTCGTCGAGAGCTACACCAACGCCTACGGCGTCGTCCCGGACCTGTTCTCAGCGGGGACCTTCACCGGCGCGTCAGCGATCCATCAGGCGGTTCAGGAGAGCGGGTCGACCGAGGGTACGGACATCGCCGATGCCCTGAAGGGGATGACAGTCACCGACACGCCGAAAGGCGAGAACGGCTACACCTTCCAGGAGTACAACAATCAGGCACAGTCGGCGATGACCGTCGCGAACCCGATTCCGACGACCGACGAGTGGGCCGACAACTGGGGAGCCGCCATCATGCCCGGCGAACCGCTCGCTCGCATCAGCGCCGACGAGACGACCATCCCGCAGGACAGCGACCAGATGGACTGTTCACTGTAGGTATGCTCAGAACACAGGGACTGACCAGAGAGTTCGGGGGACTCACTGCTGTCGACAGCGTCGACTTCGAACTCGACGCGGAACTGTGCTCGCTCATTGGCCCGAACGGGGCCGGCAAGACGACGTTCTTCAATCTGCTGACCGGGAGCCTCTCGCCCACCGAGGGGACGGTCGAACTCCGGCGTGACGGACAGTGGGAGGACATCACCGACGCGTCGCCCCACGAGACGGCCAGCAAGGGCATCCATCGGTCCTATCAGGTGACGAATGTCTTCCCCAACAGCACGGTGCTTGAGAACGTCCGGGTCGCCGAACAGGCCCACAGCGACGACGCCACGACGTTCTGGCGCAACGTCGACCACTACGACGAGTTCACGGAGCGCGCCCACGAGATTCTCGACCGGGTCGGGCTTGCCCACCGGGCCGAGGACCTCGCGAGCACGCTGAGCCACGGCGCAAAGCGCAAGCTCGAAGTCGCTATCGCGCTGGCCGGCGACCCCGCGGTGCTCCTGCTGGACGAGCCAAACGCCGGCGTCTCCTCGGAGAGTGTTGACGAAATCCGGGACCTCATCGAGGCGGTGGCAGAGGACTACCCAGTCCTGCTGGTCGAGCACAACATGGACATCGTGATGGGCGTCTCCGACCGCGTCGTCGTGCTCCATCAGGGTGCGGTCATCGCCGACGGACTGCCAGCAGAGGTACGGGCTAACCCCGACGTCCAGTCGGCGTATCTCGGCGGCTACGAACCGGGCAGCTTGGACGATGACACGACAGCGACCGGGTCCGGAACGGACTCGGAGGAGGGGACGGCGTGAGCCTGCTCGAACTGAGCGGCGTCCACACGTACTACGGCGACAGCCACATTCTCGAAGGCGTCGACCTCTCCGTCGAGGAGGGAGAGGTGGTCGCGCTGGCCGGCCGCAACGGCGTCGGTAAGACGACCACGCTGCGGACGATTCTGCAACTGACACCGCCACGCGAGGGGTCGATCACCTTCCGCGACGAGTCGCTGGTCGGGCTGGAGACACACGAGGTCGCCGAGCGCGGACTGGGATGGATTCCGGAGGACCGTCGGATGTTCAGCCAACTCAGTGTCGAGGAGAACCTTCGGGCGGCGATACCGGACCCGGACGACGTGAGCGACGGCCTCCGCCTGGCCTTCGACTCGTTCCCCATCCTCGAAGAGCGGCGGGGGCAGGAGGCCGGGACCCTGTCGGGCGGCCAACAGCAGATGCTCGCCATCGCCCGCGGGCTGGTCGGCGACAACGACCTGCTGCTGGTCGACGAACCGAGTGAGGGGTTAGCCCCCCAAATCGTCGCCGACGTGGCCGAGGCGCTGTCGAAAGCAAGCGAGGATGTGACGATGCTGCTGGTCGAGCAGAACCTCCCGCTGGCGCTCGACTTGGCCGACCGGTTCTACATCCTCGACAAGGGCCGCGTCGTCGACGACGGCGACACGGCGGCGGTGACGGCCGACGACGAGCGGTTCAGGAGGTATCTGTCGGCATGATACTCGAAGCGCTCGTGGAGTTCCTGACGCTCGGCGAACTCGGCGGTGTCATCGTCAACGGGCTCGCCAAGTCAGCGCTGTACGTGATGATTGCCAGCGGTCTGACGCTGATTTTCGGCCTGATGGGCGTGTTGAACTTCGCCCACGGGTCACTGACGATGGTCGGGGCGTACCTCGGCGGCCTCCTGATGGTGGTGACGGTCACCGGCGGGACAGCGCCGCTGACCCGCCTCGGCCTGTTCTTCGTCGCCATCGTCGTCGTGTTCGCGCTGCTGACGGTGCTTGGCGGGGCTATCGAGACAACCATCATCCGGCCGCTGTACGACCGGCCGCCAATATACCAGATCCTGCTGACGTTCGGCCTGACGCTCGTCATCGAGGAGGTCGTTCGCATTGTGCTGGGTGTCTACGGCCTCCAGCCGCTGTCGGACTGGCAGGCCGCGCTGGCGACCAAGCCGCAGTTCCTCCGCGAACCGGTCGCCCTCGGTCCCGTCAGCGTCGGCTGGATGTCGCTGTTCCAGATACTCCTTGGAACTATCACGGTGGTCGGCATCTGGGCGTTCCTCACAAAGACCCGCTATGGCCTGTACATCCGGGCCGGGAGCGAGGACACGGAGATGGCATCGGCGCTTGGCATCGACGTTCGTCAGGTGTTCACCGTCGTGTTCGCGCTGGGTATCGGGCTGGCCGGCGCGGCCGGAACGCTGCTGATGTGGGACCCGACGTGGGGCGCGAGCGTCCCGCTGGCGGCCGAGACGCTGCTGCCGGCGTTCATCGTCGTCATCGTCGGCGGCCTCGGGACGTTCCGGGGCACCGTCGTCGCCGCGCTGGTCGTCGGGATGGCCGACGCGGTGACGACCTGGTGGTTCCAGAACGTCATCGAGTTCACGGGCCTGCCGGAACTCGTCCTGTTTCTGGTCCTCGTGGTGACGCTCATCGTCCGCCCGCAGGGCCTGTTCGGCGTCGAGGAGGTGGGGGGCCATTAGCGCCGAGACCGAGGCCGACGCCGAGGCGGCGTCCGAGCCACAGACCCCCACGACTGTTGAGACGGGCTGGCCCCGCGAGTACCTGCGGGACCACACCGCTCACATCCTCGTTATCGCCCTGCTGGCGCTGTACCCGCCGGTGTATCACACGCTGTTGAACTCGCCTGTCGGTGCCGAGACGCAGATGCTACTGCCGACCGTAGAGACGATGGTCGGCGTCCTCTATTTCGGCCTCTTTGCTATCTCCTTTGACTTCATCAGCGGCTACACCGGCTACCTCTCGTTTGGCCACGCGGTGTTCTACGGCACCGGCGCGTACACCGTCATCCTCATTGCTAACGGGAAGCTGCCGTTGCTTGGCCCCGGGACGCCGTTCATGCTGTCCCTGCTGGTCGGCGGTCTCATCGCCGTCGTGCTGGCGATGCTCGTCGGCCTCGTCTCGTTCCGCCTCTCTGGTGTCTACTTCGCGATGATTACGCTCGGCTTCGCGCAGGTGTTCTACGTGTTCGTCCGCGGCTGGGACTACGTGGCGACCAACCCCCGGGACGGCCCCGCGGTCGGGCCGAGCCACGCCGAAGGCTTCCAGATTGGGGTTCCCGGCATTGACCAGCTATCCCTGTCAATCGGCGTACTCACCGGCGACGAGGTGGCCCTGCTTGGGTCGACGCTGTCCGGGACGGAAGTGTCCTACTACATGATCGGCCTCGTCGTCCTCGCATGCTACTTCGCCATGCAGCGAATAATCCACTCCCCGTTCGGGCGGGTGCTGATTGCCATCCGGGAAAACGAGGAGCGCGCTATCGCCATCGGCTACAACACCTACCTCTACAAGCTCGGAGCCTTCGCGGTCAGCGGGTTCTTCGCCGCTGTCGCCGGTGGACTATTCGCCGGCTTCAAGCGCTCAGCCAGCCCGGAGAACTCCTTTTACTTCCTGGTAACCGGCGACGCCCTGCTGGCGAGCATTATCGGCGGCTTCGGGACGCTTGCCGGCTCGCTGTACGGCCATCTGTTCGACGAAACAGTGAGAGAGTTCCTCTCGAAGGCCGGACAGGGTGGCGGCCTGTTGCCCTATCTCCGCGCGCTGCTGGGCCAGGAAACGCTGGACGCGACGCTGGTCGGAGACACGACCATCGGCGGCCTCATCGACCTGCTGTTGAACGGCCACGCGAGCCTCTACGTCGGGCTCGTGTTCGTGCTGTTCGTGCTCTACGTCCCCGACGGACTGCTCGGGACGCTGCGAGCGCGCATCGGCGGAACGTTCGCCGAGGCGCTGCCGGAGAAGCTCTGGGGTGATTCGGAATGATCAACACAGTGCAGCCGACCGTCGAACCGTCTGAGCAACCGAAAACGGAGCCGGTAACGCAATGAGCCAGAAACCGGACCACTTGAAGGATATCCAACCAGAAACGGTCAGTATGCAATACGCGACCAACGACGGCGTCTCGCTCGCCTACGAGCGCGAGGGGCCGCAAGACGCCGAGACTGTGGTCTTCGTCGAAGGCATCGGCTATGGCCGCTGGATGTGGCTGTGGCAACAGGAAGCCCTGGTCGATGAGTACCAGACTATCGTGTGGGACAACCGCGGCACCGGCGACTCCGAGGAGCCCGACGGGCCCTACACGATGCGCGAGATGGCCAGCGACCTAGAGGCCGTACTCGACGACGCCGGCGTCGAGCAGGCCCACGTCGTCGGGGCCAGTATGGGCGGGATGATCGCCCAGCAGTACGCACTGGAGTACGATCGGGCGCAGTCGCTGACGCTCATGTGTACCTCGCCAGGCGGGCCGGAAGCCAAGGCGGTCCCCGAGGAGACCCAACAGCGGATGTTCAACGTACCCGAGGACCTCGACAAGCGCGAACTCCGGCGGTACAAAATGCAGCCCGCGCTTTCGGATCGGTTCATGGGCACCCACGAAGACCTCATCGAGCGCATCATCGACTGGCGCATCGACAGCGACGCCAGCGACCAAGCCCTCGAATGGCAAGGCGCGGCTGTGCAGGCCCACGATGTGTCGGACCGCCTCCAGCAGATTACGGAGCCGTGCCTGGTCATCCACGGGACCGCTGACGAGGTCGTCCCCTACGAGAACGGGAAACTGCTGGCGCGGGGCTTGCCAAACGCCGACTTCATCACCGTCCACGGCGGTCCGCACCTGTTGTTCATTGAGGAGTACGACCGCGTCAACACACAGATACGGGAGTTCATCGACGATGTCTGAGGGGACGCCACAGGAGTGGGTCGGTGCCTGGAGCGAGCGCCGGGCCGCGCTCACGCCGGACCGCGAGGGATTGGTGGATGCGACCACCGGCGAGCGGTTCACCTACGCCGAACTGGACCGGCGAGCGAACCGGACCGCTCGCCTGCTCCGGCAGTACGGGGTCGGTGCGGACGCCGACGCCGCCCGCACTGCGACGGACGCCACGGCGGCAGCCGGCACCGTCGCCGTCGTCTCGCGGAACCGCCCCGCCGTCGTCGACCTGTTCTTCGCCACGGGCAAGACCGGGAGCCGACTCGCCCCGCTGTCCCATCGGCTCGCGCCCCCTGAACTCGCCGAACTCCTTGACCGCGTGGACCCTGAAATCCTCGTCGTCGAGTCCCCCTTCGCAGAGACTGTCTCGACCGCTCTGGAGACAGCCGACGCGACTGCGCCCGAAATCATCCAGCTCGAAACCACCGACGGCGCGTCCTCGGATTCCACGCTCGACAGCACGCTCTACGCTTCGGCCCTCCCCCAGGATGACGCGCCCGTCGAGACGGCGACCCCGGCCCCCGGTGACACCCACCTCCTCCTCCACACCGGCGGGTCGACGGGGACGCCCAAGGAGACGGAAATCACGCATCGCGGCATCGTCTGGAACTCCCTGAACACGATCACGGCCTGGGGGCTGCGGGCCGACGACGTGACGCCGATGGTGTTCCCGATGTTCCACACCGGGGGCTGGAACGTCCTCACCGTCCCGCTGTGGCATCTGGGCGGGACAGTGGTCATCGCCCGCGAGTTCGACCCCGGCGACGTGCTGGAGACCATCGACGCCGAGGGCGGGACGGTCCTCGTCGCCGTCCCCGCAGTGTTACGGATGATGACCCAGCACGACCGCTGGGCGGAGACGGACCTCTCGACGCTGCGCTTCGCCAAGTCCGGCGGCGGCCCCTGTCGCAAGAGCGTGATGGAGGCGTGGTGGGACCGCGGTGTCGACCTCTCACAGGGCTACGGCCTCACCGAGTGCGGCCCGAACAACTTCGCGATGCCGGAGGGCTGGCCCCGCGAGAAGGCCGATTCCGTTGGCAAGCCGGCGATGCACGTCGACGCCAGAGTCGTCGAACCCGACGACGGTGACACCGGCGATGGTCCCTCCGACGCACGAAAGACGGTCGACCCCGGCACCGTCGGCGAACTCCAGTTGCGCTCGCCCCACGCCGCGACGGGCTACCTCGACAACCCCGAGGCCACCGCCGAGACGTTCGGCGACGGCTGGGTGTCGACTGGCGACCTCGCCCGCGCCGACGCAGACGGCTACTACTACATCGAGGGTCGAACCAAGCATATGTTCGTCAGCGGCGGCGAGAACGTCTATCCCGCGGAGGTCGAGGACGCTATCGCCGACCATCCGTCGGTCGGTGAAGTCGTCGTGATTCCGGTGCCCGACGACAGGTGGGGCCAGGTCGGCAAGGCCGTCATCGAACCTGCGACCGATAGCACGACAGGCGGGGCCAGCGACCGGTCGCTGACACTCGACGGCCTCCGGACGTTCCTCGACGACCGACTAGCCCGGTACAAACACCCCCGTGAGATTGCGTTCGTCGAGGCGATGCCGACCAGCGGTCCGGACAAGATCGACCGGGGTGCAATCTCGGACCGGTTCGGGGCGTAATCCGTCAATGCAGGCGTATCTTCAAGAGGGGTGATGCAGTTCCACTTACACAAGATGGCTGACACATATGCGACGACGGATTCGATACATGTGTTGCAGGTGGACGACACCCCGCTACTCGACGAGACTGTCGAGTTCCCGGATGGACGAGACCCGGACTCGCTTACCCTGACTACGACTGACCGGGCTGACAGTGCGCTCGAACGTCTCGAAGACAACGCTATCGATGGTATCGTTACCGCGGACGACCTCCCGGACCGGTCCGGCCGTGAATTCGCTGAGATAGTCCGCGAGCGGGATAGCAATGTCCCGGTACTGCTGCTGACCGAGTCGGAATCCGTCGCCAGTGACGCGGTCTCGAACGGAGTCACCGACGTTTTCAGCAGAGACACGGCTCTCGGGCGTGGCGATCTCCTCGCCAATCGGATTCGGTTGCTCGTCGAACACCACCAGTCGACAGAAACCGCTAGCCGGACCAGACGGCAACTCACAGAACTGGCGGAACAGTCGAACGAACTGCTGTGGGTGTTCTCCGGGGACTGGACCGAGATACAGTTCGTCAATTCGGCATACGAAACGCTCTACGGCCGCTCCGTGGAGTCCCTGCAGGCTGACCCCGCAGAGTTCATGACAGCGATTCACCACACGGACCAGGAGAGAGTCATGCAGGCGATGCAACGCGTGTCAGCCGGCGAATCCGTCGACCTCGAATTCCGTATTACCAAACCGGATGGCGAACAGCGCTGGGTGCGGGCCGAGGCGCAACCGATCGTCGACGACGGCACAGTCACCAGAATCGTCGGGGCCTCGCGCGACATCACCGAGCGGAAGCGACGCGAGTCCGAACGCATCACGGAACTGGATAGCCCTGACGCGCCGGTCGATGCAGTGCCGGATCTGTTCTATGAACTCGACGAGAACGGCGATCTGGTTCGCTGGAATGATGCACTGGCGGCAGCCACCGAACACGAAGACGCTGACCTCGAGTCGATGGGTCTGACAGCCTTCTTCGCCCCGTCCGACCGCGAGACGGTTCGTCAAGGTATTGAGGCGGCGTTCGAGACCGGTGAGGCGTCGTTCAAAGCCGACCTGCTGACCGCCGAGGGAACGACAGTCCCGTACGAATTCACTGGCGGCCGGATAACGGCTGCTGACGGCTCGACGCTCGGCGTGGCCGGTATCGGACGGGAAATCTCTACCCTCGACAGCCGTCAACAGGCTCTCGAACAACAAAACGAGCGCCTCGACGAGTTCGTCAGCGTCGTCAGTCACGACCTCCGGAACCCGCTTGACGTCGCCCGGGGACAGCTAGAACTCGCACAGATGGAACACGACAGCGAGCATCTCGATGCAGTCGAGCGAGCCCACGACCGTATCGGCCAACTCATCGAGGACCTCCTGTCGCTGGCCCGGAACGGCGAGGCCGCGCTCGACAGCGAGTCAGTGCCGCTCCAGACCGTCGTCGAGCAGTGCTGGCAAACCGTCGAGACCGGCGACGCGACACTGGAGCTACGGACCGCTGCCGTGGTCCGCGCGGCCCCCAGCCGGCTCCGGCAACTGTTCGAGAACCTCATCCGCAACAGTGTGGAACATGGACAAACGCCACACACCGAGAAACAGGGAGACACCGGCGAGCAGCGTGCGACAACCTCGATATCACAGTCGCAGGGAGCGGCCACCGACCTGACGATAACTGTCGGCGAACTGAACGACGGCTTCTACGTCGCGGACGACGGCGTCGGGATTCCGGCCGACGAGCGCGAGGACGTGTTCGAGGGCGGGTACTCGCTGGCTTCGGGTCCCGGGTTCGGCCTCCGAATCGTCGATGAGATCGTCGACACCCACGGCTGGTCGATAACGGTCGCAGAAAGCGACGCCGGCGGTGCTCGCTTCGAGATCACCGGCGTCGAATTCGATGCGGCGTAACTGTGCCGCCGTGATATCGGGTGACCACCACGTCACCCGGTGCCGTCCCAGTCAACACCAACAGATGGGGGGCTGAACTTACGCTTCGTCGAAGACGGTGTCGCCCTCGACGACGTGCTCTTCGACGGCGTCGAGATCGAGCGTCAGACCGAGACCCGGCTCTTCCGGAATCTCGATGTAGCCGTCCTCGATGACGGTCTCCTCGACTAGGTCCTCCCACCAGCCGAGTTCGTAGGAGTGGTACTCGACGGCGAGAGAGTTCGGGACAGACGCCCCGACGTGGGCGCTCGCCATCGTCGCAATCGGCGAGGAGACGTTGTGCATCGCGACCGGGATGTAGTACTGGTTCGCCACATCGGCGACCTTGCGCGTCTCGCGCATCCCGCCGACCTTCGGCATGTCCGGCGCGATCATGTCGACGGCCTGGTTCTCGATGAGCCGCCGCTCCTCGGTGACGCGGTAGCGGTTCTCGCCCACGGTAATCGGCGTGGTCGTGGACTTGGTGACTTCCTCCTGCACTTCGAGATTCTCCGGCGGAACGGGGTCTTCGAGCCACCAGACGTCGTACTCCTCGATGGCGTCGGCGAGGCGCTTCCCGGAGCTGCCCGAGAACGTCCAGTGACAGTCGAAGGCCACGTCGGCCTCGTCTTTGACCTCCTCGGTGACCTTCTCGACGATCTCGGCCTTGTGGCGGATTTCGCCCGGGCGGAGGTGGCGGTTCGCGCGGTCCTTTTCGAGGCCGCTCGGCACGTCGAGATCGAACTTCAACGCGTCGTAGCCCAGTTCGTCGACGACGCGGCGCGCCTCCTCGGCGCAGGCGTCGGCGTCAGCCTCTTCCTCGGTATGGCAGTCGCAGTACACGCGCATCTCGTCGCGGTACTTGCCGCCCAGGAGCTGGTAGGCCGGCACTTCGAGGATCTTGCCCGCGAGGTCGTGCAGTGCGACCTCGATGCCAGCGATGGCCGTCACGGTGACGCCCTCGACGCTCCCCTCGCCGCTCATCTTCTGGATGAGGTGCTCGTAGAGGCGGTCGATATCCAGCGGGTTCTCGCCGACGACGAACGGCTTCATCCGCTCGATGAGTTCCGGGACGCCCGCGCCCCAGTATGCCTCGCCCGTACCGACGATGCCTGCGTCGGTGTAGATCCGGACGAGCGTCCACGGGAAGTTCCCGTCGACCATCGTCGTCTGAACGTCTGTGATCTCCACGTCACGGCCGCCACCGCGCTTGGCGGTGACGCCCATTGTCTCCGCAGAGAGCTCCCGCATGGTGTACTCTGCGTTCGGGTCGTGCAGGTCAGCGTAGTCTACGTCGTTTGCCTTTCCCATACCCCTCGCTTGCTATCGGCATTACAAAAGTGTAGAGGAAATCGGTCTCGTTCTGGCGGGGCCGCACAAATCACAATTTGGCTGTCAGCCTTCCTCTGCTTCCGCCTTGGGTGTCTGATTGATGTTTCCGTCAACCACTGTGGCAGCGCAACCCTCGCGGCCCGTATGAAACCGCTGCTGTCCAGTTGTATTCCTTGCACAAAGCCTTGAAGTGGGACCGCCGAGATTCGAACTCAGGTCCGACGGACCCCATCCGCCGAGGATACCGCTACCCCACGGTCCCGCACTCTGGGAGAAGAGGGTGTTTTAATTAAGGGCTTCGCTTTGGTGGCGAGAGTGGCAGCCCGTGACGGGGTAGGCAATGCCGGCGTGTCTGCTTCACTCGGCGACTTTGATATCGGGGCTGTCGATGGTGACGTTCTCAAGCGACCAGCCCTCGCTCGCGGAGCGGGCGTCGACACCGATGGCGTTCTGCTCGGCGGTCACGGAGACGGTCGATTCAGAGACAGTCCACGACGCGTTGGTCTTGACGGCGTGGATTCCCTGTTGCCGGCTTTCGATGATCGTATTCTGGATGGTCCACGCGCCGGTCGTTCGAGCGCTGAAGACCCCGATATCCCGGGTTTCGAGGGTGGCATTTTCGAGCGTCCACGCACCGCCCGAGAAAGCGGTCACCAGGCCGGTGTCGCTCCGGCGGACCGTCAGGTCGGTCACCGTCCAGTCGCCGTCGCTGTCGATAGCTTTGACGCCGGTATCGCTACGACGGACCTCCGTGTTCTGGACCGTCCAGTCGCCAGTTGTCCCGGAGGCATCGACGCCGTCCGCGCCGGACCGGTCGACGACGACCGCTGCGACCGCCCAGTCGCCGGAAGACCTGCGGACGTCGGCGCCGTCGCCGCCGACAGCGACGAAGCGAGTGTCGCGAATCGTCCAGTCGCCGCTGGTCTCGCGGGCGAACACGCCGCTGTAGGTCGTGCTGGCGACGGCGGCGTCCTCGATAGTCCAGTTCCCGGACGAATTCGGCGCGTAGACGCCGACGTCGGCAGCGATAACGGTCGTATTACTGACCGTCCAGTCGCCATTGGTCCCGTTGGCCATGACACCAAAGCGGTAGTTCCGCACGGTAAATCCGGTGACGGTCGGTTCGGCTGGGCCGGCCACCGTAACGCCGGTACCGTTGACGAACCGCGAGCCGTCCAGTATCGCCCGGTCGGGTGCGACGAGGGAGATGTTCTCGTTGATTCGGACTTCTTCGTAGTAGGTGCCCGGCCGGACCTCGACGGTGTCACCGCTATCGGCGGCGTCCACGGCGGCCTGTATCGACCGGTAGTCGGCACTCCCGTCTTTGTCGACGGTTAGTGTCTCCTGTGCCGTCTGTGTTCCTGCTACGCTTGCCGGTACCACGGCGAGGGTCAGCACTGCCGACAGCAAGAGGGCAATTACTGCTGCTCGTGCGTCGTCCATACTAAGAATAGTGGGTGCGAACGGACGTAAACTGTATTGGTATTTTACCCGGTGGTGCCCCCGGCGATGTGGCCCACGAAAGCGTTATCGGCCGGACCGGCGAACCCCGGAGTGTGCTGGAGTTGACGTACGAGTCGGGGACCATCCGCGTGACGGGGGACCCGCCGTCGGACCTGCCCGGCGTCGAGTACGACGAGCGCTCGCAGACAGATCGAGCGCCGGCCTACCGGTACGCCGAACTCCGGGCCGCGCTCGACGAGCGCGGGCTGGCATACGAGGACCACGTCAGTTCGCTCCCGTCGCTGTCGCTCTCGACGACGTACGACCTCAGAGCCTACCAGCAGGCAGCGCTGGACGCTTGGCGAACGACCGGCGATAGAGGCTGTCTGGAACTCCCGACGGGGAGCGGCAAAACCGTCATCGGCATCGCGGCGATGGTCGCGCTGGGGACGCCGACGCTGGTCGTGGTCCCGACTATCGACCTGCTGGAGCAGTGGCAGCGCGAGCTACAGCGGGAGTTCGACCAGCCGGTCGGCCGCATGGGCGGGGGCGAACAGCGCGTCGAGGACATCACGGTGTCGACGTACGACTCGGCGTACCTGCGGGCCGACGAACTCGGGGACCGATTCGGACTCGTGGTCTTCGACGAGGTCCACCACCTCGGCGGGGAGGGGTACCGGGACATCGCTCGGCTGCTCGCCGCGCCGGCACGGCTCGGGCTGACGGCGACGTTCGAGCGCCCGGACGGAGCCCACGAGGTTATCGAGGACCTCGTCGGGCCGCTCGTCCAGCGAGTCAGCGTTGACGACCTGGCGGGCGAGCACCTCGCGGACTACGATATCAAACGAATCGAAGTCGCGCTCACGCCGGACGAACGGGACCGCTACGAGGAGTACCAGGGGACGTTCACCGACTACCTCAAACAGTCCAACATCCAACTCCGGTCCGGAAGTGACTATCAGGAACTCGTGAAGCGGTCCGGCAACGACCCGGCGGCCCGCGAGGCGCTGCTGGCGAAACAGCGCGCCCGCGAAGTGATGATGAACGCCCAGCGGAAGGTCGACCGGCTGGCGACGATTCTGGACCGCCACCGTGAGGACCGCATCATCGTCTTCACCGCCCACACTGACCTCGTGTACCGCCTCTCCGAGCGGTTCCTTATTCCAGCGATAACACACGAGACCGGTGCGAGCGAGCGTCGGGAGATCTTAGAGCGGTTCCGCGACGGGACATACTCCCGGGTCGTGACCGCGAACGTCCTCGACGAGGGGGTTGATGTGCCCGACGCGAACGTCGCCGTCGTCCTCTCGGGGAGCGGATCAGAGCGGGAGTTTACCCAGCGGCTCGGACGAATCCTCCGGCCGAAAGCCGACGGCGGGCGGGCGCTGCTGTACGAGCTCGTTACTGAGGAGACCGCGGAAGAGCGGGTCGCCAGACGACGCAGATAGCGGGCGGCGCAGCCTCGAAGTCACGTTCGAGGAGAGGCACCCGTCGGGATGACACCGGACGACCCCCGACAGTTGAATGGGTCGCCGTGACACCCCGCGTTTTTGTCGCTCCGTGGCGGACACACGCGTGTGCTGACGAAAGACCTCCTGCGGGTGTCCCGGGCCGGCGGCGGCTACCACCTGCAGTTCGCCGACGCCGACGCGGAGCGGCTGGCGGCCCGCGTGCTCGGAATCTATCAGGGTCACGTCGGCGAATCCCGCGGGACGCTGGTGGCGGCACTCACAGACGTAGAGCGAGAGGCCGACGATTTCAAACTCGTCCGCGGGCTGGCGAAACTCGTCGAGCGGGAGGCGACCTTCGGGACGCAAGCTCTGGTCGACCCTGTCCGCGCCCGCCGTCGGGTGTTCGAAGCCGCTGCGGACGTCGGCGTCGTGACCGAGGCCGAGCGCCAGCAGGCACTCTCCGAGGCGGCCGACCACTTCGGCACGGATGCCGAGACGCTGGCCGACACACTGTACGCCGACCGCGACTCACGACAGATTCTCACCGATGTCGACTCGCGCTGGGGGCCGGCCGAACTGCGGACCCAGTACGACCTCTCGCTGGCGCAAACGGCGCTGTTCGACGCCACCGAGGTACGGGTCCGCTCCTCCGACCCGAAGGCGCTCGTCTCGGCAGTCAAGCGCCTCCGGCTGATGTACGAGATTCGACAGACTGCGAACGGTCGGGAGGTCATCGTCACGGGGCCGGACGCGCTGTTCTCGAATACACGCCGGTACGGCACCCGCTTCGCTCGTCTCCTTCGGACAGTCGCGGCCGCGAGCGAGTGGGAATTGACGGCGACCATCGATGACCGGGGTACCGAGCGGGAACTCACCCTTTCAGATGCGGATGTCTCCGTTCCCGGCGTCGAGCCCGTAACTGAGGTCAGCTACGACAGCGGCGTCGAAGCCGACTTCGCCGGGCGGTTCGCCGCGCTGGACCTCGACTGGGACCTGATCCGGGAACCGGAGCCTCTAGCGGCAGGGGAACACGTCATCATCCCGGATTTCGCCTTCGAGTGGCGACCCGGCGCTGATACCGGCGTTCGGGACACCGGGCGCAGTGGCGGGGGCTCGGACGGGGCTGCCAGTGACGCTCCCTTCCGGATTTTCTTCGAAATTATGGGTTTCTGGACGCCGGAGTACGTCGAGAAGAAACTCACCCGCCTTGACGCCTTGGAGGACGTCGAGATGCTGGTCGCCGTCGACGAATCGCTCGGTGTCGGGGACGAAATCGAAGCGACGGAGACCCGAGCGATCCCGTACGCCGGGACGGTCAGCGTGAAAGACGTGCGGGACGCGCTGCGGCCCTACGAGGAACGACTGGTTCGCGAGAGCGCCGCGGAGATACCCGATGAACTCCGGCCGGATGCCGACGTTACCTCGCTCGCTGACCTCGCCGCGGAGTACGGCGTCAGCGAGGATGCGCTGGAAGACGTGGCCTATCCTGACCACGAGCGCGTCGGGCGCACGCTCGTTTCCCCTGCCGTGTTAGACGACCTGGCCGAGGAGATCGAGCCCGGAATGGCGTACGAGGCGGCGAGCAACAGACTGGCTGACTACGGTATCGAGGACGACAGCGCCGCCCTCGCACGCCTTGGCTACCGCGTTGCCTGGGAAGGGCTGGGTGAGGGGACAATCCGGCCACGGGAGTGAGCCGCCTGTGGGATACCGCTGAGAATCAGCCCCCAGATACAGCGAATCGTCGCCGGAACGAAGCGAGCGACTCGGCGTTCAGGTCGCTTCGTCAAGTGGCTCTTCGGACCGCTGTCGCTGCCACTGTGGCACTTCGAGGAGGAGTCGGAGCGGCCAGATGACGTAGTACAGCGGATGCAGCGGACCGGGGAGCGGGCAAAACTGGTACTCCGAGTAAGTCGGGTGAAGCGACGAATGCAACAGCAGGAGCGGCACCAGCGCAGTTGCCGAATCGCTGGCAGCCAGGTGAAACTGAGCGGCCTCGAACTGCGTGGGTGCCTGTGGCGTCCCAGCGGCCAGCGATTCGACGACGGCCTCGGTTAACTCGGTGACGCGGTCGTCCGTGCGAAGGCGATCCAGTATCGGCGCTGGGAGGGCATACCCGAAGACAGTACGGGCGAGCGCGGCCCCGAGCAGTAGGTTCCGCTGGACGCCAGTTTCCCGCGCCCGAGCGAGGACGTGTGACCAGTCGGCTTCCGTCGACTCCAGCGCCGCAACGAAATCACAGAGCCACTTCAGGAGATACCAGCGGTGCTTGGTGCCGTGGAACGCTAATACGAGTAGCCGATCTGGCTGTGCAAGCGCCGGAAGCGGTTGGCCGCCGACCGATACGGTGTCGCGGCGGTCCCAGAGTTCACCGAAGGATGTGGAGAACGGTCGCTCGGCATCGCCAACGCGCCAGCGAAGTTCCACGTCGAACTCCGGACCGCGCATTTCGTACTCGTGAACGATAGCCTTCGTCACGGGACCGCCCAACAGCGCCGCGTCGTCCAATCGCGGCGTGCCCCCGCGCCACTCGTAGCCTCGCTCTTCCAGAATATCCGCGGCGACAGTGATATCTTCAGGATGGACGAGCAGATCCAGATCGTTGTACTCCCGCACCGTTGCGTCGTCGTAGGTGGCGGCCGAAAGCACCGGTCCCTTGAACGGTACCGCGCGTACACCGCGTGTCTCAAAACTCTCGATTATCTCCTGTAGCTCGGTCGTGAACGCGAGATTCCGCATCCGCTTTCCCTGTACTGTGCTGTTAAGTCGTGTCAACACGGACTCTGGCACGGTGAACGCAGCACTGCTCTCGCGTGCCATCGGTTCCAGCCCCTGATAGAGGAGTTGCACGACGCCGTGATACCGAGCGAGTTCAACGACGCGGTCCCAGTCTGGCGTGTCATCCAGCGCGGGAAGCTCGGGGGAAGCGTCGGTGACGATTGCGGTACGAACACAGTCGACTACCAATTGGAGCTCGGGTTCAGCCTCCGTTAGCATGGCTCACTCTCGAGATCAGACTGAATCCGGTCTACGACCTCCGGGAGCATATCGAGATCGAACGGCCGGCGGAGCCATTTTATATCTGTCATATCGACGATCTCCCCGCAAGCACTGAAATTGGCCACGGCCTGGCCGTCGGCATCCAGCGCGCCCAGCGTGTACGTGTTATCGACGAGCGCCATGACCTGTTCGTCCGGCCTGACTGAGTCCACCCCGATAGATTCACCGTCTTCGAGCAGATAGATGCGTTCTAGCGGCACCGGAGTCGCGGGCTGGTCGTGTCTGAGCCCGTAGAAGTGTCGCGGGCGCCCGCTGTGGACCTGTTCCGGCGGCTCGACCGGGGGGTCAAACGCCGCAACTGCCTCCGGGTCGAGTTTCATCGATGGGTAGCCGCTCCGAACGACTGGTCCCGCATTATCCAGCGTTATCGCAGCCACGTCGTCGCTCAGGACACGGTGCCCGTCAAGCAAACAGGCCATCGCAGTCGTCGTTTTTCCGACCCCGGACTCCCCGACGAACGCCACTGCACGCCCGTCGATGCTGACAGTACTGGCGTGCAGTACGAAGTAGCCCCGCTGGTCCAGCAGGTGGTTCAACGCCGGGCCGACCAGTACGTGGCGGAGGACTTCGCTTGGCACGTCCGAGGCCGGGTCTACAGCGATGGACGTCCCGTCGAGAATTCTGACCGTTGCGGCGTCGTATAGAAGGTAGTATTCGCGCTCGTCTACCGCGTGAAAGGTCGATTCGGAGTCAGCCGACAGTGGGCGAGGGAGCCGTTCTTCAGTGATGGTGACGTCGGCCCGCCCGTCGGGCTCTGTCTCAGCGGGCGGAAGCTCCGGTACGTCGAATGCCGAGCGGACTGTCAGTCCAAAAGCTTCGTACGTGGCTGTGCTTACTGTTGCCATCCTGCTAGGTCCCTCCCTGCGTAGTTGTCCATCGATTCCGTCCGTGCTGAAACACACCCCATCTACGACACCCCTGGTTCATACCAGATCGCTTGACTGCTGTGGTGGATAAGAATGCGCTCTCTACTTCCGACACACAGCCACGAAACCGTCACGACGTAGCCATTGACCGGTGCCAGTGTCGAGGATCAATAAAGGAGGGATCAGTTAGATACGTGAACCGACTGCGGACTTTAACTCCACTTCCCGTATCCGTCGTCGTGGTCCCACCAGTTCGTCTTTTCTTCGACAGTTCCATACGTTTCGACCGACGGCGTTTCGTATTCCTTCATGGGTTACCCCCGCCTCTGGTTTCAGATGTAGGTGTATTTGTTATAGTATCCATTACCGTTGAATTCACACAGAATAGCGTGTTTACTATCCGTTAGCCACGTACTTCGCGTTCCGTGAGTGTGCGGAAGCGCCCGAAGTCGTCGACATCCCCGATAAGGACAGCCCCGTTAGACTCGATCCAAGCGTGAGCCTCGAACGTCTCGGACTGGGTGTCCACGCCGAAGCGGAGACGATGCGGCAGGTTGTTGGCTACCAGCAGTGTGCTACCAGTGAGCGCTCGGTCAAGACAATCGTAGGTACCCGGAAGACGTGATCCCGCTGTCAGAACCGCCCACCGCACTGACTCTGGTGACCCGGACTGACGATGACACGGGAGGTACTGAGAGACTATACCGAAATATCGCTCTGCGTCCTCCAGCCCAGCGACTGCAAGCAATACCTTGCTCGCAACGATCAGTACCACAGCTTCACAGAGCAATAGCTTCTGCGCCCGTGGCAACGCCCTGAACTCACGGAGTCGGGCTCGCATCGATCTTGACGAGTTGCTCCGCGGCAAGCGTTTCCAGGAATCGTTCCACGTCAGTTGCCACTCGGTCTCTGTCGACATCGTACTCCTCGACTAGCGTTGAAACGATAGCCGCTGGTTCCGTCGGTTCCTGGATTCGGTCCCAGATGTCCGGGCCGACGCCCGACAGGCCCTGGTACCGCCCCGTCTCGTTGTTGAGCAGCACGATCTCGCCGTCGATAGTCGTGGTCACACAGTTATCAGTTGCGACGACAGTCGATCCAGAATCTATCGCGACCATATGAGGACTCCAGGGATACTCGCACTATTTGTTATGGCCTCTTTTCGTCGCCGTCACAACCCAGACAGGTGGTAGACGCTCCCTTCGCTCCCGTACTGCCCAACCGTAGTGAGTCGGTAACTATGTTACATAGCACTCGCATCCGGAACAATGACTGATACTCCCTCCGTCAGTGAAAAATACGCATCGCTGCGCCGTGTGGCACTGTATCGTCCGGCGCTGACGGGGAGTATCGTCGCCGCCAGCCTCTTCGTGATGCTGCTGGAGGGCGTTGGCCTCTCGTTCCTGTTTCCCATACTCGACGCTGCACAGGGCGGGCAAGGCCTCCCACTGCAGGCGGACGGCGTCACCGGCCAGTTCCTGTCCGCGTACGCCGCCGCCGGACTGCCGCTCACGCTCGAATCCCTGTTACTCGGTCTCGCGTGCGTGATGGTCGTCCGGTTCACGGCATCGTTTGCGGTGAAGTGGCTCGCGGCGAAGCTTACACAGACGTACGAACGCGATCTCAAGAACAGGGCCTATGAACTGGCGATGGGCGCGTCGGTCGCCTACTACGACGACAAGGGCTCCGACGACATCATGAACACGATTCTGACACAGACCCGGTACGCTGGCCGTGTCATCGGCCGGATTATCCAGTTCTTCCAGCAGGCAATCCTCTGTCTAGTGTATATCGGGATCGCACTCGCTATCGCTCCGGTGCTGGCAGTCGGTGCAGCTGTCGCTCTCGGCGGTGTCACGGCGATCATCAGATACGGCATCGAGCCCGGGTACGCCGTCGGCGACCGTGTGGCGACGGCAAACGAACGGCTGCAGGAGACAACACAGGCGGGGACACAGGGTATCCGTGACGTGAAGCTGTTCGGTATGCGCGACGGACTGCTTGCCGAGTTCCGGGCCACGCTCGACCGATACACCTCGACCAGCATCGCCGTTCGCCGGAACGAGGTCGCAATCGGTAGCTTCTATCGGCTCTCGGTCTCGCTGCTCCTGTTTGGGCTCGTCTACGTCGCAATCAGTTTTCGGGCGCTGTCTATCGCGGAACTCGGCGTGTTCCTGTTCGCGATGCTCCGACTCGCGCCCCGACTGAGTTCGCTCAATTCTACCATCTACGCCGTCGAGGGAGAGCTCCCACATCTGGTTCGCACCCACCAGTTCATCGACCGCCTCGAAACCCAGCAGGAGCCCACTGGCGGGCAGCCAGTCCCGGACTGCATCGAGGAAGTCGCGTTCGAGAACGTCTCGTTCGCCTACGAGGACGAGCCAGTGCTCGCGGATTTCTCGATGGCTGTCGAGCGAGGCGAGTTCGTCGGTATCGTCGGTGAGTCCGGTGGTGGCAAATCGACAGTCGTCTCGCTGCTCACTCGGCTCTATGCGCCGGATAGCGGTGACGTTCTGGCGAACGGGACGCCGATTTCGACCTATGCCCTCGACGAATGGCGTGACGCTGTTGCGATGGTCCGACAGGACCCGCATATCTTCAACGACTCCTTGCGGTACAACCTCACCGTCGGCAGGGATATCTCCGACGAGACGCTGTACGAGGTCGCCGAGAAGGCCCTCGTCCTCGAATTTCTCGATGACCTTCCGCAGGGGCTCGACACGGTGCTGGGCGACGACGGCGTGAAACTCTCCGGCGGGCAACGCCAGCGCGTCGCACTGGCCCGCGCGCTGCTGACGGACGCAGAGATACTCGTACTCGATGAAGCCACCAGCGACCTCGACTCGAACCTGGAACGGCAAATCCATCGAACCGTCGAGACGCTCGACGGGGACCAGACCGTGATCGCAATCGCCCATCGGCTCTCGACCGTCTCTAACGCCGACCGAATCTACACCGTCGAGGACGGGCAGGTCACAGAACGGGGCAGCCACGCCGAACTGCTTGACGACGACGGCACGTACGCGGAGTTGTACGCGATGCAGGGAACGGCAGCCGCACAGTCTTCCAGTGGCTAATGGTTCTCAGTGGGACGGGTGGGTCCTCGGGTTAGACCTCTCGGCGACGTCCTTTCGGCACCTGGGACCTGAGTTCGCCGTACACGTACAGGCCGACGCCGACCGGTTCGGCCTCGCCGGCGAGGTCGTGGGTGACGACGAGATACCCCCAGTCGCCGTCCCAGTCGAGTTCCTGATCCTCGCCCGCGACGAACGCTCGGGCAGTGTCCTCGTCGAGGTGAATGACGTTCTGGCTGGCGTGCTCGCCGAATCGCTGGACGGCCTCCAGCGTCGGCTTCCAGTGTTCCTGGCGCGTCCGCAGGAACGTCATTCCAAGGCCCTCGATGTCGACAGGCGATGGCGGACTCCCCTGATACAGCCACAGTTTGCCAGCGCCGCGTTCCCAGAACGTGTATCCCTCGAAAGTCTCCGGCGGGACGCCGAACCGCTCGGTCCAGAAGTCGAGGACTTCCTCGCGGGTCGCCCGCTCGGGGTCTTCTCGCTCTTCGTCTGTCTCTGGGAGCCGCGTGAACTCCGTGCTCTGGTCGCTCATTCCGCGGGTACCTCCAGTTTCGCACAGAAGAACCCGCCCGTGTCGTTGTGATGCGGGTAGATGCGCTTGGCGTCGGCGACGCTGGGGTCGAATGTCTCGTCCTGCCACTCGGTGATGCCGGGGGCGTGGTCGAGTGGGAGGTCGTAGTCCACAATTTCGCAAGCCGTCTCGCCGAGAACGTAGTCCAGTACGGCCTCGTTTTCCTCCGGGGCGAACGTACAGGTAGAGTAAACGACGGTTCCGCCGGGTTCGGTCACTTCGACGGCTCGCTTGAGAATGCCTTTCTGGACGCCGGAGATGCCTTCGACGTGCGAGAGCGTCCAATCTTCCAGCGTATCGGGGTTCTTGCGAATGGTCCCTTCACAGGAACAGGGGACGTCAACGAGTGCCCGGTCGTATCCCTCGCCGCCGAAGGGCTTGAGCGAGTGGTTGCGCCCGTCCTCGTGGGTGACAGCGACCGTGGTCGCGCCCAGCCGCTCAGTGTTGGTCCGTAGCGCCGAAATCCGTCCGAGGTTGTTGTCGGTCGCGACGACTTCGCCGGTGTCCTCTATCAGCGCGGCGAGCTGGGTCGTCTTGCTCCCCGGTGCCGCACAGGCGTCCCAGACTCGCTCGCCAGGCTGGGGGTCCAGTACGGTCGCCGGAATCACGGACACTTCCTCCTGCCCGTGAATCCAGCCGTGGAAGTACGGCCAGTTCGCGCCGGGGGAGTCCTCGGGCAGGACGAACAGGCCGTCGTGCCAGTCGACGGGTTCGTAGGCGATGTCCGCGTCCGCAAGCGCCGTTCGGACCCTCTCGACGGAGGCTTTGATGGTGTTGACCCTGACAGCCGACGGTAGCGGGCGTTCACATGCGTCGATGAACGCCTCGAAGTCGTCGATGATGGGTCGGTAGCGGTCGAGTGGTTCCATTGTCCGGCGTTCGCTGGCGGTCGGTTTGTGGGTTTCGAACGGCACCGGCCCATGGCTTTCAAGCCGCCGGCGGCCGATACCACAGACATGGCACACATACAGGTCCACCGCGACGACATTTCGCTCGATTCCCCGACACTGGTCGAGGGGCTCCCGGGCGTCGGACTCGTCGGCAAGATAGCCGCCGACCATCTCGTCGACGTCTACGATATGGAGTACTACGCGTCAGCCCACTGCGAGGGACTGCCAGAGATCGCCGTGTACGGGACGGACGATCCGGACGTTCGCCCGCCGGTCCGACTGTACGCGGATGAGGGCCGTGACCTGCTCGTCCTCCAGAGCGATGCCCCGATCTCCCCGTCCGGCGCGAAGGAGTTCGCCGGCTGTATGGTCAGTTGGTTTGAGGCCAACGACGCGACGCCGATCTACCTCAGCGGCCGTCCTGCCGAGAAAGACGGTTTACCGGACGTGTACGGCGTCTCAACCGGCGACGGGGCAGCGATGCTGGAGGAGGCGAACGTGGACTCGCCCTCGGAGAACGGCGCGATCACCGGGCCGACCGGGGCGCTGGTCCACGAATCACAGCGGGTCGGGCTGACGAGCATCGGGCTCATCGTCGAGGCCGATCAGCGCTTTCCTGACCCGGAAGCGGCGCGGGCGCTCCTGCAGACGGCGATAAGCCCGCTGGCCGACTTCGAGGTCGATACCGAGGCACTGGTCGAGCAGGCCGAGGAAATCGGTCGAGCCAAGGCGCAACTCGCACAGCAGCTTCAGGAAAATCAGGAGGAGAGCACGAGCGCACAGCCGCTCGGGATGTATCAGTAATGGCGGGCACAGACGACATCGTTCGTGGGTTACTGGTCGTAATTGTGGTCGGTATCGGCACGGTCCTGGGCTGGGTGCTGTTCGTCAGAACGCCCGACAACCTCGCCCAGTTGCTCGGCGTCCTGCTGGTCGTCGCTGTCGCCGTCGCCACCGCCCGTATCGGCAGCAACGTCGCCGGCTCCCTCCTCCCGGCACACAACGTCGCGGAGGTCGCCGTCGAAGGGCCGATCAGCCGTGACGGCGGTGGCGGCATCACCAGTCCACCGGTGGGCGCGTCGGCCGACGACATCGTCGAACAGATAGACCGTGCCGACGCGGACCGCGGCTCAGAGGCGCTGCTCCTGAAACTGAACACGCCGGGCGGCGAAATCGTCCCCAGCGAGGACATCCGCATCGCCGCCGAGGAGTTCGACGGCCCGACCATCGCCTACGCGACGGATGTCTGTGCCAGCGGCGGCTACGACATCGCCGCCGGCTGTGACGAGCTCTGGGCGCGCGAGGGCTCTATCGTCGGCTCGATCGGCGTCGTCGGCTCGCGGGTCAACGCCAAGGAACTGGCAGACCGCCTGGGCCTCTCCTACGAGCAGTTCACCGCCGGCGAGTACAAGGACGCCGGCGTGCCGTTGAAGGAGATGACCGAGGACGAGCGCGAGTACCTCCAGGGTATCGTCGACGACTACTACGATCAGTTCATCGACACCGTTGCCGAGGGCCGCGAGATGGACGCTGAGACGCTCAAAGATACCGAAGCGCGCATCTTCCTCGGCGACGAGGCGGAAGAACGTGGGCTCGTCGACCGGCTCGGCACGCGTGATGACGTCGAGGCGAGCCTGGAGCAACGGCTGGGCGAGGCTGTGACAATCAAGGAGTACGAACCCGAGCGCGGCCTGACCGGCAAACTCCGCGGAGGCGCACAGCAGGTCGCCTTCGCCCTCGGCGCGGGTATCGCCGGCGTCGCCGACGGCGATATCGAGGGCCTCTCCTTCCGGCGATAGCTCGGGAGGTTTTTTATTCGGGGACCGCCTTCGCCGTAGTGTGACTACGCTGGTGGTGTGTATCGACAGGGACAGTCCGGCCGCAGCGGCGTGTCCCGTCGTCGGCCGCGACGCCGTCGAGTCACTCATCACGCAGACGGGCGTCGTAGACCCGGAAGACAGCCGGGTCAACTGTTTGCTGGAAGGGCTCGCGGTCGCGGACGAACTCGAAGCCGAGGGGTCCTCGCCGGTGCTTGCCGTCGTCGGCGGCGGGAGCGACAGTGTCGGCTCGGACCGGGAGATCGCCAGCCAGATCGACGACCTGGTCGCCAAGCACGACCCGGACTCCGCGGTCGTCGTCGTCGACAGTGCCGACGACGAGCGGCTGGTTCCCATCATCGAGAGTCGCGTCCAGGTCGACGCCGTCGACCGGGTCGTCGTTCGTCAGGCCCGCGACATCGAATCCACGTACTACCTGCTCAAGCAGTTCCTGGCCGACGAGGAACTGCGCAAGACGGTGCTGGTCCCCGTCGGGATCATCATGCTCGCGTTCCCGCTGTTGCTCGTCGTCACCAGCCCGACCATCGCCGTCGGCGCTATCGCGGCCGCCATCGGCGTGTTCCTCATCTACAAGGGACTGGGTATCGACGCATACCTCTCCCGACTTCCCAGCCAGACCCGGGAAGCCCTGTACTCGGGACAGGTGTCGCTCGTGACCTACGTCGTCGCCGCCGGCCTCTCGCTCGTCGGCATCTTCGCCGGCGTGCTGGGCGTCTCGGCGGTCGGCGATATCAGCCCCTTCCTGCTTGCGAACCGCTTTGCCTTCGCGTCCGTGCCGTGGCTGACCGGCGCGGCGCTGGCCGCTTCGCTCGGTCGCCTGCTGGACGAACTCATCCAGCAGGAAGGGGTCCGGAGCGCGTACGTGAACCTCCCCTTCGGTGCGGTCGCGGTCGGGCTGGTCGTTCGCGGCTTTTCTGCGTACTTCCTCGAACGCGGTGGCGTGTTCGAGCCGTTTCAGGTGCCGGAGACGAACCTCGGCATCGTTCAGGTCCAGGGGTTCATACTGGAGGCGGGGACCCGCCTCGGGCTGTTCATCCTCGCAGGTATCCTCATCAGCATCGTCGGCGTCCGGGTGGCGACCTACGTCAGCCACACCGATATCGAGGACGAACTGGTGGAATAGACAGCGATTTACGCCGCCGCCGGCTACCGGCGGCTATGACAGACGGCGCGTGGGTTTCGCTGTTCTCCGGCGGCAAAGACTCCTCGTGGGCGTTGTACCGGGCACTGGAACGGGGCCACCCTGTCGAACATCTGGTGACGGTCCACCCGGAGGGCGACTCCTACATGTACCACGTTCCGGCGACTCGACTGGCCCGCCTGGCCGCCGAGAGCATCGGTATCCCACTGGTGGAAATCGAGCCCGATGACTTCGAGGCCGACGACGTGCTCGACTCCGGCGACCAGGGCGACGCCGAACTCGAACCGCTGGAGGCCGCGCTACGCGAACTCGACGCCGAACTGGACGGCGGCATCACCGGCGTCACCGCTGGCGCAGTCGAGAGCGAGTACCAGACGACCCGCATCGAATCGATGGCCGACCGCCTCGAAGCCAACGTGTTCGCGCCGCTGTGGCAAGAGAACCCACGCGACCTCGCCGACGCGATGCTCGACGCCGGCTTCGAGATACGGATCATCCGCGTGGCCGCCTACGGGCTCGATGAGTCCTGGCTGGGTCGCACGCTCGATGCCGACGCGCTCGACGAACTGGAGGCGCTCAACGACGAGTACGGCGTCCATATTCTCGGCGAAGGCGGCGAGTTCGAGACGCTCGTCACCGACGGGCCACACATGGACCGCCGGATCGAACTGGAGTACGAGACGGAGTGGGACGGCAGTCGCGGGACGCTACAGATCGAAGACGCGTGGCTGGCGTAATCGGGAGAATCAAGACGGCTAGGCGGAGTCAGTCGCCGTTCGTCAACTGTGTGTGTGCGCCGATGAGCGCTCCGGCGAGGTCCAGACTCTCGACCTGCGTATCCCGGTCGATAATCGACTCGCGGATGTCCGAATCGAGGATGGTCGTGTCCGGGAACACGATGGTGCCGTCGAGGCTGGAGTTGACGATTTCTGCCCCCGAGAGGACGTGGACGTTCTCGCCGAGCGTGGTGTTCTCGATGGTGGCGTCCTCTGCGACGACGTTGTCGCCGTCGAGTTCCCACGCGACGGCCTCCAGATAGCTTTCGGGCGTCCCGATGTCGTACCAGGCGTCGTCGAAGGTGAACGCCCGGACCGGACCGTCGTCGACGAGCCACTGGATGAACCAGCCGGGTTCGTCGGGGTTGTTTCCATCTTCGAGATACTCGTTGAAGCGAATCGCATCGGCCGGGAACGCGTAGCAGGCAATCGAGACGAGCGTGCTGTTGGGGTCGTCGGGCTTCTCTTGAAAGTCCGTGACTTCCTCGCCGTCCAGTTCGATGAGGCCGTAGGAACTCGCCTTCTCCCGCGAGCCGACATCGTAGGCGGCGAGCGTGGGGTCGCCGTACTGCTCGAAGTAATCGACGAAATCGGCGATGTCGAAGCTGATGAGGTTGTCGCCGGCGATGACCAGCAGGTCCTCGTCGCCGAGCCCCTCCCGGTCGACCAGTTGGGCGAGCGCGCCGACGACGCCGAACTTCTCGTCCTCTTCGGCGGTTTCCTCGACGGTCAGGGACGGCTTCTCGAAACTACTCGCGGCGATGTGGTCCCGGAAGTCGTCGGCAAAGCGCTGATTCGTACTGACGAACACGTCCGAGATGCGATCGTCCTTCTCCAGTTCGCCCAGAATCCGGTCGATGACAGTCGTCTCACCGACTGGAAGCAGCATTTTGGGCCGGTTCTTGGTGACAGGCCAGAGCCGGGTGGCGTACCCGCCTGCGAGGACAATCGCTTTCATGTCCGGAAGCAGACAACCAGAATACAAGTTCTTTTTCATCGGCTGGACCGCGGCACTTATCGGTGGCCCGCAGTATCACCTCGTATGACTGGCGACGACACCCCGGCCGACGCGGAGGCCGGCGACGCGAACCTCACAGAGAAAATCAACCAGACGAACGTCGACAAGCGCATTGCGAGCCTGGAAGCGGCCTACGACGAGGTTCCGGTCACCGAGGAGGCCTTCGAGCTGTCGCCCGACGAATACGCTGACGTGTTCGCTGCGACACGCGGGACCGGCTACTCCGGAAACAGCGTCGTGTTCGTCACTCGGGACGGCTCCGAGTTCCCGGAGCTAAGCGACCAGATACCCGATCAGGCGGCCGGCGACACCCGCAACCGCGTTCTGCTGGTGCTGGGCCGCGGCGCTGATATGTGGGCGCTGCCGGGCGGCGGCAAAGGCGACGAATACGAATCGGTACAGGGGACCGCCGTCCGCCGCGTCAACGAACAGACCGGCATCCGCTGTACGGTCTCCGGCGTCGCAGAGGTCGTTCACTCGAAGTACTATCCGGATACCGACGCACAGGGGTCGGTACACACGCTAGACATCTACCTCGAAGCGGAGTACAAGAAGGGAAGCCTCGATGTGGACGAGTCGGAACTCGTTGGAGCGGCGTGGTTCGCGGAGCCGCCCGAGCGGCTCACGCCCGGTGCCGAAGAACGGTTTGCAGCGTTGCTCGACGACGAGTGAATCCGGGCCCGGGACGAGAAGCCGATTAGTGTTCGACTAACTCCACGAGCACCCCGCCGGTCGTCTTCGGATGGAGAAAGGCCACGTCGTGTCCCCACGCGCCGGGCCGCGGCTTCTCGTCTATGAGGTCGATGCCGCAGTCACTGACTGTCTCTAGCGCGGCAGCGATGTCGTCTGTCTCCAGGGCGACGTGATGGATACCCGGGCCGTTGCTGTCGAGATATCTGGGAATCGCGCCGTCGGCGTCCGGCAGCGGTTCCAACAGTTCGAAGTACCCGTTGCCCATCTCTAGAAACGTCACCTGCAGGCCGTCGAACGTCTCCTCGTGGACGACCGGTGTTTCGAAAGCCTCGGCGAACAGTTCCACGAGCGGAGCGGCGTCGTCAGTTGCGATACCGGCGTGGTCGAATCGCATGGACGGCCGTACACCGGGGTAGCTTATAATTCTGGAGCACAGATGGCTCGAAAACAGGACGGTCCCGCGTTTCGACCGACCTTACATCGACGAACCGGGCTGGTACTCGCCGAACACGTCCCGGAGCACGTCACACACCTCGCCGGTCGTGGCGTACACCTTCACGGCGTCGATGATGTAGGGCATGACGTTCTCGTCGCCCTCGGCGGCCCCCCGGAGCGCGTCGAGTTTCGCCTCGACGGCCTCCTCGTCGCGCTCCTCCCGGACGGTAGCCACGTTGTCTTGCTGGGCCTGTTCGACGGCCTCGTCGACCTCTTCGATGTCCTGTTCTCCTTCTTCTTCGACCTGATACTCGTTGACGCCGACGATGATGCGCTCGCCGGCCTCCTGTTCGCGCTGGCGCTCGAAGGCCACGTCCTGGATCTGGCGCTGGACCCACTGCTCCTCGATGGAGCGGCGCATCCCGCCGCGGTCGTCGACCTCCTCGATGAGGTCGCGGGCCTCGGCTTCGAGTTCGTCGGTCAGCGACTCGACGTAGTAGCTGCCGGCTAACGGGTCGATTGTGTCGGCCGCGCCGGATTCGTGGGCGAGTATTTGCTGGGTCCGCAGCGCAGTCCTGACAGACTGCTCGGTCGGCAGGCCGATGGCCTCGTCCTTGCCGTTGGTGTGGAGGCTCTGGGTCCCGCCGAGGACCGCCGCGAGTGCCTGGTAGGACACGCGGACGACGTTGTTCTCGATCTGCTGGGCGGTCAGCGTCGAGCCGGCGGTCTGAGTGTGGAACTTCAGTTGCTTGGACTTGGGGTTCTGGGCGTCGAAGCGCTCGTCCATGATTTTCGCCCAGAGGCGACGCGCGGCCCGGAACTTCGCCACCTCCTCGAAGATGTTGTTGTAGGAGGCAAAAAAGAACGACAGTTGCGGGGCGAACTCGTCGACATCGAGGCCGGCCTCGATGGCTGCCTCGACGTACTCGATGCCGTCCCCCAGCGTGAACGCGATTTCCTGAGCAGCCGTCGAGCCGGCCTCGCGGATGTGATACCCCGAGATGGAGATGGTGTTGAAATTCGGCGTCTCGGCGGCGCAGAACTCGAAGATGTCGGTGATGAGCCGCATCGACGGCTCCGGCGGGTAGATGAACGTGTTCCGGGCGATGTACTCCTTGAGAACGTCGTTCTGGATGGTCCCGCGGAGTTCCTCGCGGTCGACGCCCTGCTTGTCGCCGACGGCGATGTACATCGCCAGCAGCACCGACGCGGGGGCGTTGATGGTCATGCTGGTCGACACCTCGTCCAACGGGATGCCGTCGAACACGGTCTCCATGTCGTCCAGCGAGTCGATGGCGACGCCGGTTTTGCCGACTTCGCCGGCAGCCATCGCGTGGTCGGAGTCGTAACCCATCTGGGTGGGCAGGTCAAAGGCCATCGAGAGCCCAGTCTGGCCCTGGTCGAGTAGGTAGTTGAACCGCTCGTTGGTCTCCGTCGCAGTTCCCATCCCGGCGTACTGGCGCATCGTCCAGAGTCGGCCTCGATAGCCGGTCGGATACACGCCGCGGGTGTACGGTTCCTGGCCGGGGAAGCCCAGATCCTCTTCGTAGTCGAGATCGGAGATGTCTTCAGGGGTGTACAGACGGTCTACTTCGTGTCCCTCGGTGTCCGTGGTGAACGTCTCCTTGCGTTCGCCAAAGCGGTCGACGGTGGGCTGGACGTCGTCTTCCTCCCACTGAGCCTTCGACTCCCGTATCTCTTCCAGCTCGTCGGGGTCAAACATGGACGGATTGTCGGACGGCGGAGGCTTAAGGGTTCTTAAATCCTTCACGGTTTGTAATGCATCCCGTCACGATACGGCAGCGCGCTGTTCCGAGGTGGGTTTATATCGTCGGTATCTATCGAGGACGTATGCCAATCGAACCGGGAGACGGCGTCACCATCGAGTACGTCGGCCGCTTCGAGGACGGGAGCGTCTTCGATACGTCACGTCCCGAAGTCGCCAGAGAGCACGGACTCATCGAGGCACAGGGCGTCGAGGCGAGCGAGTACGCACCGCTTTCCTTCACCGTCGGTGCAGGGGATATCATCGAAGGGATCGACGAGGCCATCGTCGGAATGACTGCGGGTGAGGAGGCCACTGTCACGGTGCCTCCGGCGAAAGCCTACGGGGAGTTCCAGGCCGACCGCGTCCGCGAGTACGACCCCGAGACGTTCGAGGGTATGGTCGGAAAAGAGCCGGAGGTCGGGCTCCACGTCGAGGCCGAGAACGGCCTGCACGGGGACGTGACTGCGGTCCGTGACGACGCTGTCGAGGTGGATTTCAACCACGAACTGTCCGGCAAGACGCTCGTGTTCGATATCGAAGTCGTCGACGTCAGATAATCCGTCCGTCGTCGGATAATCAGTCGCCCGTGTCGTACTTGTAGGTCGCTTCGTCGGGATCGATGCCGAAGTCCTCGGGTCCCTCCTCCGGCTCGGGTTCCTCGGACTCGCCGGCACTGGCCTGCTTGAACCGTTTGCGGAGGTGCCCCGGTACTTCGAAGCGGTCGATGGCCACCCGGAGCGGCACCGCGTCGGGCTGGATGTTCTCCTGTTTGGTCGCGAGCCGGTCCCGGAGCCGGTCGGGGAGTTGCGCCGGTTCGATGCGCTCGAAGCCGAACTGCGAGAGATACTCCGAGGCGTTCGTCAGCGAGTAGACTGTGTCGAACCCCTCGTCGCCCGCGTACTCGACCAGGCGCTCGATGACGTGTGCGCCGACCCCCTGGTTGCGCCACTCCGGCAGCACGCCGATACTGGTCAGTTCACAGACGGACTCCTCGTCGCCCTTGTGGATACGGATACGGCCGAAGCCCGCCTTTTCGTGGCTCTCCTCGTCGATAGCGACGACGTAGTCCCGGGATCTGAAAGCCGTCTCGTCCAGCCCCATCTCCTCGATACGGTCGAGCAACCAGACTTCCTCTCGGTTTTTCGCATCCCGGACGTACATACTCGAAAGTTAACTGCCGCAGTCAAAAGGGTTTGCGGCGTAACTGGCACGGTCGAGTTACGTAGCGGATAGGCAATCACTAAGAGAGTTCAACATGATTGATTACCCATGATCTCGCTCGAGATGGACATGGTCCAGTACGACTGTCCGTATATCGACACAACACGGGACTACGAAGTGTCGTTTCTGGCCAAGCAGTGGGATTTCCACCCTGTCGAGCGGGAGTTGGAGACGCGGATCATGGTCAACGGCGCAGACCGGGAGGAACTGGATCGCGGGCTGAACGCGCTCGAAGCACACGACCACATGGAGTCCTATCAGCTCCTCCGCCGGAAAGGCGACCTGGCGCTCATCCGCTCACGAATCGACGAGACGAACGCGATGAGCGTCATCCGCGACCACAGCGGCTACATTACCGGGCCGTTCCGCATCCGGAACGGGTCGGAAATCTGGCACGTCGGCTTCGATACCGAACGCGTCGCGGAGGGCACCCTGTCTGAACTGGAGCGGGACAACGACTACACCATCCGGTCCCGCGAATCGGTCGACCTCGAAGACTACTACGACCTGCTGCAGAACATCGACTCGGCAAAGCGGCTGGTCGATGGCTGCCGGGAGCTGTCGGATGTGGAGCGGGACACGCTGGAGAAAGCCGTCGAGGGCGGCTACTTCGACACGCCGCGGGACGCCACCCTGTCGTCGCTCGCCGAGGAGTTCGATGTCTCTAAGATGGCTATCTCGAAGAACCTCCGGCGCAGTCAGCGGAAAATCCTCGACCGCGTCACGACGGCGATGAACGACGTGACCGAGTAGGCCACCGATCCGGCGCTCCGGTTTTCTGCTACTCCGTACCGCTCCCCTGCATCAATTTCTGGATGTCTTCGTCGGCCGCCAACTCCTCCGGGTCGCCGCTGGCGACGATGTCGCCCCGTTCGATGACGTACAGGCGGTCGACGACATCGGGGACGTGCGTGACGTTGGACTCCGCGATGAGCACCGCGATGTCGCGGTCGTTAATCTCCCGGATGTAGCGTTTGAGGCTCTCGACGACGACCGGGGCTAGCCCCTCCAGCGGTTCGTCGAGGATGAGCAGGTCGGGCTGAAGCGCTAGCGCCCGGCCAATAGCGACCATCTTTGCCTGGCCGCCACTGAGGTTCTGGACCTTCGCGTCCCGGCGGTCGTCGAGTTCGGTCAGCACGTCGTAGACGCTCTCGATGACCGCGTCCTCGTCGTCGATACCGCGGGCCTTCCCACTGGTCCAGATGGGGAGCCGGAAGTTTTCGTCGACAGTCATCCCGGTGAACAGCTTCCGGTCCTCGGGCTGGTAGCCGATGCCCCGCTTGGGAATCAGCTCCGATCGGATGTCGGTCAGCTCCTCGCCGCGGAACCGGACCGAGCCGCTCCAGACTGGCGTCAGGCCCATGATGCCCCGGAAGGTACTCGTCTTGCCGGCCCCGTTCCGGCCGACGAGGCCGACCGCCTCGCCGGCGTTTACGTCGAGGTCGACGTCCTCGGTCACCTGAAACCCCTCGACGGCGGCGTTGAGACCGCGGACGGACAGCAGGGCGTCGCTACTCATCGTCACCCACCCCCAGGAGGAGCCGTCGGAGTTCGTCGTCCGTTTCGAGCATCGTCGGCGGACCGACCCCGTGGACGGTCCCCTGATGGAGGGCGACGACGCGGTCGGCGTACTCGGTGACGATGTCCATGTCGTGCTCGATGGTGACCGTCGTGACGCCCTCGGCTCGGCCGACCTCGACGATGGTCTCGATGACGTACTCCTTCTCGCGGGTCGACACCCCGGAGGTCGGCTCGTCGAGCAGGAGGTAGTCCGGGTCGAGACCGAACGACATCGCTACGTCCAGTAGCTTCCGGTCGCCGTGGGGCAGTTCCTCGGCAATGGTATCGGCCGCGTCTTCGAGCCGGAACTTCGCAAGCAGTTCATCGACCTGTTTTTCGACCTCCTCGTGACCGTCGGCCATCGAGAAAAGGCTCCAGGTCTTGCCCTGTTCGGTCAGCACCACCGTCCGGAGGTTCTCCCGGACCGTCATCTCCTCGAACACCTTGACGACCTGGAAGCTCCGGGCGATGCCGGCGTCGACGCGCCCGTTTGCCGACATGCCGGTGATGTCGTCGCCGTCGAGGACGATGGAGCCCTCGTCCGGCGAGAGAAAGCCGGTCAGCAGGTTGATGAACGTCGTCTTCCCGGCCCCGTTCGGGCCGACGATGAAGACGAGTTCGCCGTCCTCTTTCCCGAACTCAAGCGTGATGTCGTCAGTCGCGACCAGTTCACCGAATGACTTCCGCAGATTGCGTGCTTCGAGCATATCAGTCGACTCCGAAGAGGATTATCCGCAGGCTGGTCAGCGACTCGGCCACCTTCTGCTCTATCGATTGCACGGCGGTCCGGCCCCACGATGACAGGACGGAGGGTTCTCGACGCAGTTCATTGAGCCGCGTGTTGACGATGCCGCCGGACCGGAGCGAGCCGACGATTCCCCGCGGGAAGCCGTACACCAGGATCAGGAGCACTACGCCCGTCAGGAAATCGTAGTACTGGGTCACGTCCTGCCCAACGTCCTGCAGGAAGACGAGGACGACACCGCCGATGAGCGGGCCGGCAAGCGTCCGGAACCCACCCAGAATCGCCATGAACAGGATGTCACCGGACCGGAGGAAAAACAGCGTCCCCTCCGGACGGACGTACTGGCGGACGACGGCGTACAGCCCGCCCGCGACGCCGCCGTAGATGCCCGAGATGACGAACGCGGCCCAGACGTAGCGGCGGACCGGCAGGCCGATGAACCGCGCCCGGGTCCGTTCCTGCCCGATGGCGTCGAGGGCGTTTCGGAACGGCGACTGCGTGATGCGGTACATCACGAACAGGCCGATGAGGATGACGACCACTGTCAGGTAATACGTCAAGATCTGGTACACGTCGGGGCTAAACGCGGTCCCGAACAGGAGCGGCTGGTTCGCCGGCCCCGGCCGGATCGGGAGCCCGTCGCTCCCGCCGAGCGCGCTCTGGCCGAGCGCGATGGCGTACAGGAGCTGGCCGAAGGCCAGCGTCAGGAGGGCGAAGTACAGCCCGGTGTGTCGCAGGGATAGCACTCCGATGATGGCCGCCATCACCGTCGCGGCGGCGATGGCCCCGAGCAACAGCAGGCCGACGCTCTGGACGCCGGCGTAGCGGGCCAGCACTGCGGTCGCGTACGCGCCGGTGCCGAAGAAGGCCGCGTGGCCGAACGACGTGAGCTTCGTGTGCCGAAGCAGGAGGTTCAGCCCGACCGCCGCGAAGCCGAACAGCAGGCCCTGATGGATGACGCTGAGCTGGAGGCTGTCGGAGAGGCCCGCGATGTCCGGGATGACGAACAGGAACACGACCCCGATGACGAGGAAGGCCGCCTCCCGGCGGGTCACCTCGACCCCGAGGAAGCGATACGCTGGCGTCCCGTCACGGTCGACGCGCTCCGGCATCACGCTGTCTCACCCCACGTCCCGAACAGGCCCTCGGGCTTGACCAGCAGGATGAGCGCCATAATGGCGAACGGGGCGGCGATTTCGCCCGGCGGGTACAGCGTGATCATCCAGCTCCGGATGACACCGACCAGAAGCGCCCCGACGAACGCGCCACGGAGGCTGCCGAGGCCGCCGATGACGATGACGACGAAGGACAGTACCAGCGGATTGGTGCCCATTTCGAGCGTTGCCGACGTCGGCGGGACTGCCATCGCACCGGCGAAACCGGCGAGGAACGCACCGAGCGCGAACACGAGCGTGAACACGCGGTCGGTGCTGACGCCGATGGCGGTCGCCATCTCGCGGTCGATGGCGGTCGCGCGGATGATACGGCCGGTTTTCGTGCGCTCGAAGAACCAGAACAGGCCGACGACGACGACCGACCCGACGAGGATGACGAACACGTTGTAAGTCGGGTAGTTCAGCCCGACGAGTTCGCTCGTCGGAATCGTGTTGATGGCGCTGTAGACGGCGTCGGTCCGTATCGAGCTGTCCCCCCAGATGACCTTCTTCACGTCGAGGAGTATGAGCAGGAGGGCGAAGGTCAGCACCAGCTGGTACACCTGGTCGCGGTCGTAAATCTGGCGCAGGAACACTGCTTCGAAGAGGGTCCCGACGGGGAGGAGGATGGCTGCCGTCACCAGAACGGCTGCGAGGACCGCGAGAACGAACACGGCGGTACCGACGACGCCGCCACCCGGTGGGCCGACGATGCCGATGATAAACCCGAACACGCCGATGGCGGTGTACGCGCCGATGGAGAACAACTCTCCGTGGGCCAGGTTCAGGACGTCCAGGATGCCCAGGATGACGGTCAGTCCTGAGGCGATCATGAACAGGATGAACCCGAACTGGATGCCGTTGAGCGTCTGGACGAGCGCGGCTGTGGGTGTTACGGCCATGGCTCGGTATCAGGCGCTCCAGCTATCCAGCCAGTCGCTGCCGGTGACGCCCGGCGGCGGCGCGGTCTCGGTCGCCGCGTAGGTGTTCACGTCGTCGAGCCTGGCCGCGCCGAGGTCGTCGTCGTACACCATCTGCCCGGCGAAGGAGTTCGACGCTCCCTGGTGGTCCTCGGCGATGTTGTGGTAGCCGGCCGGCGTGAAGAAGCCGTGGCCCTCCAGGACCTGCGCGATCTGCTCCTGGCTGGGGTAGGTCCCCAGCAGGTCGATGGCCTTCTCGGTGGCCGTCGCCCAAGCGGTGACCGCGCCGTAGCCGCTCATGTAGTGTGCGGTCGGGACGGTCACGCCCTCCTGCTGTGTCGCGGCGTCGAACAACTCGCGGCCGGGCTGCCAGTTACCGAGCGCCGGCAGGCCCCAGTAGTAGTTGCGCGACCCGGAGTAGATGTCCGTCCCGGCCAGTGCATCGCCCGGCACGTCGCCGGCCGCGCTGTACAGCGTCGTGCCGAACACCGTCGTGTTCTCGAACATGTCGTTGGCGTTCGCTTGTCGCACGAATGTCGTCACGTCGCCGCCCCACAGGCTGGAGAAGGTCACGTCCGGCTCCTCGTTGTTGATCGAGGTGATGTGGTTCGACATGTCGCTGGCTCCGAGTTCCGGGAACCCCTCGTAGACGATTTCGGCGTCCGTGAGTTTCTGGATTGCCTGCGTGAACACCCGCATCTCGTCCTCGCCGAAGGAGTAGCTGGGGTTGACCCCGGCGACGGTCGAGATGTTGTCCGCACCGATGCGCTCGACGGCCTCGCGGGCCATCGTCACCACCTCCATGATGTCGTAGTTCTGGAAACGGAAGGAGTAGGTCGGGTCAGGGACGGTCTCCTCGTAGAGCGTCGTCACCGTCCCGTCGGTGCTGACGTTGATGATCTCGTTTTTCTCGACTTCGGGGGCGATCTGGCTGTGCGTGCCGCTGGAAATCGGGCCGAACGTGACCTCTTTTCCCTCCTCGATGAACTGGTTGTAGCTGTCGAGCGGGTTCGACCCCTCGTTGACGACGTCCAGTTCGATTTCGCGTTGTCCACCGACACCGCCCGCTTCGTTGATGCGCTGGACGGCGAGTTCGGCCCCGCGCTGGGCCTGAATCCCGAGTACGCCCGGTGCGCCACGCGTGAACGTCAACAACCCGGCCTGTATCGGTTCGTCGGAAATCTCACCGCCGGACTGCCCGCCCTGGTCCGCTGTTTCACCGTCGCTCAGCAGCGTCGAGCAGCCAGCGAGTGCTGCGGCGACGGCCGAGCCGCCGACGGCGGAGAGCAGTTGTCGCCTGCCGATGCCACCAGTGTCATGGTCCGTTGTCGTTTGTTCCATAGGTGTGTCCCAATACGCCCCGGATGAGTCCGGGATGTCTGGTCACGCGGTGTGTGCCACGCTCACAGGGATGACTGATTCTTCCGACGTAACCCCCGAATAACGGGAGGTTTACACGTAAACCACGTCGTCGGTGAGACAGCGGAGCAGCGTTCTCGCGCCGGGCTGTGACAGCACCACACGGTCAGTCGGGTATACATGTCAACCCGCCCCTATTCGGACATGTCTAGAGAACGTGTGACTGAATGGCATCCAGCACCTCTCACGAACGGCTCGAAGTCGAGCCCATCGACGAGTCCTCGATACTGTTCGTCGACGACGACCACTACACGAGCGACACTGTCTGTCTGGTGACCGGCGGCGGATCGGGCATCGGCCGGGCGACAGCGCTGGCGATGGCCGCCAACGGGGTGACTGCCGTCGCCACGGATATCGACGAAGACGGTCTCGCTGAGGTCGCGGACACGGCGGCGGACCTCGACCTTGATGGGGCCGTCGAGACCGTGGCCGGCGACCTCGCGAACGACGCGGATATCGAGTCCATCGTCGAGACCGCGGCCTCCCACGGCACCGTACGGTATCTCGCGAACATCGCCGGCCTCCAGCACATCGACGCCATCGAGGACTTCCCGATGGAGACGTACGACCAGATGCACGACGTAATGCTTCGCGCGCCGCTCGCGCTGTCGAAGCGCGTCATCCCTCACATCCGCGGGACTGACGACGGCGTAGGTGCCATCGGGAACATGGCATCGGTCCACGGCCATTACGTTACCTCGGATAAGGTGGCCTACAACGTCTCGAAGTTCGGCCTGCGGGGACTGACACAGTCTATCGCCGCGGAAGGCGGTGACGGGCTCCGTGGGTTCTCTATCAGTACCGGCTACGTCAAGACGCCGCTGGTGGTCGACCAGATTCCCGACACCGCCGAGCAACGTGGCATCAGCGTCGACGAGGTCATCGACGACGTGATGCTGGGCCAGGCGCGGGTCAAAGAGATGATGGACCCCATTGACGTGGCGAACCTCTTCGTGTTCGGGCTCTCGACACACGCCGACCATCTCAACGGCGGGGACCTGCTGTTCGACGGCGGCATGACAACGACCTACGAGTGAGACAGTGGTGTGTGGACATGCACTGTCCCTGCGCCACACACAAGCGACGCGGAGTCGGGCTACCCCGACCGACCAACGGACGCACGGGGCAGCGGCGGTACGAGTTTATACCAGACGGCCAAACACTACGGAATACTGACGCTATGAGCGAACAAGACCACGTAGACTCCATCGTCCACGAACCGAGCCACGCGTTCGTCGAGTCGACGAACGTCTGGGAGTTCATGCAGGAATACGACATCGACAACTACGACGAACTCATCGAGCGAACGACCACGGACCTGCCAGAGGAACCAGAATCCGGCGTCGAGTGGTTCTGGGACCTGCTCCCGGAGTACCTCGACATCGAGTTCTTCGACGCGTACGACGAAGTCCGAGACGATAGTGAGGGACCACAGTTCACCGACTGGTACCCCGGCGGGACCATCAACGCCGCCCACAACGTTCTAGACCGCCACGCTGCGCGGGACAGCCCGACTCGAAACACAGTCGCGCTCATCTGGGAGGGTGAACCCGGCGACGTTCGGGAGGTCACGTACCACGAACTGAACCGGCAGGCCAGCAAGGTGGCGAACTACCTGGAATCCGTCGGCGTCGGCACCGGCGACACTGTCGGCCTGTACATGCCGATGGTCCCCGAGGTGGCGTCGATACTGTACGGCTGTCTCAAGGTCGGCGCGATCGCCGTGCCGATCTTCTCCGGGTTCGGCGTTGACGCGACGGCGACCCGCATCGCCGATGCCGAGTGCTCCGTCCTGTTCACTGGTGACGGCTTCTATCGCCGGGGCTCCGGTGTCCACCTCAAGGAAAGCGCCGACGAGGCCATCAAGCAGGCCGGCGAGGAACTCGGGACGACACCGGTCGAACACACTGTCGTCTATGACCGCCTCGGTATCGCGGACGACCCCGACGAGACGATTCGCTGGACCCGCCGCGACGAGTGGTGGGACGAAGCGATAGAGACCGCCAACGACGAGTACGCGGCGAAGGAACTCCCGAGCAACCAGGAGTCGATGCTGCTGTACTCCTCCGGGACGACCGGGAAACCGAAGGGCATCGTCCACACGCACGCCGGCGCACTCATGCAGGCGGCCAAGGAGATCTACTTCGGGTTCGACCACAAGCCGAGCGACCGCTTCTTCTGGGTGAGCGACATCGGCTGGATGATGGGTCCGTGGACGCTGCTGGGGAACCACGCCTTCGGCGGCACCGTCTTCATGTACGAGGGCGCGCCGGACCACCCCGAACCAGACCGTTTCTGGGAGATGATCGACCGCCACGACCTCACCACGTTCGGCGTCTCGCCGACCGCAATACGGGCACTCCGAAAGAAAGGGGACGAGTGGCTGGAGGGCCACGACCTCTCCAGCCTCCGGTTGCTGGGCTCGACCGGCGAACCCTGGGACCCCGAGAGCTGGCAGTGGTTCCACGAGCACGTCGGCAACGAGGACTGCCCAATCATCAATATCTCCGGCGGAACCGAGATCATGGGCTGTTTCCTCATGCCGATGCCGATTCAATCGCTCAAACCCTGCACACTCGGCGGTCCGGGACTGGGGATGGACATCGACATCGTTGATTCCGATGGCGAATCGATAGCCGACACCCACGAGCGCGGCTATCTGGTCGCCAGGGACTCTTGCCCGTCGATGACCCGGTCGCTCTGGTCGGGCGACGACCGCTACCTGCATGAGTACTGGTCGACCTGGGACGACGTCTGGGACCACGGCGACTGGGCGCAGAAAGACGAGGACGGCCTCTGGTTCCTCCACGGCCGATCGGACGACGTGCTCAACGTCGCCGGGCGGAAGGTCGGGCCGGCGGAGGTCGAGGGTGCGGCTATGGAACACGACGCCGTCAATCAGGCCGCCGCCGTCGGTGCGCCGGACGACACCACCGGCACTGCCGTCGTCCTCTACGCCGTGCTGGAACCCGGCTACGAACCCGACGACGACCTCCGGGACGACATCCGCGCCGCCGTCGGCGAGGAACTCGGCAAGCCGTTCCGGCCCCGAGAAGTACTGTTCGTCGATGAGTTCCCCAAGACCCAGAGCGGGAAAATAATCCGCCGGGCAATCGCCGGCGTCTACCGCGGCGAGGACCTGGGCGACATGTCCAGCATCGAGAACCCGGACGCACTGGACGAGGTCCGCGAGGCGTCGTAGTCAGCCCCCGACGGCGTCCTCGGCCGGCTTCTCCAGCCGGAGTAATCCAGGGAGCGCGAGCACCGCGAGGACGACTTCTGTCCCGCCGGCGACAAAGAACGCGACTGCGTAGCCGAAGGCTCCCGCGACGGTACCGCCGATGAGGATGCCGGCGAGGAAGCCGACGCTACCGAAGATGTTGAACCCGGCCATAGCGGTCCCGCGCTCCGTCTCGCCGGCGAGGTCCGAAACGAGCGCCATTGTCGCCGGAGCCATCAGTGCGCCGATGACACCGGTCAGTACCATCCCCGCACCGGCGATGGTCACCGTCGGCGCTTGCCCGACGCCGATAACGGTGAGCCCGTACAGTACCGATCCGGCGACGATGGGTGCGGTTCGACCGATGCGGTCCGAGAGCACGCCGAAGGGGTACTGCAGGAGGGCGAACGGCGCGAAAAACAGCGCCAGCATGACGCCGGTTTCGCCGGGTCCCAGTTGGAACGTCTCCCTGAAGTACAGGGTTCCGACAAGCGCGAAAAACCCCGCGGTGAGCCGGTCGATGAACCCGAAGGCGTACGGCACGCCGAGGGTCGGTCGCTGTTTGAGCCCGGACACGGTCGCAGCCAGGCCCGACCGCCCGTCCGACGGTGCGCGGTCGGTCACGAGCAGGGCGGCCACTGCGACGACGAGCGACAGCACGCTCGCCACGTACAGCGGGAGCGTGGTCTGGATTTCGTACAGTTGGCCGCCCAGTGGCGCACCGAGCGCCGTTCCACTGCCGATAGCGATGCCTGCCGCCCCCATGTTCTTGCCGTGGCCGCCGCCGAGATCCATCAGCATCGTCATCGCCAGCGAGAACGCCGCGATGGTGGCTCCGCCCTGAAGCGCTCGCAGGACCAGTACGCCGGCAAACGGGAGCGAGACAGCGCCGGGGAGCCACGCGATGAGGGCGTACAGCACTGCGCTGGCGCCCGCCCCGCCGATGATGAACGGCGTGCGCCGTCCGGTGGCGTCGCTGAGCACGCCCCATACGCCAGCGAAGACGACGAAAGACCCGAACTCAGCGGCCAGGAACCACATGCTGGCGTTCAGGTCCGTCGTCGCACCCAGCGACCGGACGAGCCTGTCGACACCCGGATACAGCAAGACCTGCGCCAGTAAAACGGCGAAGATAACGCCCGCGAGAACGCCCCGGTCTGTGCGGTCCGTCACAGACAACGGATACAGCGAGCCGAGAAAAATAGATGTCGACCCGAATACGTGACGCTAATCGTAGGATTCCACAACTATCTACCACAGAACGTCGCAGCCGCTAACTCGGGCCAAACCGCCTTACTCAGCGCTATGCGGCGGAACGAACCCGCAGTTCGAACAGCCGTTGTGCTTCGTCGTCTGGTAGCTCAATTCCGCCCCGCAGTTCGGACAGTTGTACTGGTCTGAACTCATTCACCTACTCGTATTGTTCGACAGTACCTAAACCTTTTCTCGACAATCGTCTATAACGTTTTTTCGGCCGCGTTACGGGACGTAGCGAGGCTTAGACTGCAATCAACCGGCTTGTGGGACGGATAATTGCATCGTTCAGAAAGGATGAACAAGGGTCTAAAACGGGTATTGGTCGCCGCCTGTAGCCGTTGCCGCGCACATAACGGCAGCCGTGTCCACTCTGTGCGTTCGACCACACCGGGTTCGGGATTGCTGCCGGCGCGGAATACATCGACTCCTGTCGAAGTGTTAGAGTGACAATATTCAGTGCTGATAGGGGCTTCTGTGCTCCGGGGGTCAGCTACCGGCGACCACTCGTCTCGGTCGACAGGCGGATTCGGCCGTGTATTTACTGTTTGTCGTGGCGAACGTCGCTACTGAGACAGCAAGAGAAACAGCGATACGGAACCGGCGTCGTTCCGTGGCCGTTTACATGTAGCCGAGGTCGCGCAGGCGCTCCATCAGGTCTTCCTTGTCCTGGGCGCGGCCGGCGCGCTCGGTCGTGTTCGCCATGTCCTGCAGCCAAGCGGGCTCTTCGGCGGACTTGTCGGTGCTGACCTCGCTCCCGAGCGAACGGAATCCGGCGAAGTACTTCGGCGAGACCGGCACGTCTTCCTTCTCGATGCCCTCAGGCAGGTCGTCCTGTCCCTGCGGGACGTAGCCGTCGTCCGGGTAGCCCTCGACGGTGTCCGGGACGACGAAGTTCCAGAAGGCCTCCCACACGTCGGCTTCCGCGAACTGGAGAATCGACTGGATGCGGTCGTGCGGCGGGTAGATGTCCGGGTCGTGACGCGGCGAGAAGAACGTCTCGTCGGCGCGGGACTCCTGCTCGTCCCAGCGGATGCCCGACAGGATGCCGTCGACGTCGTGCTCCTCGATAGTGTCGTTGAGCGCCACCGTCTTCAGGAGGTGGTTGCCGACGTAGGTGTCGAGCAGGAACGGGAACGTGTCCTCCTCGTATTCGAGGATGTTCCGAATGTGGTGCTGGTTGTGCTCAGAGAGTTCGTCGACGGGGATGTCGTCACCCGGTTCGAGGCCGTTTTCGTCGACGTAGTTGCCCACGTCCTCGTTGCGCGCCCAGATGACGTCGAGGTCCCACTCGTCGGCCCAGTGTTCGACGAAGTCGATGAGTTCGTCGAAGTGCTGATAGTGGTCGATGAAGACGACCGGGGGTACTTCGAGGTCGAAGCGCTCGGCGACTTCCTTGACGAAGTACAGCGTCAGCGTCGAGTCCTTGCCGCCGGTCCACATCACGACAGGGTTCTCGTACTCTTCGAGGCCGGTCTTCGTGACCTCGATTGCCTTCTCGATCTTGTGGTTGACAGTCGGGTACTCTTCGGGGTCTTCGCCTTCCCCGTCAGTGTAATCAACGTCCAGATAGTCCGGGAACTCTGCTGATTCGGACATAGTGTAATGAGATATAATTACGAGTGCCAAGTACTTTTTGGATGGCCGACAGGTGTGTGAGGCGGTGGCAAATAAAACGGCGGCCGCGCCCGTTCAGGTCACTCGGGTTTTTTGCTGCCGGCGCGAAAGGCGTGGTATGGACGACCGCCCAACCCTCCCGGCTCGCCTCTTTCACCGCTGGCTGTTGCGCTATGTCCCTGTAGCCGCGCTGATCCTGATAGTCAGTGGACTCCTCGGGTACGGACTCGGCAGTCAGGTACCCGCCGAGTGGCTTCAGAACCCCGGAACGACCGGCGAGAATCCCTTCATGCCGGCTGAGCTCACGACAGTCTCTCTGACCGTTAACAACCTCGGGGCGTTGCTCGTGATGGCACTCGGCGCTATCTCGCTCGGTTCGATGACGGTCCTGTCGCTCGTCTTGAACGGCCTGCTCATCGGGGTCGTCGTCGGTATCGCACTCAAGCAGGTCTCGCCCGTCGTCGTCGCCGCACTCATCGTCCCACATGGCCTCATCGAGATCCCCGCACTGCTCATCGTCGCCGCCGTCGGGCTCCGGTTCGGGTGGCGCACGATACAGTACATCCGCGGCCGCACGGACGAACTGGTCACCGGACAGGATCTCCGGGAAGCCGGCTGGCTGCTTGCGACGGCCGCCGTACTAATCGTGATTGCGGCCTACATCGAAGCGAACCTCACAATCGAAATCGCGTCACGGTTCACGGACGCCGATCTCTCGGGCATCACGCCAGCGTAGCGGTTCGGACCGTCCGCTATTCTGTGTTGAGCTACGGCTCAGCAAAATTGAATCCGTGACCGGACTACGCGCGTTACGAGATGAACTCGTTGTCGCGCCAGTTGACGCCCTCTTCTTCCTCGCCGTCGCGGGGTTCCTCTGCAACGTTGATCGCGGCGGGTCGCTCTTCCCCATCGACGATGCGGACAGCTTCGAGTTCCTCGTCGACCGCCGCAATTGCCGTCAGCGTGCCCTTTTCCGCGACTTTCGCGACCTCACACAGGACCTCGAACATCGCGTACTGGAGCGCTGTGTTCTGGAGCACGGTCTCGCGGTCGCCCTTGAAGCAGGCGTACTCAACGAGTTCGGACTCGATTTCTTCCTCTTCCTCTTCGAGTGCGCCCCACTGGGGGCCACCGCCGGAACTCCCGGTACTCGCGGCCCCGGGCGGTCCCATCTCGTCGGGGTCTTCCTCGTACACCCGATTCTCCGTGACGCTGGCCTTGAGCTGGGCCGTCGGGGTGTACTTACTCATGGAGTCGTCTTTGGCGACAGCGCTGACGATTAGCGTATTGTTTCGACGGGTGATGTCGATGTCAGCGATTTCGGGGGGAAGGTCCGGATCCTCGAAGAAATCGTAGGCGTCTTCCAGTGGCAGTTCAAGTGTCGAGTGAAGTCTGTATACGCGGCTGGTCATGGTTGGGGAAGCGTGTATCAGTCGTCGAAGGCCGTCCGCTGACGCTGTAGTCATTACTCTATAGGGGCCACTTGCTTATATGACCTGTCCTTCATTCGCGGTTTCACCGCTCTATATCAGGCAATATATCAGGCGTATGTTAAAGGTATTTACAGACCTTCTAGCAGGCTATATGGTAGTGGTATTCAGTGCCTACTAGTCGTCCGCAGGCGTGGGATCGCCGTCCTCCAGGTCGACATCCGCTTCAATACTGGGCGGGTACTTCCCGCGGTCGAGTTTCAGGTCCGACTGCGGCCGCGCCATGCAAGTCAGTGCGTAGTCCTCCCGTTCCCGGTCGGTCAGTCCGCGGGCGGCAGGCTGGGTAACCGACCCCTCGACAATCTTCGCCGAGCAGGCCAGGCACATCCCCACGCGGCAGGAGTACTCCTGGGCGATACCCTCCTCGATACACCGCGAGAGAATCGTCTCCTTCTCGGAGACGGTGATTTCCTCGCCCGTCCCCACGAACGTCACCGTGTACTCGGTCATGCTCGGCCCTTTGACACCCCCCAGCAAAACTCTTTATCACCGCTGTCCCGGAGTGAAACGGACCGCTGTCCGTCAATGCCGCATGACGCACCCGTAGTCGGCTGTGCATCGCAGAAACAGTTATAGCAGTGCGTAAAACCGATAGTCGGAATAATTTTCTCTCTCCGGGCAGGACGGGAGTGCATGACCACACACCAGGACGGCAACGCCGGCGGAGCGTCGGCGACTGCACGGACCGTTTCCGTGGACGTTGTCGTCGTCGGGGCCGGGACATCCGGCTGTTACGCCGCAGCGACCGTTGCGGACGCGGGCTACGACGTCGTCGTCGTAGAGCGAAAGGACGAGACCGAGGCCGGCCACATCGCCTGCGGGGACGCGCTCAAGGGAGCCAGCGACTTCCCTGAAGCGATTCCGAAGTCACAGCTCGAACCGGCGTTTACCAACACCGATGTCGACCACGGCCGGTTCGAGATTCCACAGGAGGACACCGTTCTCGAAATTCCCGTGCCGGGCGAACTCGCCGTCATCGACCGCTGGGAGTACGGTCGCTGTCTCATCGAGGGTGCAAACGACAGCGGTGTGGAGTTCCACTACGACACGGTCGTTCAGGACGTGTTGCAGGACGACAGCGGCCGCGTGACAGGCGTGAAAGCCATGCGGAAAGGCGACCCCGTCACATACGAGGGTGACATGGTCATCGACGGGGCCGGCGCGCTCTCGATTCTGCAGGACAAGACCGACCTCGAAGACGCGACCTTCGACACGAACGTCCAGTACTCGCAGTTCTGTTCGGCCTACCGGGAGATTATCGAGGTTGACGAGCCGGTCGAGTGGGACGACGCGCTCGTGTTCAAGCCGACCGAGCGCTCCGCCGGCTACCTCTGGTACTTCCCGCGTACGGACACGGAGATCAACGCCGGCCTCGGTTTCCAGATGAACGAGGAGCCGATGGAACTGGTCGACGACCTCAAGCGCGACCTGCAGGGCCGAAGCGAGTTCGAGGGTGCGGAGGTACAGGATAAACTCGGCGCTGCGCTGCCGACGCGCCGGCCATACGACTCCGCCGTCGCGCCCGGATTCATGGCCGTCGGGGATGCCGCTGGACACGTCAATCCAACCACCGGCGGCGGTATCGCCGGTGCGGCCTACGCCGGGACCTACGCCGCCGAACAGGCAATCGAGGCTATCGAATCCGGCCGGACGGACGACGAAGCCGCGCTCTGGGAGTACAACGAGCGCGTGATGGAGCACTTCGGCGCCCGGTACGCGGCGCTTGACGTGTACAACATCTTCACCACCGCCTACGACGTCGACGACCTGATGGCGCTGCTGGCCGCGTTACCCGGCGAGAAGCTCGCCGAGGCGCTGTACGGCGGCTCGACCAGTATCGGGCTCGGACTCAAAATCAAGATGGCAGTCAAGAGCATCGGCCACTTGGGGACCATCCGGGACCTCTACCAGACGAAAAAGGCTGCCGACCGGCTGCTGGACCATTACCAATCCTACCCCAGCGACCGCAGCGGCTTCGAGGCCTGGCAGCGCGAGCGTGATTCGATTATGGACGATATCTACGAAGTCACTGGCGCAGAGCCCAAGTACTGATTCCGCGGCTCGTTGCGTTTTCCGTTTGATTCTGATATTCTGGCGCGGGGTTGCCAGCAGCAGCGACGGCGTTTCGAACAGCTATTCGGATAGTAGTTGCTGAAATCATGAACTATAGTTCTGAACAACAAGTTTTATTATTTAACAACATGATATCAAAACGAAGTCGCACTGGGGTCGGTCGACCGGGGGGTCACCGAGACGGAGACAGCGTGTCGACCGTCGCCCGAGTGGGGGTCAATCATGCTAGCACGCAGATTCCAACCCGACGATAGTGCAGTCTCGCCAGTTGTTGGTGTCATTCTAATGGTTGCAATAACGGTGCTGTTGGCGGCGACAGCAGCGACGTTCTTCCTCGATTTCGGTTCTGGAAGTCTCGGCCAAAGCGCGCCACAGGCGGCGTTTACGTTCGATTACGACGCGGGTAGTCCCGACAGCCTGACAATCGAGCACCGGAGCGGCGACTCTATTCAGGCCGGGAATCTGTATATCACCGTTAGCGGGGCTTCAACCGCCAACGGGCAGCACGATTTCCCGAGTCTCGGCGGCGCACCGGCGGCCGGTTCGGAAATCACAGCCGGGTCGAAGGTGATGTTTTCGAGGAGCCCGCTCGATCTCTCGGATGCGACGGTCACGCTGAACTGGAAGTCGCCGGATAGCGGCAAATCGATCCAACTCGCCAGCTGGGAAGCGCCGTAGCGTATTCACTCACTCAGTTGGCTAATCGCTTTACTGACGACATCGATACCGATTGCCAGTGAATTCTCGTCGACGTCGAACGTGGGCGTGTGGTGGCCGCCGGGGTGGTCGGTCCCGATACCGACGAACGTCGCCGTCCCGCTGCGGCCCTGGACGCGGTCCATCAGATAGGTCGCGTCCTCGCTCCCACCGAGGTCGTCGGTCCGAAGGCGGCTTGTGACGCCGGGAACTGATTCTGCTGCGTCGTACACTACACCCGCAAGCGCGTCGTCGCTCACCGCACTCGGCGCTTCTGCGGTCGTCTCGACAGCGACTTCGCAGTCGTGCATCTCGGCCGCGGACGACATGACGGTGTCCGCCCGTTCGCTCATGTATTCTTTGAGCGAGGTCATCTCACCCCGGACTTCCCCTTCCAGCGTCGCTTCCTCGGGGACGATGTTCGTGGCTGTGCCACCCTCGACGACCCCGGCGTTGACCCGGGTCGCGCCGTCGCCGTGCCGTCGAATCGCGTGAAGGTTCTGGACGGCAGTCGCCAACGCTTGTACGGCGTCCCGTCCCTGTGCGGGATGCCCTCCAGCGTGCGCCGTCTCGCCGGTGAACGTCGCCTCGAACTGCCGAACCGCGAGGAAGCCGCCGACGCCGGCGACGATCTCACCGGTCGGATGATCGAGACCGATATGTATCGCCAGCAAGTGGTCCACGTCGTCGAGATGACCGCTTTCGGCGACGGCCTTCCCGCCGCCGATAACCTCTTCGGCCGGCTGGAAGACGACTTTGAACGTCCCCTTGAAATCACTCTCTTTCACTGCCTCCAGCACGCCAAGGCCAATCGTCGCGTGGGCGTCGTGCCCGCAGGCGTGCATGTACCCCTCGTTGGCTGAGCGGAACTCCTCCGTCACCGGGGCATGTGCCACGCTGTCTGACTCCGTTATCGGAAGCGCGTCGATGTCGACCCGGAGCGCGACGGTCGGCCCATCGCCCTGTTCGAGCACAGCGAGGGCACCGGTGAATCCCCCAGTGGCGGCCTCCAGCACGTCCTCACGAGCCCCGGCCTCTCGGGCCTTCGCCTGCCAGTCTTCGAGTTCATCAGCGTCCGGGACTGCCATCCGCGCGTCGCCGTCCACGACATCCTGACCGAGATGCAACTGGTCGACGCCGATCCGTTCGAGTTCGTCGACGATGCGACTGGTGGTGTAGAACTCCCGCCACGCGGGTTCGGGATAGCTGTGTAAGTCGCGCCGAACGGACCTGAGCCGTTCCTGTTGAGACTCGTTCATGCCGGCGAAACGGGGCACAGCTACTTATACGAATCCACAGGAGCGGACGACAGTCACTCCGGGGCTACGACCCGCTGCCGACCTGCGTCCGCTGTTCGACGCCGGCCTCAACGTGGATGGCGTTCGGGAAGGTTCGCTGAGTAACGTTCCGAGCGAACTCCTCGTACCCGACGATCTCTATCGTTCGGGTGTAGACGGTGTGAGTCCAGGACTCGAAGCGGCCGCCGCTTGGCCCCAGTGACTTCGACTGAGGAACCCGCAGCTCCTGTGGCTGCTTCGGATGCGGGCCTTTCAGTTCGACCCCCTTCTGTTCGGCGCTCTCTTTGATCTCTGTGACAATGTCCTCGAGGCGGTGTCGGTCCCCACTGCTGAAAGTCAGCGTCGTGACGAAGGGCATCTGTAGACGAACACTCAGCCGCGAGTGACAAAAGGCCATCTGTTTCCGTTGTGTCTCCGATATTCTCTTAAGTAGCGGTGTCATAAAATCCGATAATGATAGAGGCCACGAGCGCGGGAGCCATCCTCTTTCGCGATACGCGTGGCCGGCGGGAGTACCTCCTGCTCAAGAGCCGACCCGGCGATTGGGAGTTCCCCAAGGGCGGCGTCGAGGGCGAGGAAGAGCTCCAGCAGACCGCCATACGCGAAGTGAAAGAGGAGGCCGGCATCGGTGATTTCCGGCTTTTAGACGGGTTCCGCGAAGACTACGACTACGTGTTCGAGGCGAACGGCAACACCATCCACAAGACGGTCCACCTGTTCGTCGCGAAATCGTTCGAAGCGTCAGCCGAACTGTCCACAGAACACCGCGACCTGCAGTGGCGCGACTACGAGCAGGCCATCAACACAGTCACGCAGGACGGCCCCCGCGAGATACTCGAACAGGCAGACGAGTTCCTCGACGAACGAGCGGACGACGAGGAGTAGAGAGAGCGGCGACACTCGGCCGGATTCATCCAGCACCGACGCGGCGCTCTGGATAGCTACCGCTCCGTCGTCGCTTGCTGACCGGCTCAAGTGACCTCACCGGATAACCAGCCCATGAACACAGATCCCCTAAACTAACATATAAATTAAAATACAGAATTACATTCGATAGTAAAATGCACGACTGCCCACCCCATATGTAGCCTAACCTTTATTTCCGCGATATCATCTGCCGTTGAGATAATTACGAATGGGGATTTATTTTATAAACAGTATTTCCCCCAATACTAACAGTATTTTTAAATAGGATAAGATTACAGTTTTCAAAGAGGCGTCTAAAATGTTAGAAGACGGACTATCGTACCCAATGCAAGGCGACAGTTGGATAGCACAGATGTTGATCGGCGGCGTACTGCTGGTGTTCTTTTTCCTCCTGATCCCAGTGTTCGCGTTCAACGGCTACTTGCTTCGTGTGATCGGAACGACCGTCGAGGGCGAATCCGAACCACCTGCCTGGGACGACTGGGGTGAACTCATCATCGACGGAGTCAAGTTCAGTATCGTCGGTCTCGTGTACTCTATCGTTCCCATAGCTGTCATCTTCGGTATCGGGAGCGTCCTCCTCGGATTGGGTGGTGCTGCTGGGAACTCTGGCGGCGGAATCATCGCCGGCTTCGGGCTCATGACACTGCTCCTTCTGATTCCGGTAATGTTTCTCATTTACTATATTGTCCCGGCAGCACTCGCCAATATGGCGGTCGAAGGCAGCCTTGGAGCAGCGTTCGACTTCTCGCTGCTGAAAAATGTCGTCCTTACGAGTGACTACTTCATCGCAGTCCTGATGCCGATTGTCGTTGGCATTATTACGAACCTCATCAGCAATATTCTGGCGTTTACTGTCATCGGACTCGTTCTCGTTCCGTTCGTCACCTACTACGGGCAGGTCGCCGTCTTCCGTATGTTCGGAACGGCATTCGCAAGCCAGACGAACAAGAGCGCACAGCAGGTAACAGGTCCGACCACGTCAGCCTAACCCAGCAGTTCTTACGCGGCCGGCTATTTTTTCGAGATACGTGACATCGAGTGGTGGAGCCGATTCAGACTCCGAGTTCGCCTTCGAACTGGCCGTCTGTCAATGGGCCGAGCGAGCGTGGTCGCCGTCCGACGATGCGGCGGTGCTGATCGCCAGACAGTTCGGGACGAAACACCGACGCTGGGACACGATTGTACTGGAGTGTGACCCCGACGGATTCCGCGAGCGAGCGACGTTCGGCGGAGACGCGTTCGACTCGGACCTCCTGCACGTCCTGCAGAACGCGCCGGCCGACTGGACGTACTACCGCGACGCGCTGCCTGACCCGGGCTATCCGTGGCGGTACGTCCGGGAGTCGATTCACGAGGCGGCCGACCGGGACGCCATCGAGACCCGAAAGCGGGGCAACCGCATCGAAATCCGTCGGGTGCGACCCTATCCCGACTGGCTCCGTCGGGTCGTCGCCATCGAGAACAAGCCCGACCTGACGGCCAGCGCCGCCAGGAATCTCGTCCCACAACTGGAGCGGGACATCGCGCTGTCGCTGGCCGACGAGGTGTGGGTCGCGACGGCGACGACCGACGAGCGCGTGGAACCGGTCCTGCTGGCGGACCTGCCCGCGGCCGCCGGCGTGCTGACTGTCGATCCCGAATCCGGCACAGCCGAGGCGGTCTGGCAACCGCGGTCGCTGTCAGTGACCGACCCCGGAACGCGCATTCTGGACCGACCGGACGACGACACCAGCGCGGCGCGGTTCGAGTACGCGAGTCCTGATTGGAAGCAAGAGCGGCGGCTCGCCATCGCCGAACGGGCATACGATCGCGGCTGGCGCGCGTACGCGGACACGATGCGCCCCGACTGCAGGCACTTCCAACTCAGCGCCGACGAAACTGGCGTCTATCCACACTGCGCCGCGAAAGGGTGTCTCCCGACGGCGGCGGAGTGTCGGGGGCAGTGTCCGTCTTACGAGCCGGAACCGCCGGCGTGGCGGTCGAAGGACTGGCCGCTCGACGGCGGGCCGGGCAAAGCAATAAAACGGGTGTTAGCGCGGCGACGCCGCCGCCAGCGGCCGGGGCTGTCGGAGTAGCGGACCGACACCGCGGCCGGGCTGTCAGAGTAACCGACCGGTACTGCGGGACGCACTCACTCCTCGGATAGCTCGATGTCCAGTTCGTCCCGGGGAACGGCGAGCCTGAACGTCGGCACCGTCTTCTCGACCGTCTCCACGATACCTTTGTCTGCGAGGCTGCGGAGCGCGGAGCGAACATCGTCAGTGTCGCGGTCCTCACCGACCTCACGGAGGGCGTGTAACACGGCGACGACGCTCTGGCTCTCCTCGTCCGGCCCGGCGATCACGTCGACGATAGCCTGCTGGAGCGGGGTGACTGTCACCGTCTGTATCCGTTCGGAGTCCTCCCCGTCGATGAGCGTCGTCGCCTCCGGCGTCGCACAGATGAGGCTGTTGTCGTTGCGGTAGTAGTACTCCTTGAGTTCGGATTCGAGGTACTGGTGTACCTCGCTCCCGCTGTCCATGTCCCAGCGCTCCTGTAGCTCGCCGTTTTTCGTCGGCTGGAGTTCGACGATGTCGGCGAGTCGCTCGCGGGCCTCCTCCGAGAGGGTCATGGCCCGTCGGTACGACGACCACGTATTTCGGTGTTCTGAATCCCGATCACTCGTGCCTGAGTGCGTCGATGGGGTCGACCCGCGCCGCTCGCCACGCCGGATAGAGACCGGCCACGACGCCGACAAGGACGCCCACGCCGACCGCGAGCGCCATCCACAGCGGTGCAAGCGAGAACGTGACCTCGGCGTACTGGGTCGCGCCGTAGCCGACGAGCAGTCCGAGCGGGACGCCGAGCAGCGAGCCGATAGTTCCGAGCAGTGCGGCCTCGACGAGGAACACCTGCATCACGTCGCGGTTGCGCGCGCCGACGGCTTTCATGATGCCGATTTCGCGGGTCCGTTCGGTCACGCTGACGAGCATCACGTTGGCGATACCGATAGCGCCGACGACCAGCGCGATGACGGCGATGCCGGTGACGAAGCGCGTGATGCGCTCGATGACGTCACTGATCTCCTCGACGAAGTCGTTGCCCGAGCGAGCGACCAGTTCCGTGTCGTCGGCCGACAGCGACCGCGCGTCAGAATTACCGGAGAGGTACGTCTGAATCGCCGACTGCGTTTCCGGGATCGCCCGAGGATCGACGACGAGGGTCACCTGCGGATACGCACGCTGTCGCACGCCCGCCGAAGGACTCTCGACGACGGAGTCGTAGAACGGGTCGATGGGGACGTACACCCGTGGCTGACGAGCGAACTCGCTGACCGGGACCTCGCCGCGGGTCCCGTTGACGACGCCGACGACGGTGACGTTCCGTTCGCTGCCGTCGGGCATCGTCATCGTGAGCCGCTCGCCGGTCGTGAGGTTCTCGGAGAACGATCCGGCCATGCGCTCGTTGACGACGACGGCTTCCTCGTCGGCCTCGAAGGAACGCCCCTCGACGAGGACGCCGTCGGTGATGCTGGCCGGCCGTGTCGCCGTGACCTGCTGTCTGGCGAGCGTCCGATTCCCGTGCTGTATCGATTGTGTCTGGACGATCCCGCGCGGGAGCACCGCCTGTACGCCCTGGATTCCTTCTAACTGCTGAATGTCGTACTCCGTGAACACCGGCTGGAGCGTCCGGTCGAAGTCGTCGTCGCCCGACGGCGTCCCGAACACGTAGATGTTGCCCGCGTTTGACGTCTCGATGTCACCGACGATCTCGGCCTCGACGCTGGCCCCGAACGTGGCGAACGTGATGACCGACGCGATGCCGATGACGACGCCGACGACCGTCAGCGCCGACCGGAGCTTGTGCGCCCTGATAGATCGGAGCGTGATGCGGACACTCTCGCCGGTGTCCATCAGTGCCGCCCCCCGGAGACGTTCTCGACGGACTGGATGTGACCGTCCTCGACGTGGACGATGCGCTCGGCCCGCTCGGCGACGTGGCGCTCGTGGGTCACCAGCAGGAACGTGTTGCCCGCCGCGTGGAGGTCGTCGAACAGGTCGAGTATCTGCGCGCCGGTGTCCGTGTCGACGTTACCGGTGGGCTCGTCGGCGAGTATCAGCGCCGGGTCGGTCGATAGTGCGCGGGCGATGGCGACCCGCTGGCGCTGGCCGCCGCTGAGTTCCGAGGGGACGTGGTCGGTACGGTCGGCGAGCCCCACCTCCGAGAGGAGCGACACTGCCCGTTCGCGGCGACGGTCGCGGTCCCAGCCGTCGAAGACGAGCGGCAAGGCGACGTTCTCCACCGCGGACAGGCGCGGCATGAGGTTGAACGTCTGGAAGACAAAGCCCACCTCGGTGCCGCGGATGTCAGCCCGTTCGGCCTCGCTAGCCGACGAAACGTCCTGTCCGTTGACCACGACCTGCCCCGACGACGGCGTGTCCAGCCCGCCGATGAGGTTCAGGAGCGTGCTCTTGCCGGAACCGCTTGGACCCATCACCGCCGTGTACGACCCCGCCGACAGGTCCAGGCTCACGTCGTCCAGCGCCGTCACCGTCCCGCCGAGGTCGTACTGCTTGCTGACGCCGTCGACGCGGACAGTCGTGTTCGCTGACTCGCTCACAGCCCGGCGTACGGACTGGACAGCAATGAGGGGTTCGCCGGGTGCAGATTCCGCCGGATACAGTCCGTTTTCTGACAAGAGGAACCCACTTACCACTCCAGTCCTAAGCCCGGACAATGACAGCCGATACCGGACGGAGACTAGCTATCGTCGCGGTGTTCGTCACCATTGGACTACTGGCTGCTGGGGCGGTCGCCGGCGTGTCCGGCCTCAGCGAAATGGGGCAGCCGTCCGGCGACGACGTGCTCGACCGAACCGAGCAGCGCTACGATGCGGCCGAGACAATTACCGGGACCGCGACAGTGACCGTCACGAACGACTCGGAATCGAAGACTGCGACGGTGGAGTACGCTGCCGCTGAGCCGAACAAGACGTGGGCCGCCGTCACGAGTGAGAACCGGTCCTACGAGATGGGGACGAACGGAACCGTCGTCTGGGCGGTCGGCGAGAACCAGTCCTACGGCCGCGAACTGCCCGAGGAAGCCGCGGCGATGAACGACACTACGGACCCGGTTCCCGAGGAGAACGTCACTGCGACGCTCCGCGGGACCGCCGAAGTCGACGGCGAGTCGACGTACGTCCTGGACCTCGAACCGACGAACGAGAGCATCGACGCGCCGAACACGACGCTATGGGTCGATACCGAGGACTACCGGGTCCACAAGCTGACCACCGACGACGGGACGAACCGGACGGAACTCACCGTTGAGGAGACGAACTTCAACGTCAGCATCGACGACAGCCAGTTCGCTCCACCGGCTGACCGGGTCGCCGTCACGACCGTCGAGAGGTACGACTCCTACGACGCGGCCCAGTCCGCGACGGACCTGGACCTGCCGAAGTACGAGAACGGGACGTTCGAAGAGGCACGGTACATCAGCCGGCCCGAGAGTACGGCTGTGGCCCAGCAGTACGACGCTGACGGGGAGAACGTGACAGTTCTGACCGCTACCGGCGCGTCGAGCTATCTTGACGACGTGGAGAACGGGACGGCAGTGCAGGTGAACGGGCAGAACGCGACCGCAATCGAGCGCGACGACAGTGCTGTCGTCTACTGGACCGAGGACGATGTCACGACCGGCGTGGTCGTCGAGGGGACGACCGAGGAGGCCGTCGCCGCGGCTGAAGAACTGTAGCGACGCCCGCTGACTTTCTACGTTCTACAGGCCGTCCAGCGTCGCCTGAACTGACGCCCAGTGGCTCCCTTTCCAGAAGTGCTGTCCACAGTCGGTACAGCGCCAGACCGTCTCGTCGTCCGCGTTCGGTGCGTACTCCGGCGTCGGTGCCACCGGATCGACCTGTTCGACCGGCCCGTTGCAGACGCCACAGTGGGCCGGCTCCGGAGCGAGTGAAAGATGAAAGCCGGCATCGGCGAGTTCCCGCAACTGGTCCTCGACTGCCCGCTCGGTGAGGAGCACGCTCTCGGGTGCGCGGGCGGCGAGGTCGCTGTCCCGAGTAATCACCAGCCGGTCCTCACGTTCCGCTATAGCGAGGAGGTCGTCATCAGCCTCGGCGTCCCGGTCCAGCGCGTACGCCGTGTCGTAGCCACACATCCGCAGATAGGTGGCGAGCTTGCCGAGCATCGCATCGAGCACGAGCCGGTCGCTTGGGGAATTCTCAGGCATCGAGGAACTCGCGGAGGTCCTCGGCGTCGCGGGTGTTCAGCACGTCGTCCGTCTCGACCCAGCCCCGCCGCGCCGTGTGGACGCCGTAGCGCAGGAGTTCGAGATCGCGTGGGCTGTGTGCGTCCGTGTTGATGGCGATTGTCGCCCCGGCTTCGAGGGCCTGCTTGACCGCGCCGCCGCCGAGGTCCAACCGGGCGGGGTTGGCGTTTATCTCCAGCGCTGTGTCGCTGGCAGCGGCGACTTCCGCGAGGCGCTTGATGTCGACGTCCAGCCCCTCACGACGGTTGAGATACCGGCCTGTCGGATGGCCAATGACGTTCACGTCGGGGTGTTCCGCTGCGGCGACGAGGCGGTCCGTGCCGTCCCCGTCCAGCGCGGCGTGTGGCGAGGCGACGACCACGTCCAGGTCCGCCAGCAAGTCGTCGGCGACCGAGACGCTGCCGTCCGCGGCGATGTTGGCCTCGACGCCGGTGAACACGTCGATGTCGGCGTCCGCCGCGACCGACTCGACCTCTACTATCTGCTCGCGGAGTTTCTCGTCCGGGACGCCGACGCCGCCGACCATCCCCGGCCCCGTCGCGTGGTCCGTGACCGCGAGGTAGTCGTGACCGAACGCGGCGGCCCCTTCGACCATCTCCGCAATCGTGTTACGGCCGTCCGACCAGTTCGTGTGGGTGTGGATATCGCCGCGGACCTCGCCCTCGGCGAGGAGGTCCGGGAGCGACCCGTTGGCGGCGGCTTCGACCTCGCCGCGGTTCTCGCGGAGTTCCGGCGGCACCCACTCCATGCCCAGCGCGTCGTACACTGCGTCCTCGGTTTCGCTGGCCACTAGTTCACCGGCCCGCTGGTCGTCATCCTCAACGCCCTCGACATCGAAGACCCCGTACTCGTTGACCTTCAGATCCCGCTCGATAGCGCGGTTGCGGACCGCCACGTTGTGGTCCTTGCTGCCGGTGAAATACTGCAGCGCCGCGCCGAACTCCGATGGGTCGACGATCCGCAGGTCGACCCGAACGTCGTCCGCGTAGGCGCTCGCTTTCGTCTCGCCGGACTCGATGACCCGGTCGAGTCCCTCCCAGTCGGCGAACCGCTCGACGACGGCCTCGGGATCGGTGCTCCCGACGAGCACGTCCACGTCGCCGATGGTCGGTCGCCAGCGACGAATCGATCCACCGAGCGCGCACTCCTCGACGGCGTCGCCGCCGGTCATGTACTCTCGAATCCGGTCGCCGTACGGCCGCGCCTCGCCGAGCAGCGACCGCTCGTGGGCCTCGCGGGCGAAGTCGATGTTGTCGAGGATGTTCTGCTCCGTTTTCGCCCCGAAGCCCGAGACTTCCTGTATCCTGCCGGCTTCGGCAGCCGACTCCAGTTCGTCGAGGGTGGTGATGCCAAGCGCCTCGTACAGCGAGCCGACGGATTTCGGTCCCACGCCCTCGACCGCCGTGAGAGCATCCATCTCGACTGGGAGTTCCTCGCGGAGTTCGGTTAGCTCCTCGATTTCGCCAGTGTTGACGTATTCAACGACCTTCGAGGAGATTGCATCGCCGACGGCGTCGATTTCGCCGACGCTGTCTTCCCCCTCCGCGGCGAGGCCCTCAATAGCCCCGGGGAAGTCCCTGATGTTCTCGGCCGCCCGGCGGTAGGCTCGGGGCTTGTACTCCACCCCTTTCGCGTCCAGCAGGTCGGCAAACTCTTCGAGCAGTGTCGCGATTTCGTCGTTCCGGCTCATGTTAGTAGCTCCGCCCGGCACGACCCGTGCCGGAGTCCGCGTCCTCGTGACCCAGTGCTTTCTGGAGGAACTTCATCCAGCGCTTCCTGTCGGCCGTCTCCTGGGTCTGCGCTTCCTGTTCGATGTTGGCCGCACCGAGCTGTTCGAGCGCGTTGAGCGCCCGGTCGATACCGATGATGGCCGTGGCAAGCTCTTCGCCGCGCTCGTAGCTCACTTCGTTGTCCTCGATCCGCTGCTTGCGCTGGAGGCGCTCGCGCCGCAGGTTCTTTTTCGCCTGCTCGACGCGTTCGCGCTCGCCCCGCGGAATCGTCTCCCGACGCTTGATTTCGAAGACGAACGACTGGAGTTCGATCTCCTCGCCCTGCACGGTGATCTCATCGGGGATATCCGCACCGACGGTCGCGCTGTCGCGTTCGATGCGCTCCAGCAACTGTTTGCGCTCGAACTCTTTCACTACCTGAGTGTTAGACCGGGGTGCCCTTACCCGCTTCGCCCATCGGCTACCAGGGTTTCCACAGCGGTGCCTGCTTCGCACCACCGACTGAGTCCGGTCAGCGCCCTGTTTCAGGCGACTCTCGTGGGCGGCCCCGACCGATAGAAAACGAAGTCGGCGATATCTTTTTCATGGTTTCTGTCGTTCTCATTGTACGAGAGTAATACCGTCCCCCTCGCTTATTACATGACTCTAACGTTCGAACCGCTTGACGACCGCCCTGGACTTGCGGTTATTGATCAGATCGAGCGCCAGCGCTACCGGATACACACGCCGACCCCCGTCGCGCTCCGGGAGGCAGCGACCGACGTGTTTCAGTACCCGGTCGGGGACGCTGTCCGGATCCGAACGCGCGCTATCGAACTGCCGACAGTGGTCATGGTGTACGTCCGTGACGATGCCGGCGCGATAGCCGCTGAGGTTGCCCAGTTCGAGTCTGAGACGCTGCCGGCGGATGACTACGTGCTGGACCCGCTGACCCAGATCAAGACGTATATGCGGGTCGAGGACACCGCGGTAGAGGTCACCGTCGACTCGGACCGGACCCGTATCGAGTTCGACGCTCCGACAGACCTGCTCATCGGCGCTCGCTCCCAGCACGACCGGCCGGCGGCCACGGTCACGACGACCGAGCAACCGACCGACGTGATGGCCGCGGTCGAGACCTTCGGGTCGGCGCTCAAGGCCTACGACCCCGAGCGCTCCTACCCGACGCTTCGCGGCCATCCACCGGCGCTTGAGGTCGGAGACAGTCTGGACATCCCGACGGATATCGACAGGCCGGACACTGGTGTCACGCTCGAACTGCCGCCTGACCTCGCTTCGATCTTCGTCGCCGCACCGCTGTCGTACTACCTCGGGGCTTCGCTCGTTCCCGCGTCCGAGCCGCGGCTCACAACCGACACAGGATTCACGTACTCGCTCGATACCGCACGGGGTTTCGAATCCGAGGTCGGACGCACGCTCAAACGCCTCTTCTTCCTCGATTGTGTCACGCGCACCGAGGGATTCCACCAGATCGACTTACACGAGCGAGCGGCCATCGAACCGTACGTCGACCTCAACTTCCAGTCGCTGTATCAGCAGCCGCTGGCGGAGCAGGTCGCTACCTATCTGCAGGTCCCGTACGACGTCATCGAGGACCACATCCCGAAGTGGCGGTTGACGACGCACATCGACCCGGTGCCGGCGAACGCGGAACAGCTCCCGTACGTCGTCGACGACCTGGCTATCGTCCGAACGCATCAGCAACAGCGGCTGAATCAGGCGAGCGTTCCGGCGGAGGTCGAGGCCGAATTCACCCGGGACGACGTCATCACCCGCGCCGCGAGTTCCGACGCTGCGACCGCTCCATCTGAGGCGGACTACGTCGAACCGCAGGCCGAGGACTCATTGGAACAGGCCTGGATCGGGGACAGTATCCCGATCGGTGCGAGCAAGCTGACCAAAGCGGCGTTCGAACACCGACTCGACCGCGACACGAACGCCGAGGACATCACGATTCGCGTCGTCCAGAACGACGCCCGCATGGACGAGGAACGGCAGGTCGTCGACGACGTGTACGGCACCCGCGACGACTTGCCGTTCGATGTCACAGTCCACGACGACCTGACGACGGCGGAGCTCAGGACCGTTCTCACGACCGACGCGGAGTTCTTCCACTACATCGGCCACACCGAACACGACGGCTTCGTCTGCCGCGATGGCAAGCTCGACGTGACGACAGTCGACTCTGTAGGGGTCGATACGTTCCTGCTGAACGCCTGCAACTCCTACAACCAGGGGTTAGCGCTCGTCGAAAAGGGTGCAATCGCTGGCATCGTCACGCTTAACGAAGTGCTGAACGACGGCGCGGTTCGCATCGGTGAAACGGTCGCTAGGCTGTTGAACTGCGGCTTCCCTCTTCGAGCCGCGCTTACTATCGCACGCGGTGAGAGTATTCTCGGTGGGCAGTATATCGTGGTTGGTGATGGTGGTGTTACTGTCACGCAGTCAGAAGGAGGAACGCCAAATATGCTTGAAATAGCACCTAATGAGACAGGATTCAAATTATTCATGAATATGTATCCGACAGACATCGACGGGTTGGGAAGTATTACTATGCCTTTAGTAGAAGATTATTCATATCACCACCTGTCATCTGGCGAGATTGGTCCACTGTTGCTTGAGAGACCAGAACTGGAAGATTTCCTTCTAGCGCAAGAAGTTCCAGTGCAGTTCGGAGAGGAACTGTATTGGAGTACGTCTCTTGATTTAAGCGAAGCTACCTAAAGAAGTATCACATTCCAGTATTGAATCTGGCGTAATAAGCTGATAAGCGCCTGTAATCTCCGGAATCAGGGACCGATATATGAACTATTGTTTGCAGCTGCTGCAGTCCCTGCCTGTGACAGTAGCATCAGGAGGGTGAACAGTGCGCCGGCCATTTTCGGGTGCTCTGCGAGGTATTCGCGCATGGTAGTATCGGACATGATACGATTTTGATGTAGGTCGGGAAATAATTAAATTTATCTGAAGTGTACCTACATATTATATATTGTATTAAGTATAGAATTAAAAGATAAATCCACAAATCAACACAGACAGCACTTATATCTCCCGTCTAGCGATCAAATAACACGAACGGGTCGAACGTTCTCAAGAAGGCCCACAGCGATACACCCCATCAGTAGCGTTTAGTAGACTGGTATGTAACTACGGCCAGGATTAGGTATTGATGCCTAGATGGAACTCGCCTGACTATTATTTGAAATATATACGTCCTGCTGGCTCGCTTCGGGGACCAGACGTGGTGGGATCGGGGTCTAGAACAATCACTACCAGCCTGACTGGATGGCTGATTGCGTTCGTCTTCTGTAGTATCGACAGCACCGGGGAAAAAAGATGACCTCTGAGGAGGAGTGGCGGCTCGGAGACAAGATAGTGGAACTCTCCAGCGAGGCCATCAGCGGAAGTCGCCGCGCGACGACGCGTCACACACCGCTTCTCCGGACCGAATCAGCGGATCAACACGACGAAATGCAGACAGAGGTACCGATTCCGCTGGCGAAAGTCGAGCAGTCCCAGCAGTGTACCGTGTTGCACGTCGACGACGATCCACAGGTGGGTGAACTGGTCGAGATGTATCTCGAACGCATCAACGACGACTTCGACGTCGTGACGAAGACGAGCGCCGTCGCCGCGCTCGATTTCCTCCGGACCAAGCAGGTCGACTGTATCGTCAGCGACTACGACATGCCAAACACCGACGGGCTGGAGTTTCTGGAACTCATCCGCGAGCAGTACCCGGACATCCCGTTCATTCTGTTCACCGGCAAAGGGAGCGAGGAGATCGCGAGCGAGGCCATCGCGTCGGGCGTGACGGACTACATGCAGAAGGGAGGCCGGTCAGATACGTACGACGTCCTCGCCAACCGAATCGAAAATGCTGTCGAGCAACACCGCACCGAACAGCGGTTCTGGAACGCCCTCTCGTGGTATCAACGGCTCGTCGAACAGGAGCTCGCGGGCGTCTGTATCATTCAGGACGGGACGTTCGTCTACGTGAACCAGAAGCTGGCCGACATTTTCGGCTACGACCAGAGTGAACTCATCGACGAATCACCGACTATACTCACTCCAGAGGGCGACGAAAGCCGATTCCCCGGCGCACTCCGAACGGCAGAGTCAGACGAGCGTGACACGTTCCATTCGGAATTTGCGGGGCAACAGGCCGACGGCGAAACGCGCACCATTGAGGTGTCCGGCGGGTCAATCGAGTACGACGGCGAACCGGCGTGGATCGGCGTGCTCCGGGACGCTGAAAGCAACCCTGACATCGGCGAATAAGCCGCTGCGTCGCGAAACCCGTCACAGACTGACAGCCGACAGTATAAGCACAATCCCTTTCCACCGCCCACTCCTACCGTAGGACAATGTCGGAGTGCGATGCCTGTGGAAAGCAGGAGAACATGCCGTACCAGTGTGGGCACTGTGGCGGGACCTACTGTGCGGAACACAGACTGCCCGAGGCCCACGATTGCCCCGGACTGGATAACTGGAGCGATCCGGGCGGCGTGTTCGACAGCGGGTTCGACGAGAGTGTAAACACTGGCCAGACCTCCGGGGGCGGCGGCGTCGCCGACCGGCTCGGTATCGACACCGGACCCGGCGGGCCGCTGGCGTACTTCCGGGGGAACGTCACGTACCTGTTCCTGGCGATCATGGGGATCGTCTTTGTTTTACAACACGTCGTAACGCTCGCGCTTGGCGAGCAGGTCCACCAGGCGTTGTTCGTCCTCCACCCGAACAACCCTGAGTACGTCTGGACCTGGTTTACATCAATATTCTCTCATGCACGATGGGGCCTGTTCCATATCTTCGGAAACGGGATTATCATCTACTTCTTCGGCCGACTCGTCGAACAGCAGATCGGATCGAAGAAGTTTGCGATCTTCTTCCTCGTATCCGGCGCGCTGGCGGGCCTCGGTCAGGTCGGCCTCCAGATGTTCCTGAGCGGCCCCGCTTACGGCGTCCTCGGGGCCAGCGGCGCTGCACTGGCTATCATGGCATTCCTGACTGTCTTGAAACCGGACCTACGCGTCTACCTGTACTTCCTGATCCCGGTTCCAATCTGGGCCATCACCGCCTTCTACTTCCTGTTGAGCATCGCCGGGACGTTCAGCATGCAGGGGGCCGGGCTGCTCGGCGGCAACATCGCCCACCTCGCCCACCTCATCGGCCTCGTCATCGGCCTCTGGTACGGCCAGAAAATCAAGGGGCAGACCCGGATGCCCGGCCAGATACAGTTCGGCGGTGGCGGCGGCCCCGGTGGACCGGGCGGTCCCGGTGGTCCGGGCCGGCGTCGTCCGTGACGATGGACCCAGTTCGCCCCGATTTCATCCCCGACCCGTCGCTATCTCAGGCGGAGATGGAGGCGCTGCAACGCGACATTGCCGAGGTCGCGCGGTTCGAGGACGACCTGGATGTCTCGCCAGCGGCCATCGCGTCCGCTGGGGATGCACCGGACGACGACCAGACGACGCTGAGCGCCAGCACCGACGACACAACGAACCCGCCGCTCGTCGCCGGCGTCGACCAGGCGTTCGTCGACGACAGAGCCGTCTCGGCTATCGTCGTACTACGGAACGGCGAGGTCATCGAGCGGGTCAGCGCCGTCGAGCGAACCGAGATTCCATACATTCCCGGCCTGCTGTCGTTCCGCGAAGGCGGCGCAATCCTGGCCGCGTTCGCGGAGTTGGAGGCCGACCCGGACGTGGTACTCGTCGACGGCAGCGGTCGAATCCACTTTCGGGAGGCCGGCCTGGCGACACACATCGGCATCACACTGGACGTACCGACCGTCGGTGTCGCCAAGAGCCTCCTCTGTGGCGCGCCGGAGCAGTCCCTCGACGAGACGTACCCGGAAGGGACGCGGATTCCGATTGCAGCCGACGACAGCGTCGAGACCTGTCCCGACGGGACGGTCATCGGCCACGCACTCCAGACGCGGCAGTACGACTCGCCGAACCGGTATATCAATCCACTTATCGTCAGCCCCGGCCATCGCGTCAGCGCAAGTACGGCGGCGGACATCGTCGAAGCCACCGCCGACGGCTACAAGCTCCCCGAGCCGACCCGGGTGGCCGACAGCTACGCCGACGAGGCAAAGGCAGCCGTGAATAATCCGTCCGAATAACCGACAGTATAACTTCCCGGGGTGTGTTCTCCCGGCCAACACATGGCGAAGACGGTGCTGATTACGGGGGCGTCCTCGGGTATCGGGCGGGCGAGTGCCGAGGCGTTCCTGGCCGACGACTGGACAGTCTGGGCGACCGCCCGCGAGGAATCGGACATCGAAGACCTCGGCGAAGACGGCTGTGAGACTGCCGAACTCGACGTGACGAACCCGCGCGAATGCGAGCGGGTCGTTGAGTCGCTCATCGAGGCCGAGGGACGGCTCGACTGCCTGGTGAACAACGCCGGCTACCCGCAGTTCGGCGCGGTCGAGGACGTGTCGACGGCGGCGCTCCACGAACAGTTCGACGTGAACCTCTACGGCCCGCACCGACTCATCCGCGAAGCGCTCCCACACATGCGTGCCCGGGAGAACGGGACCATCGTCAACGTCTCCAGCGTCGCAGGCCGTATCGCGTTCCCGAATCAGGGTGGCTACGCCGCTTCGAAGTTCGCCCTGGAGGGGCTCAGCGACGCGCTCCGGATGGAGGTCGAGGAGTTCGGCATCGACGTGGTGCTCGTCGAACCCGGACCGGTGGAGACCAACTTCGACGACCGCGCCGAGGAAGAACTCGACGAGCTCGACAAGTCCGGCGCGTACGACTGGCTGTACCAGGCCCACGAGGATTCGAACCTCGTCGGCATCCAGGACGCGCTGTCGGTCACGCCCGGCACGGTCGCGCTGACTATCCGTGACGCCGCCAGCGCCAGCGACCCCGAGCCGCGGTATCCCGTCGGTCAGGGCGCACAACTGCTTCTCATGCTCGATTACCTGCCGGCGCGGTGGCGCGACGCGGCCTTTGGCGTCATCCGGAAACTGACGAGTTAAGCAACGACTGCCGCCCGCTACACCGATCCGTCTCAGTCCAGACAGGCCGCAACGACCGACAGCAACCGCTCGCCGCGCACTTCCTCGGCGAACAGCGGGACGCGGCGCACATCGTGGCCGCGGAACATGTCCTGTGACCGGGCCAGCGCGTCCTGCTGGACCTGCCAGCGCCGGGCACAGAACTCGCAGTCGGCGTGGTTCGGGCCGGCGATGTCTACGTCCTCGCCGAGCACTTCGCTCGGGTCCTGCATCACCCGGTTGACGACGACGGTGCTGACGGGAATGTTGAACTCGCCGAGCTGGGCGAGCAGTCGCTCGGACTCGACGACTGAGAGTTCTTCGGGCACCATCACGATGCGGAAATCCGTCTTTTGCGGGTCCTGTAGAATCCCCCGGAGGTGCTCTATTCGGTCCGAAAGCTCCTGCAGGTCCTCGATGCCGGCCTCGGCGTCGACGTCCTGATCGTCGCCGAACATGCCGGTGAGGTTGTCCATCATCCCCGAAAATCGCTCGCGGAGCTGGAGGATCTTCCCAACCATCGAATCCATCGTCTCGGGGAGTTCCAGCAGTCGGAGCGTGTGACCGGTCGGGGCGGTGTCGATGACGACGCGGTCGAAGCGGTCGTCGTCGACGTAATCCAGCAGGAGGCGAAGGGCCGCGGCTTCGTCGGCCCCGGGCATCGACCCGCCGAGGAGTCCCTCCTCGCCGCCGAGGGGGTCCTCGCCCTGGCCTGCGCCTGCTGCGCCGCCTGCGCCACCGCCGAACATGCCGTCGCCGCCGAGCAGTTCGCCCACGCCGCCGAGTGCGTCCTCTTCGACGCCGAGCGGCCCTTCACCGACGGCGGCCTCCGGATCGATTTCTGCGGCGTACAGCGGGATGTCCTCGCGGATGCGCGTCGGTGTTGCCGGGATATCTGCCTCCAGCGTGTCCGACAAGGAGTGGGCGGGGTCCGTAGAGACGACGAGCGTCGCCGTGTCGTCGCGCGCGGAGGCCAGCGCGGTGGCCGCGGCACACGTCGTCTTGCCGACCCCGCCTTTCCCGCCGTAGAGGACGTACTCCGCCGCGTCGATTCCCGCGGGTGCGTCGATGTCGTCGACCGCCTCGACGTCGAGTTCGCTCATGCCAGAAGCTACGCTCGTCCGGCCTTGAGTACTTCCCGAAAAGGAGTTGTCCTACTGCCTCGAGGAACGCGCTTCACGGACGTCCGCGCCGTCCCGGAGTTTGTCCTCGCAGTTCGGACAGACCCGGGGGCCATGGCCTTCGACGGCTTCTGGTGTAAAAACCCGTACGTACTGCTCGGTTACGAACTCGCCGCAGTTCTGACACTCGGGCATCTATAGGTACACTCGTTCCACGATGTAAATGCTTTCCGCTGACAACGAAATCTTCCGGTTAATCAACAGGCGGCACTACTGGTGGTCGGCCCAGAACGAATCTAGTTGGCTCGCGAGGAAATCGGGTGTCATCCGGGTGAACTCCTCGCGCTCGCCAGCGGGCAGGTACTGATACACCGAATGGCGCGCGTCCGGCGTGTATCGGCGGCCGACTAGCGCCCGCACGCCGACCTCGTCGACACCGCGGATGACGCGACCGATGGCCTGGCGCGCGCGCCGCACGGCCGGCACTGTCAGGGCGTACTCGAAGGCGTTGTCCTCGCCGAAGGCGTCGCCGTATGCTCGCTGGACACCCCGGACGCGGGGCGACCCGATATTCACCAGCGGGATGCCCACGACGGCACAGGTCGATAGCTTCTCGCCGTCGTAGTCGACACCCTCCGTCAGCGTTCCGCGCGTCGACGTGACCATGACTTTCCCGTCGCCGCTGAAGAACTCGCGTTTCAGCCGTTCGGTCTCCTCGTTGCTCGATGACTCGTCCACGAGGACCGACTTCTCGACGGCCGCTTGCAGGTACGCGCCGGCCCATCGGGCCTCCCGGTAGTTCGGCATCGCTATCATCACATTTCCGGGTGAGCGACCCAGCGCGCGCAGCGCCTGGGCGTACTCATCACGCGTCGGGTTCCAGCTGTCACCGAGCGGCCGCATCGTCTCGGGATCGCCGCGGTTGCGCGCGGTAAACGGCGTCGCATCGACGAGATACGACGCCCGGTTCTCGGACGGGAACGGCAGATCGTACGTGGTCGTGCGGACCGGTCGTCCGTCGCCGGAATCCTCGTCGGGGGCCGTCGACCCCGTCTCGGCCATCGAGTCCAGCCCGGAAACGCGGGTGAACACGTCCAGCGGCTCCAGCGTCGCGCTCATCAGGATACCGCCCCCGAGGTCGTCGAAGACGTTCCGCAGGGCCGTCGCGGGCATGCAGTTGTAACACAGCAGGCCCGGCGTGTACACGGCCTGGTAGTCGGCGTCGAGGCTCTGCCCGTGATTGGGCGAGTGCTCCAGTTCGATCTCCCGGAGGAACGTCGCGTGGTCGCGCTCCCACCACTGCCCGGCCAGCACGCCGACGGCGGCACAGACCGGCTGGCGGGTCAGCCCGAGCTGGTCGATCGCGTCCTCGACGGCGGCCCCGACCTGGGACAGCGAGCGCCAGAGCGACCCGTCGTAGCCCTTGCGCTCGGCCCACTCGGTCAGTTCGTCCTGCTCGACCGTGTCGGGGTCCCGCAGCGGGATTTCGCGGTCGTGCTCCGGCAGGGTCGACGGGTCCGCACGCCACCCCTCGTGTTCGGCGTCGAGAAACGCCTCGACGCGGTCGTCGAGCCACCGCACGAGGTCATCGTAGAACTTCCGGGCCTGGTCGACTGCGTCCAGCGGGACCTCGCGGGCCGACAGTACCTCGCGGACCTGCGCCTTGTGGTCGGCGCTCTGCTGGGCGCGCTGGATGAGCGTCGTGCAGTCGTTGCGCGCCTGGACGATGGTCTGGCGACCCAGGCGGTCCGACAGGAGGTCCCGCACGCGCTCTTCGAGTCGGTGGGCCTCGTCGACGATGACGAGCGTCTGGTCGTCGAGCACGTCCGACAGCAGGGGTCGAGAGCCCGGGTCGAACAGGTGGTTGTAGTTCCCGACGATCACGTCGGCCTCAGAAAGCATGACGCTCATGACCCGGTGCGGGCAGGTCCCGCGCTCCGTCGCCGCCGGGAGGTAGTCGTCCATCGTTACGACGTGTTCCTCGCCGGCCGAGAAATCGACAGGCGACCCCTTGTTGCGGGCGTACCAATCGGCTTCGAACGGACAGTACAGCGGCGGGTCCGACCCGTCGGCCATCGACTCCGGGGCGGTCGGCTGGGCCTGTCGGTACGGCGAGTTCGCACCCGCTGTCGAGAGCGTGTTGTCGCCCAGCGTCGCCTGGTCGGCGGCGTCGGGACGCGCGGCCGCGGCGAGGTCCTGGCCCTTCCGCGGGTCCCACCACTGGTCGTCGTCAGTCTCACCGGCGATTGCGGCGTCCGCGACGGCTGCGCCGTCCGAGCGCCCGCCGTCCTCGACCAGCCGCGCCGTCGCCTCCCTGAGGTCCTCACAGCGGTCGTGCGTGCTCACGTCGTCGGGGAACTGCCCTTCACGACCGTACGGGCAGAGGTCGCGCTTGCCGACCAGCGAGATACCGTCGAAGGGCTCCTCTATTCCAGCGTTGAGCGTCCGAAGGTCGTCGACGAACTGCTGGAGCTGCTGTTTGACCGGGGTGACGACGACCATCCGTTCGTACAAATCCGTATCGCGGACCAGCGTCGCGCCGGCGGTGAGCGCGGCCATCGTCTTGCCGGTCCCGCAGGGCCCCTCCATCGCGAGAAAGCCGCGCGCCTTGCCCGCCTCGATGGCTCGTTCGACGGCGTCAGCCTGGTTCTCGTATGGCTCGTCGAAGCCGAAGTACGTGCGCCAGGACTCCGTACCCGTCGAGGCGGGGTCTGCCATTGGGCCGGGATTAGTCGTCCCGGTATTTGAACCGCGGGGTTCGAGTCCATCGCCGTCGCTCCCGCTCTGTGTGAACAGTGTCGAGACCGCAATGAACGGAAAAACGGGCAGTGACTGACCGCCGCCCAGTCACTAGCACCGAGCCGTTAGTCCAGCAGGCCGAGATCGCTGAGTCGCTCGACGATAGTGTCGACGGCTTCCTCCGCGTCCTCCTTTCGCTTCCCGCCGGTGACGACGAGCTTCCCCGAACCGAACAGCAGCGCGACCACGTCGGGCTCGTCCAGTCGGTAGACGAGGCCCGGGAACTGCTCCGGCTCGTACTCGATGTTCTCGAGGCCGAGGCCGATTGCGATGGCGTTGAGGTTGAGCGAACTCCCGAGGTCCGCGGAACTGACGATGTTCTGGACGACGATTTCGGGGTCGTCGTCGACCTGGATGTTCAGGTCGCGGAGTTTGTCGAAGACGATACGCAGGCTCTGGTGGACGTCGTCCGTGGATTTCGCACCCGTGCAGACGATCTTGCCCGACCGGAAGATGAGCGCGGCGGATTTGGGGTCCTGTGTCCGATAGACGAGGCCCGGGAACTGCTCGGGGTCGTAGTCGGCCCCCTCCAGGTCCATCGCGACGCTCTCAAGGTCGAGTTCTTGTCCGATACCGGTCGAAGCAACGACATTTTCGATGTCAATGCTCTCTTTTGGGTCGACCATATAGTGTTTTAAATACCGGATTTAAATCATATAAACGTTTGTGATGCTGTGATTACTAGTCGTTCTTCGACCTCTACCGCGTCCGACAGATTCCATTCAAGTAGGGGCACGTCGGCCGAGCGACCCGCTGTGACTGTTTGTTCCGGCCCTGTAAGGACTGCCAGCCCGGCGGTCACTGGGCCGCTGAAAACGGAACTGTTCCGCTATACGGTCCGTCCGTCGTTGTCGACGACGCTCGCAAACGCCACGTTCTCCTGTACGGTCTCGATCTCGACGGTCGGCGAGTCGCCCGGTTCGCCGTCGGGGACGATGACGACGTAGCCCCGCTCGACCTTGGCGATGCCGTCGCCCTGGTCGCCCAGCGATTCGATGGTGACGTTTCGGATCTCGCCCTCGTCGACCGGTGGTTGCGGGACGCCGGTGTCGGCTCGCTCCGGGTCGGTATCCTGTGTGGGCGTCTGTGGCTGGGCTGGCGCCGACGAACCGGCATCGACCTGTGATAGCAGACCGACGCGGTAAGTCTCGCCCGGCGAAATCGCGCCGTGGGACACTTCGCTTTTCGGAATCTCGACAATATATCGGTCCCCGTCAGTCTCTACTCGCGCACTGAACAATGTACTGAGTGCATCTGGAACTTCGACCATAGCCTATTCTACGGCTCATGATAGATAATGGTCCTGCCCTGATGTGGTGAAAATTGCCGGCAGTTGGCGATCAGTCGTCGCTTTCGACGCGATTGGTGCCCGTACCGACCCCGGCCTCGTCAAGCAGTTCCGCCCTGTGCTCGTCTAGCAGCGGCGCGCGACCACCGGGCGAGGGCATGGTTTCGGTCATCTTTATCGGACTGCCGGCGATGGTTATCTGTTCGTCGGCGCCGGGCTGGTCGACATCGGTGAGCATCTCCCGGTCGTGGATGTGGGGGTCGTCGAAGATGTCGGCGGTGTTCTGGACCGGCGCGGCCGGCACGCGCCCTTCGAGCAGGTCGAGGAGCGTCTCCGAGTCGATGGTAGCCGTCCAGTCGGCGATTTCGCGGCGCAGGGACTCGCGGTTCGCGATCCGACTGCCGGCGTCGGGGTAGTCCGCGGCGAGGTCCGGACGCTCCATCGCCTCGCACAGCGTCTCCCAGTGGCCGTCGGCAAACGCCGCGATGACGACGTGGCCGTCGGCGGCCTCGAAGGAGTCGTACGGGAACAGCGTCGGGTGAGAGTTCCCCTGCCGGGTCGGCGACTCGCCGTCACAGGAGTACTGGTACACCGTTCGCTCACACAGCGACACCATCGAGTCGTACATCGCCGTATCGACGTACTGCCCCTCGCCAGTGCGTTCGCGGTGATGCACGGCCGCGAGGATACCGACGGCGTTCAGCACGGCAGTGAAGAGGTCGCCGACGCCGGGGCCGACCTTCGTCGGCGGGCCGTCCGACTGCCCCGTGATTTCCATGACCCCGCCCAGCGCCTGCGCGATGAGGTCGAACGAGGGCTGGCCCTGCCGGTGGGTTTCGCCCGTCCGCGGGTCGCCAAAGCCCCGGATGGAGGAGTAGATGAGGTCCGGGTTGTGTTCCCGCAGCGTCTCGTAGCCGCAGTCGAACTTCTCCATCGTGCCAGCCTTGAAGTTCTCGACCACCACGTCTGCGCGCTCAACGAGCGAAAGGAACGCCTCGCGATCTTCATCGGTCCCCAGATCGAGTTCGAGCGAGCGTTTCCCGCGGTTGACGCTCTGGAAGTAGCCGCCGTAGGCTTCTTCGTCACCGTCGCTCACGAACGGCGGGTTCGACCTGATGAGGTCGCCGCCGGGGCGTTCGACCTTTACCACGTCCGCGCCCATGTCTGCGAGCAACATCGTACAGTACGGTCCGGCGAGGACCTGTGTCAGGTCGAGCACACGCAAGTCGTCAAGCGCACCCATGGGAAAACCACGACGGGGCGGCCGCATAAACCTTCTTGAATGTCCGTTATAAATTCCTTAAGGCCATATTATCATGAAAGACCATTAGGTTTATCACTACCCGCCGATGACGGGGAAGTACATGCCCCGGACCGTTATCCTCGGCGTGATTGGCTCCGACGCGCACGTCGTCGGCATCACGATTCTAGAGCAGGCGCTCTCGGCCGCAGGCTTCGAGGTCATTAACCTCGGTGTCCAGACCGCACAGGACGAGTTCGTCTCCGCCGCGAAATCTCATGACGCCGAGGCAGTACTGGTATCCTCGCTGTACGGGCACGCCCGCCAGGACTGCGAGGGGCTGCACGACGAGCTCGACGACGCTGGGCTCGACGTGCTCACGTACGTCGGTGGGAACCTCGCCGTCGGACAGTCCGACTTCGAGGAGACGCAGGCGACCTTCCGACAGATGGGTTTCGACCGCGTCTTCGACGCGGAGACGGACCCGGAGGAGGCAATCGAGATGCTCCGCGAAGACCTGCAACTGACGACAACAGAGGCGGAGCAGATCAGGGTTGACGGGTGACTATGCCAACTGACGAGCGACTCAGCGACGACCAGCTACAGCGCATCGCAAACGACCTCAGAGACAACTGGCACACGGGCCGGGAAGTCGACTTCGAGGAGGCCATTGCCTTCCACGAGTCGCTGCCGGCCTCGAAGCAGTTCGCCACGGTGCTGGAGTCGGCTGACCAGCCGCTCCTCCAGCCGCGAGCGGGCGTCCCTTGCCTCGAAGAACAGATCGACCTGCTGCGGTATCTACAGGACGAGGGCGGTGCGGACCTCCTGCCGACGACCATCGACTCGTACACGCGTGACAACGAGTACGAGAAGGCCGAGGAGGGACTGGCCGCCTCCCGCGGCAGCGACGAGAACGAACTGAACGGCTTCCCCGCGGTGAACCACGGCGTCGAAGACTGCCGGCGGCTCATCCGGGCGCTCGACGCACCGGTCGAGGTCCGGCACGGCACGCCTGACGCCCGGCTACTGGCGATGGTCACGCTTGCCGGCGGCTTCCAGAGCTTCGAGGGCGGGCCGATTTCATACAACATTCCGTACACGAAGCGGCACGACCTCGCGACGACTATCGAGCACTGGCAGTTCGTCGACCGGCTCTGTGGGGCCTACACCGAGCGTGGCGTGACAATCAACCGCGAACCGTTCGGCCCGCTGACGGGCACGCTCGTCCCACCGAGCATCGCCATCGCGGTGATGCTCGTCGAAGGCGAGCTTGCTGCGACACAGGGCGTCCGGTCGCTCACGCTGGGCTACGGGCAGGTCGGAAACCTCGTGCAGGACGTGGCGGCGCTGCGCGCCCTGCGGAAGCTCGGTAACGAGTACCTCCGCGACGAGGTGACCGTCACGACCGTCTTCCACGAGTGGATGGGCGGCTTCCCGCCGGACGAGGCCCGCGCTAACGGCGTCATCAGTCTCGGCGGCGCGACGGCAGCCGTCGCCCAGCCGGACAAAGTCATCACGAAGTCCGCCCAGGAGTTCCAGGGCGTGCCGACGAAGGAGGCCAACGCGGCCGGGTTGCGGACGACGAGACAGCTTATCGATATGATGATCGAACAGGACATCGACCTCGGGGGTATCGACGAGGAACAGGCGCTCATCGAGCGGGAGACACGGGCGCTGATGGACGCGATCTACGACGCCGGCGACGGCGACGTGGCACGGGGGGTCATCAACGCCTTCGACAGCGGCGCGCTGGATGTTCCCTTTGCGCCCAGCGACGCCGCCAAGGGCGCGGTGCTGCCGGCCAGAGACGACGACGGCCGGGTCCGCATCTTCGAGTTCGCGGACCTCGCGCTCCCGGACGACATCAAGGAGATCCACGCCGCGCGGCTCGGCGAGCGGGCCGAGACCGAAGGCCGCGACCAGTCGTTCCGGATGGTCGCCGACGACGTGGACGCTATCAGCGACGGGAAGCTCATCGGGCGTCCAACCGGCGACAACAGCCCCGCGGGAGGTGCCAGCGATGCGGATTGAAGACGTTCGAACGGTTCCGGGCCTCTCGGGGTTCTTCTTCGACGACCAGCAGGCCATCAAGGACGGGGCGACCCAGAGCGGGTTCGCCTACGACGGCCAGCCGGTCACGGAGGGGTTCGACCGCATCCGCGAGGCAGGCGAGGCGCTCATCGTGGAAATCGAACTCGCTGACGGCTCAATCGCGACCGGTGACTGCGCCGCGGTCCAGTACTCCGGGGCCGGCGGCCGCGACCCGCTGTTCCGGGCTGAGAAGTACCGCCCAGTCGTCGAGGGCCCCGTCGCCGACGCGCTCCGTGGACAGGACGCGACGCAGTTCGGGGCCAACGCGACGATGCTTGAGGAGATGGACGCACAGCGGTCGGGCGGCGACCAGCTCCACACCGCGGTCCGCTACGGCGTTTCGCAGGCGCTGTTGAACGCCGCCGCGCAAGCGCGGGGAGTGACGCCGACGGACGTGCTCGCAGACACCTACGACACCGAGCCGGCGACCTCGCCGGTCCCGGTGTTCGGGCAATCGGGCGACGAGCGCCGTATCAACGCCGAGAAGATGCTCATCAAGGGCGTTCCGGTCCTGCCCCACGGCCTGTTCAACAGCGTCGAGAAGGTCGGCGAGAACGGCGAGGGGCTGCGCGACTACCTCGCCTGGCTCTCGGACCGGGCCACAGCGCTCGGGCCGGAGCCGTACTCGCCGCGCTTCCACGTCGACGTGTACGGCATCCTCGGGAAGGTGTTCGGGCCGCCGTACGACCGGACCGAAGTTACCGACTACTTCGAAACGCTGCGGGAGGCTGCCGCGCCGTACCCCCTCCAGGTCGAGGGGCCAATGGACGCTGGCGGCCGGCAGGCACAGATAACCGCGATGGCCGAACTCCGCGAGGGACTGGCCGACGCCGGCGTCGACGTGGATATCGTCGCCGACGAGTGGTGCAACACCTTCGAGGACGTGCAGGCGTTCGTCGACGCGGAAGCGGCCGACTTGGTCCAGATTAAGACGCCGGACCTCGGCGGTATCCAGCGCTCGGCCGAAGCGGTGCTGTACTGCGAGGGCACGGACACCCGCGCCTACGTCGGCGGGACCTGTAACGAGACAGTGACCTCCGCGCGGGCCTGTGCCCACGTCGCGCTGGCGACCGACGCCGCGCAGGTGCTGGCGAAACCGGGCATGGGCTTCGACGAAGGGTTCATGGTCGTCACGAACGAGATGCGGCGGGCGCTTGCCAGACGAGACGCCGCCCGGGAGGTGCCGGCCGATGACTGACTGGACCGATCCCGACGCGCTGGACCTCTCGGACGGCGAGACGTTCGACTCGCTGCTTGACCGGGCCGATACCAGGGAGAAGGGCCACTTCTTCGAGTTCTTCGCGGAGGGCGACGAACTCGCTCACGACCCCGGCCTCCGACTCTCCCATCACGGCAGCGAGCAGTGGATGGGCCAGACGCTCAACCACGACCCGGCGTACTGGCGGGCCGACACCGCACAAGAGCGTGGCTTCGAGGAGCGCCCGGTTCACCCGGACTACCTGCTGGCGTGCGTGATGGGCATCACCGTCGAGGACCTCTCGGAGAAGGGCGGCTACTTCCTCGGCCGAGACGACGTGGAGTTCCACCAGCCCGCGACGGCCGGGACGCCGCTGTCGGTCACCTCGACCGTCGTCGACACCCGAACGTCCTCCTCCCGGCCGAAGTACGGCATCGTCACCTGGGAGACGGAGGGTCGGGACCGCGAGACTGGCGAGACGCTGGTCTCCTACCGGCGAACGAATATGATTCCGCGCCGCGAGCCTGCGGCGACCGACGGCGGCGCTGTCGGCGAACAGGACGAGGGCGGACCGGCAATGCCTGACACTCTCCTCTCGCCCGACGGCGAACGTTTCGGGGATTTCCAAGCGGCACTCGACACCGCCCGCGAGGAGAACGCCGCCGTCGCCTACCGCCACGAACGCGGGCGGACGATGGACGACCAGCTGGTCGCCGGCCTGCCGCTTTCGACGCTCAACACCGCTCGCCAGCACCACAACCGCGACGAGATGGCCGACTCGCCGTCGGGCGACATCGTCGCCTACGGCGACGTGACCCGCTCGATTGCGCTGGCCCACGCCCGCTCGGACGAGGCGACTTACCGCGAACAGCGGTTTGCTGACGAGCGGTTCCACGATTTCGTCACGCTGGGCGACACCGTCTACGGCTTCACCCGCGTCCTCGACTGCGACCCAGACGCCGGGCCGGAACGAGCCGGCGCGGTCACGTTCGAACACGTCGCGTTCAATCAGGAGCAGACCCCGGTCTACTCGGGCCGGCGAACCGCACACATTCAGCGACACCAATGACACGACTCTGCCGAACCTTCCAGACCGCACCGGCCGCGATACCGAACGACAACAGCGCGAAGTTCCTCGTCTCGGGACTCACCAGCGAGGGATTTCAGGCCCCCGACTGGCTCGTTCCCGACATTGAGGACGGCACCGCCCCGTCGATGAAAGACGAGGCCGTCGACAACATCGTCGAGCACGTCCCGGACCACGCCGACGACTTCGCCGGGGACATTCTCCCGCGGGTCGAATGGGCTTACGACGACGCCGACGCCCGCGAGCGCGGCATCGAGCAGGTGACCCGCCTCGCGGCCGAGGTCGGCGAGGAACTGGACGGCTTCGTCTTCCCGAAGGTCGGCCGCCTCGACGACGTGCGCGACGCCGCGGGCGTCGTCGCCGACGCGGAGCGCGATGCCGGGCTTCCCGAGGGGACGCTGGAGATGGCGATCATTCTGGAGACCGCTCCCGGTCGCTCGGACCTTCGCGAGATCTGCCAGTACGCCACAGACTCCCGGCTCTCCGGGCTCGTGTTCGGGCCGGTGGACTACACAGCGGAACTCGGCGGCCGCGCGCTCAACGGCGAACGGCCCCGCTGGGACGGCCTGCTCGAAGCTCTCTCGAACGAGACGAGCGCCGCTGACATCGTCGCCATCGGCGGCCCCTTCGACCAGTTGTTCCACGAGCGCGCCGGCGTTACCTACTACAACGCCGAGGGGTACGCCGACCAGGTGGAACACGAGGCGACCATCGGCATCGACGGCTCGTGGTCGCTGCACCCCAAGCAGACCGAGCAGGCGAATCGCATCCACATGCCGACGGTGGAGGAACTGGAGCGAGACCTCCACAAGATCGAGTCGTTCAACGAGGCCAAGCGCGAGGGGACCGGCGCAGTCGTCGTCGACGGCCAGATGGTCGACGAAGCGACCTACAAGAACTTCGCCAACACCGTCAAAACCGTCCGGGCTATCGACGAAACCCATCCCGCCCAGACCGAGGAGTACTACGACGACGACCTGCTGGCGCGGGCGAAAGACGTCGAACTGATCTTCGGCTAAGCCGGCAGTCGCTTTTTACTCGAAATAGTTCGCCAGCCGTTGGGCTGCCTCGTCCACCCGAGGCGTCACGAGTGCGAATCGTATCCAGTCACGCCGAGACTCGCCGAAGGCCTCGCCGGGCATCCCGGCGACGCCGGCCTCGTCGATGAGTTCGTACACGTTCTCGAACGACCCGGGGAAGCCGGGGAACCGCGCCATCACGTAGAAGCCGCCATCGGGGCGGTTGTACTCGGCCCCGACTTCCGCCAGCGCAGCGCAAAAATCGTCGACGCGGTCTTCGAGTCGCCGTCGGCACGCGGCGTAGTAGTCGGGACTCGTGGTCTTCAGCGCCCGCAGGACGGCGTACTGCGCCGGCCGGCTCCCGGTGACGTTCGTGAGCATATGCTGGGTGCGAGCGCGTTCCAGAAGTGCGCCGGTCGGGCCGTCCTCCGGCGGGAAGATTGCATAGCCGACCCGGAAGCCGGTGATCGCCATCGTTTTCGAGAGGGAGTTGGTGGCGACGACGTGGTCGGAGTCGGCGTGCAGCGCCGAACTGAACCGACCCGCGTAGTCGAAGTGGTCGTACACCTCGTCGCTGAGCAGCAGCGCGTCGTACTCCTCGGCGATGGCTGCGAACTCGGCCATCGCGTCGGCGTCGTACACCGCGCCGGTGGGGTTGTTCGGCGAATTGACGACGATGACGGCCGTCTCGTCGCTCGCGGCTGCCCGAACGTCCGCGGGGTCCAGTCGGTTGCGCTCGTCGACTGGGACGAAGGAGATGTCCGCGCCGACGAAGTTTGCCCGGCCGGCGTAGTAGGGGTAGACCGGGTCCGTCAGGAGAATCTCGTTTCCGTCGAAGTGGTGGAGTCCGCCGGTCATCGCGAGGTGGTTTGCCTCACCCGCGCCGTTCGTGATGAGGACTCGGTTCCGGTCCACCCCACGCCGAGCGGCGATTTCATCGCGGAGGGGCGTCAGCCCGACGCTGGGCGGATACTGGTAGTCGTCGGCCGGAGCCTCGGCGTAGTCTCTGAGCCCGTCCCGAAGCCCCTCGGGCGGGTCCCAGTCGGGGTTGCCCGACACCATGTCCACCACGTCCCGGTCGGCCCGGGCCGCATACTGCATGACCCGGAAGAACTGGGGTTCCGTGTAGTCCATACCCGGTCTCGGGCTGCCGGCCCCGTTTGCTTTTCTGTCTACTGGCGGATGTACAGCGTCAGTCCGCCGAGGACCAGCAACAGCATCCCCCACAGGAGGTCCGACCCCGGCAGGACCCAGAGGAATAGCGTCACGAGACCCGAGGTAACAAGTGACCAGCCAAGCGTCGTCTGATAGCTCATACACGCAGTTGTGTCTCCGAACTGAAAGTATTCCGGCCCGCCCTGAACGCTTATTCGCCCATCGCGACAACTACCGCTAATGACAGACGATACAGCGGACCCAGTCGAGAAGCGCGTCGGCAAGCGTCTCCGAGAAGCTGATGCCACAGTCGCTACCGCGGAGTCCTGTACCGGCGGCCTTGTCGGGTCGAAAATAACGGACATACCCGGTTCGAGCGACTACTTCGACCGCTCGCTGGTTACCTACTCCTACGAGGCCAAGCGAGAGCTGCTCGCCGTCTCGCGGGAATCGCTGGACGCCCACGGCGCAGTCTCAGAACCGGTCGCTGTCGAAATGGCTCAGGGCGCTCGTGATACCGCCAGGACAGACTGGGGCGTCGCCACGACTGGCGTGGCCGGGCCGAGCGGCGGCTCGTCGGAAACGCCCGTCGGGACGGTGTACATCGCCGTCGCCGAGGCCGCCCCGTGGGGGACCAACGAGTCCGGCGTGACAGTGTCCCGCTACGAGTTCGATGGCACCCGTCGCGAGGTCAAAGCGGCCATCGCGACACAGGCGCTCCGGGACCTGGAAACCGCCCTACAGGAGTAGTAAGCTCTTTCAGTTGGGACACAGACGGTCCGGTAGATGAACAAACGTGGGCACGTCCTGAACGCCGTCCTCCTGAGCATCGGACTGGGATACGTCCTTGACCCCTCGGGCGACGTGACGACATTCGCGACAATCACGGAAGTGTTCCTTCCCGTCGTTCTGGGCGCACTGTTCCCCGATGTCGACACCGCCTTCGGCAAGCACCGCAAGACGCTGCACAACATCCCTGTCCTCGTGATCTTCCTGGCCCATCCGCTGTATCACGGCGGCAATCTCCAGTGGGTGTGGCTCGGCGTCCTCACCCACTACGTGCTGGACTACTTCGGTTCCCGCCGAGGCATCGCACTGTTTTACCCCATCTCGGACAAAGAGTACGGGTCACCGACGGGTGTGACGACTTCCAGTGAGTATGCGGAGGTTGTCACCGTCGCGATTACCATCTTCGAACTGGCCGCGGTCGGGCTGTTGATACATGTGCTCCCACAGTACCTGCCGCCGTCGGTCCGTACCTTCGTCGTCGAGAACAGCGCGTTTCTGGTTTAGTACACTTTCACGTCGTCGAACCGACCGCTGTACGCGACGTGGTCCGGATGAGTCGGCTCGGTCCCCTGCAGCATCAGCCGGTCGAACTTTCCCCAGGTGTTTTCCAGCCCCAGATGCGCCCACTCGACTGCCCGGCGGATGTCGTGTGAGATGCCGTCGCGATGGAACAGCGACCGCTCCACGTCGTCTTTCAGCGCCGCACTGAGCGCCGCCACGTCCTCGAACGCCTCGGTAAAGGTCACGTACGCCTCGCCGACGGTACCACGGACGTGGGCATACGACGAGACGAACGGCTCGTGGCCGGTCTCCGACGTGAACGACTGCGCGCGGTCTCGGTGGTGGGACAACTGCTTGGGGTTGTACACTTCCAGCGCGTCGATGCTGTCGTCGTACGCTTCGATGTCGTCGAGTCCGAGGCTCACATTGAGAAATCCGGGATGGGGGACGAGCACGGCTGCGTCCTGACGGTCCAGCTCTCGCATCGCGCCGTCGAAGGTAATGAAATCCGGGATCGGCTCTTCGAGTCCAATACCCAGTACGTGCCGGCGCTGTTGCCAGGTGCCAGTAAATATCTCTCTGGCTGGAAACACAGTCAGCTCTTCGTCGGAAAACGCCTCTGCTTGCCGCCGTATCTCCGGCAGCCGCGTGAAATGCGGTGCGTACACCAGCGCGTCGAGACCACGTGCCTTCGCACGCTCGACGACCCCGTCGTCGAGCACTTTCACGTGGAGATCAACGGCGTACCCCTCGGGTTGCACGGTGAACGCTAACTCCGTACTGCCATTAGGGGTTTCCGTTTTGGCAGTCTGAGAGACAGACTTCTGACAGGTGGCAGCCAACGTTTTTAACCCCGGGTCGCCTGCCACTGAGCAAATGCCACGCTGGGAGTGCGACATCGAAGGGGACGACAGACAGTTCGACCGCGTCGAGGAGCTTATCATCCACCAGTCGGTTGAGCATGACCGCATCGAGTGCAAGGTCTGCGGTGCCGTCGTCCCCGACGGCTACTTCGCTATCAAGCACGCCTTCGACGAACACTCCCGCGCGGAGTACGTTCGCGCCTACGACGCCTCCGCCGCCGAGGTCCGTCGTCGTGAACAGATAAAAGAATCCGTTGAGGCCGCCGCCAACATGAGCGAGGTCATCGACCGATTGGAAGGCGGCGAAGCGTAGCAACTACCGCTGTTTTACGACGGTGCCTGACTTTGCTCGACAATGATTGCCAACTAGTCTGAAAACGCTTGATTGCTCCCTTGCGGGTCGCTACGCATCCGTTCGAATTGCACGAGACCCGTTCGCCTACCGCTCTTCGGAGTCGAGAACGCGAATCTGGTCGCCACGCACGGTGACCGGAATCGGGACCGTCGCCTCCTACTGTTCCACCTTTTTCTTCGTCGGGTGCGCTCACTGTGCTCGCGCACCACTCCTCGAAAAACGTGGGCGAAAACGCGGGCCCTCAGTCGTTCAGGCCCGTGAACTACCGGCTCCGCCGGTGGATATGGGTCTACCGCTCTTCGGAGTCCAGCACTCGAATCTGGTCACCACGCACGGTAACCGGAATCGGGACCGTCGCCTCGTACAGTTCGACGGTGACCTGGTCCTTGCCCTCGTCGATGCGCTGGACCTGCGCCTTCTCGCCCTTGAACGGGCCGGCGATGAGTTCGACGATGTCGCCCTCCGCGATGCCTTCCACGTCCGGTTTCGGCGAGAGGAAGTGCTCGACTTCCGCCATCGAGGACTCCCCCTGCACGACGCCGTTGGCGTGGGGGATCTCGTCGAGGATGCGGTCGAAGACGTTGTGATCGTCCGCTTCGACCATCACGTAGCTCGTGAGCGAGTCCGGCGCGAGCGCGGCGTGGATCTCGTCTTCCTCGCGGGAGATGATCATGTCTGCGACGGTGCGTTCCTGGCTGGCCGTGGTTTTGACTGCGTAGATTCCCATCGGTTTACACCGGCTTGCTGCCAGGGATGAAGGTCATCACGGCGAAGATGATGAACCCGAGCAGTCCGACCAGCGCGATGCCCGCGCCGGCGATTTTCGCGATCTGGGAGAACTCCTCCCACGACGGCGTACTCGCCAGTTTGAGTACGCGGATGTAGGAGGTGAGATCGTATGGAACGTCCATAGCGGGTCGTACCCACTGGTGGCTTTTCTATATTGTGGTGCGCGGCGACGAGTCCGAACCCGTCACAGAGCGAGCTGTACAGCGTCACAGAAAAAAAGTAGCCGACAGAACGGGGCGATAACCGGGACGAGCGTTCCCGAACGTTCGGTTAGTCGTCGGTCAACGCAGTCCCGTCCGATCCGTGTGTCCCAAGGTCGCTACCGTCACCGGCATCGCCGGTTTCGAACTGGTCGATGAGGTCCTTGAGGTCGGTCGCCTGACTGGAGAGCGACTGTATCTTCTCGGTGACCTCCGTGATCGACGCCGTCTGTTCCTCGGCGGACGCGGCGACGTTCTCGGCCTCTGCGGATGTCTCCTCGCTGATCGAGCCGACTTCCTCGGCCATCGAGACGACCTCTTCCATCGAGGCCGCCTGCTCGTCGGTCGCGTCGCTGATAGCCTGCACGCCGTCGTTTGCCTCGTTGACCTGCTGGACGATACTGGTCAGCGAGTCGGTCGCGTTTTCGACCGTTTTCTTCCCGGTGTCGACGCTCTCACCCATCTCCTGCATGTCCTCGACAGTGGTGTCGGTCCGGGACCGAATGTCGTCGATCATCGACTCGATATCGGTCGTCGCTTCCTGGGTTTCCTCGGCGAGCGTCTTGATCTCGCGGGCCACGACGGCGAACCCTTCGCCCGCCTCACCGGCCCGAGCGGCTTCGATGTTCGCGTTGAGCGCGAGCATGTTCGTCTGCTCCGCGATTTCGTCGATGAGCGTCGTGACTTCGCCAATGCGCTCCATCTCCTCTGCGAGGGACTCCACCTGTTCGATAGCTTCGGTGGACTTCCGTTCGAGCGCCTCGATTTCGGCGGCGGCCTGCTCGGCGTATTCGCGGCCGGACTCGCCGTCGTTGACGGCCTGCTGGGACTTCGACGCGACTTCGTCGGTCGACGAGGTGATTTCCTCGACAGTCGCCGACAGGTCGGTCATCTCGTCGCTCACCTGCTGGATGTTCCGGTTTTGCTCGTCAGCGCCTTCGGCGATCTGTTGCACCGACTCGCTCACCGACTCGCTAGCCGACCGCACTTCCTGTGCGCTCGCGGAGATCGTTTCCGTCGAACTGTCGACGGTTCCGGCGAACCCTTCGATGCGGTTGACCGTCCGTTCGAGCTCCGTGATCATCTCGTTGAAGCTCTCTGCGATGTCGACCATCGCGTCGTAGTCGCTGTCGGTGGCCATCCGCTGGGTGAGGTCCCCGGCCGCCGACTTGTCCATCACGTCGCTGAACTCGGCCGCCTTCGCTTCGAGGGCGGACGCCATCGCCTCGGCGTCTTCCTTCGCCGCCTCCGCCTCGTCTCTGGCGGCTTCGACGTCGGTAATCAACGTCTGGATGTCCTCGCCCATCTCCTCCAGCGCCGCGCCGAACTCACCGGGGATGCTCTCGTCGAGCGCCGGGTCGTCGAACCGCTTGTCAGCGAGCGCGTCGGCCTGATTCGCAGCGGTCGTCAGGTACGCCTGCATCGACGCGAATGAGTCGTACAGTTGCCCCATCTCGTCGACGCGCGTGGTCTCGGGGAGGGTGCTGTTGATCTCACCGGCGGCGATGTCCTCGGCGCTTTCGGCCACGCGGGAGAGCGCGTTCGCGGTTCCGCGCCCGATTGTCACGCCGACGACGAACAGTGCCCCCACGGCAAGCGCCAGGAGGAGCGCGATGTTCTCGGAGACAGCCGACTGCAGGGCGAACGCGCGGTCCTGCGGGACGTGATACAGCAACGCCCACTCAGTGCCGGTGACCGGCGTGTACGCCATCACGTACTGCCCGTCTTCCATGCCCGTTCTGGCGGAGACGGACTTGTAGCCGGTTTCGCCGTTCAGTGCCGCTTCGACGCTCGTGTCGGTCGCGTCCCCGGTCGCTGCGTACTCTTCGAGAATCGAACTCTTCCGGTTGTCGAGAATGATCTGTCCGTTCGACCCGACGACCTTCACGTCGCCGGTCGCAAACGGTGACGTGAACTCGTGGGAGCGCGCTTCGAGCGACGCCGTCAGCACGACGTATTCGTCGCTGCCGGAGACAGGCTGGACGAACGCAATAACCGATTCGTTACTGCTCTTGTACGCTTCGGACGTGCCCGTCGGACCCGACGAGACGACTGCACCACTCGCGTCGGTCCACGGATCGTCGACGTTGCTCAGTGCGACGCCGTTCAGTTCGTCGTCGGTGCTGGCGGTGACTGTACCGTCAGCGGCGTCGACGTAATGAAGCGCCCGGACGTCTCCCGGTAACCCAATGAGCTTCTGTTCGAGCCACCGCTGGTGTTCTCTGTCAGAGGTGGACTCGGACCGATCACCGATAGACGCCGCGAGAAACGACGCCGTCGACTGCTTGTTCGAGACCCAAGTTGAGACGGAACTCGATTGGGACTCCGCGACACCGCGGATTTGATCCTCTGTCTGTGACTCAACTAGCGCCCCCGTTTCGAGGTTGATGGCTGCCCCACCGAGTGCGAGCAAGACGACCACGCCGAGCAACAGGACGCCGAACTTCGCCGCGTACCGACGCCGAATGACGTCAGGGAGCGCACGCTCCGTTGCCTGAACCAGCCGGCTCGGGAGCGAACTCATCGGGACCCTCCCGATTTGAAGAACTGTGGTTGCAATAGCTCCAGCGACTCGACTGACCCGTTAGTGACCCGCTCGATCAGGTACGAACTCAGCGGTTCGAGGTCAGCCGTCAGGTCGACGCTTCCGGACGCACCCTGGTAATTCACTGCCCGGCCTGCTTCAGTGAGTGACCGAACACGACCGAAGTCGCCGACAGAGACAGTGTGTCCAGACCCGCCGGAAACCGACTGAATGGTCTCGGCGATTGCCGGACCGCTGGCTTCACCGGCCTGTTCAGCGGCACACGCCATCAAAAACAGCGCGTCGTACGCATTGACCGAGTACGCTCTGGGCTGGTCGATATCCGAGAGCCGGCGGACGAGTTCGAAGTACGCTTGCGTCCGTGCAGAGGACAGCGACGCGCTGTAGAACCCGTCGTAGTACGACGGGAGGTCACCGCCGAACATCCCCGCAGACAGCACCCATGGAACGTCGTACTCCGACTGGTTGTACGCATCAAGGATACCGCGCTCCTGGCCGGAGACGCTGGTGAAGCTGACGGCATCAGGGTCGTTCTGGAACACGTCTGCGAGCGTGTCGTCGAACGATCCCGACGACGGGTCATATCGGATATCGGCGACGATATCGGCGTTCAGTGCCTCACGCTGTGCGTCCGCCAGTCCGGCACCGAAGGAGTTGTCGATGCTCAGTAACGCGACGGAGTCCGCATCGATGTACAGCGGGTCGTCGACGGCCTTCGCCATCACCACTGCCTGCGTCCCGTCGCTCGGCACTGTTCGGCCGAAGTATTTCCGGCCGTTGGCCCGGCCGGCAGTCGATAGCTGCGGGGCAGTACTGGCGGGGCTGACCTCCATAATTTCGTCGCTGGCTGCCTCCGGAGCGAGCGCGAGCGACGCGTCACTGACGAGGCCGCCGACGAAGCCGATGACACCACGGTCGACGAGTGCTCCGTACTGCTCTACCGCGGTTTCGGCGTTCGCCTCGGTATCGAGAATGGTCACTTCGACGTCGTTACCGCCGATACCACCGGCGGCGTTGACGTCGCTTGCCGCCTGCTCGACCATGCGCTTGCCGTGTTGTCCGAGTGGGGCGAGCGCACCACTGAGTGGAAGGAGTGCACCGAACTGAACAGTGTCACCGCCTCCGCTCAGAGAGCCGAGACAACCGGATGAGAGTCCCAAGCTCCCAACGGCCAGACACTTTTTGAGAACATTACGCCTCGAATCTGAGTACATGCGAAGAGAGTTAGAATTTCCGGATAAACGCTTTTCGGCGAGAGTATCATTTATGATAGCATACGTGTGGATATAAATTCATTTACCGGCAGCTAGGGAGAGTCAGAAAACTGAGACGACGAGGCAGTTCAGTCGACGTAGTCGATGTCTTCACCGAGTTGCTGGGCGGCCTTCTCCTGTTCGGCCTCGCTCTGGCCGTAGATCTGTGGGCTCTCGACGCCGGTGACGACGATCATCGTCTCCATCTTGCCCTCGAACTCGTTGTTGACCGACGCGCCCCAGATGATGCGAGCGTCGGGATCGATGCGGTCGTAGATCTCCTCGACGACGCCCTCGGCTTCCTCGATGCTCATGTCGGGGCCGCCGACGACGTTGACGAGCGCGGAGTTCGCACCGTCGAACTCCACGTCAAGTAGCGGCGAGCGGAGCGCCGAGCGGATGGAGTCTTGGGCCTTGTTCTCGGAGTCGGACTCGCCGAGGCCGATCATCGCGACACCGCCGTTCTCCATGATGGTCCGAACGTCGGCGAAGTCCACGTTGACGAGGCCGGGCTTGGTGATCAGTTCGGTCATGCCCTTGACCGAGCGCATCAGCACACGGTCGCAAATCTTGAACGCGTCCTGCAGCGGCATCGACGGCGCATAGTCCAGCAGGCGGTCGTTCGGCACGACGATGACCGTATCGGAGACCGAACGGAGTCGTTCGAGGCCAGCGTCGGCGTTGGCACGGCGGCGTTCACCCTCCGCGGTAAACGGAATCGTGACGATAGAAATGGTGAGTGCGCCGGCTTCCTGCGCGGCCTGTGCGACGACCGGGGCCGCGCCGGTGCCGGTGCCGCCGCCGAGACCTGCGGTGACGAACACCATGTCTGAGCCGTCGATAGACTGCTGGATGTCCTCGATGTCCTCCTGGGCGGCCTCCTCGCCGATTTTCGGGACCGAACCCGCGCCGCGGCCGCCGGTGCGCTTGCGGCCGATGAGAATCTTGGTGTCGGCGGCCACCTCGTCGGCGAGGTGCTGTGCGTCGGTGTTTGCGGCGACGAGTTTGGCCCCGTGGATGCCCTCCTCCATCATCCGGGTGACCGTGTTCCCGCCAGCACCGCCACAGCCGACGACCGTGATCTTCGTTTCCAGGTCCTTGACGACGCTTGCCAGTTCCTCGTCGGACATCGTCCCGGACGTGGACATGTCTTGAGACGGCGTCGATGTCGTTTCGTCGACAGTTCCGCCAGCCGCGTCCTCCCCGTCTTGTTCTGCCTCGTCGATAGCGTCGTCAATTATCGAATCCATAATTTAAAACCCCCTTGCAGACGAACAGTTATTAGTTTTCCCCCTACGTCTGACGCACGTCTGACGTGTTGAGTCATAGTTTTACCGGCTGACGCGCCAGTGTTCACAGCGTATATCGACGTATACGCTCGCGCTGGAACCGCTCCGGGTCAATCTCTTCGCCGTCGATTTCGACGGATTGGCCCGAGGCGAGTTTCCCGAACTTGGGCCCTTCGGGGATACCGGCCGTTCGTGCGAGGTCCGGGTCGAACGCCGTCTCCCGGGCGACCAGTTCGTCCGCGGTCCAGTCGACGCTGTCGAAGCGCCGTTCGAGGATTTCGACCAGCGGTTCGACGACCGCTTCTATTTCTGTCGCCGCCGGACAGACAATCGGTCCGGTGAGGACAGTCCCGTTTTGCTCGGTCGCGTACGCGATGGACTGGCGTTCGATAGTCTCACGCAGTGCCTCGCTATCGACGCCGCGCACGTCGGAAATAAGCTCGTTCGGGAGGTCGATTACGGTCCATTCCCCGTCGTACCCGGACGCAAGCTCTCCGAACCTGAGACCATCGTCGACCGGCCGGACAGCGTCTTCCAGCGTCTCGACGAGGCCCAGGTCGACACCGGTCGTCTCCCGAACGAACGTCTCACTGACGACGCGGTAGCCCAGCGACTCGATGGCGGCCGTGAGGTCCGGCCGGTCGCCCTCCATGAGAGCGTAGTCGGCCGCGCTGGCACGGAAGGCGCGGTCGAGCACTGTGTCGCGCTCCGCGTCGCTGACGGCCCACTCCGCCAGCGCGTCCAACGACCAGTTGGCGGCGATGTGGCCGACCGCCCAGTCCGTCTCACGAACAACTCGCTCGAACCGCGGGGCGTAGTGGCCGCCGCCGACCCCGAGGAGGTGGCGGCGCGTCCCGTTCTCACGCGGCCTGTCAGCCGGTTCGTCGGCGAGGTCCAGTATCGCTCTGGCAGCGGCCTCGGCGGCGTCGGGGTCCTCCCACTGTGGCTCCGCACTGCCGACCTCGACAAACATCGACGGGACACCGACTGCTGTCGGGCCGTGGTGCGTACACTCCATCCCGACTTCGTAGTCCGGCGGAGCGTGGCGCTGGAGTGCCGACACCACGGCCTTGTGAGCCCCGGGACAGGCGCGGGCGAACTGCCCGTCTTCGCCGCCGTACTCCGCGACACCGAAGTTTCCGGTGTGGTGGGCTGTCAGGAGCTCGTCCGTCTCGCCGGCGTGTTTTGAGGCGAACACCAGCAGGTCCGGGTCGTCGAACGCTGCCGCGACGTTTTCGATGTCCAGATGTAACGCCTCGAACTCGCGGAGTTCCACGCTGTCAATCTGGTACACCGTACCGCCGCCTTCGTCGTCGGGCCGCGTTTCGTCGATGCTCGTTTCCCAGTCCCGCAATGAGCGCAGGTGCTCTCCGATGTGCATCGATGCCGCGTCGGCGTGTGAGACAACGATTCCGAGCATCAATCGGCGTTCTCCAGATGGACCGGTTCACGACCCACCGCGGACCGGACGGCGTCACCGGCCAGCCCAAGCAGGTGTTTCAGCGCTTCGCGGCGCTGGACGAACAGTCCGACCCCGAGGAGGACGTACAGCCCTGTATACGCCAGCAGAAGGTCGTGACTCGATATCGGCAGAGCGAGAAGGTCCCTGATGATGGCGAACTCCAGAACCACCTGCGAGATGAACAGCGCGAACAGCCCGATTGCTTCCCGGATACTGATCTCGAAGTTGACCAGAATGGCGAGCGCAAAGAAGGACTGGGCCGCTGTAATCCAGATCTCCGCGCCCTGTCTGGCGTCGAACGGCAGGACGCCGTACCCGCCGAGTGCGATGGAGTACACCACTGCGATGGTCCCGATGAGCAGCGTCCACTGATTGAGTTTCGAGGAAATGAGGGCGTTGAACCCCGCCGTCGAGCGGGCCTTGTTGACCAGCACGGCGACGACAATGAGCTCAGGTGACTCACTGGCCAGCGGGGCGACCCACTGGATCATGAAGAACTCGGGAATCCCGTTCGCGACACCGATCTCTTCGAGACCGTGGGCGAACGGCTCAACCGCGGTGAAAATCATTGCGCCGGAGTAGCCAAACAACGCCAAGACGACGAGTGGCCGCCACGGCAGCGACCACTCCTGGAAGTACTTTGGGACGCCGACGGTGTGCTCGCTGTGTTCGATATCGGACTTGAGCACGAGGCCGATGTACGCGACGTAGAGGCCCACCAGAAACAGCGTATCGAAGATACCGATACCGCCGCCGAGAGGGACAAGAAACGCCCACAGCGTCGCCAGAAAGAGGAAGGAGATCTCGGTTGCGATGTCGGTGTCCAGCTGGACGGCGTCTTTCAGGAAGCCGTCGCGTTTCGTGACTGCGGGGTCCCGTGTCTTTGCGGCGCGCCAGACGGTGAACACGGCGATACCCGCCCAGCCGATACCGATGAGGATGCGGTTCGCGCCGGTCATGTTCGCAATCGCGAGGTTCGCGTCGTGACAGGCGCGAGCGAGCCCCCCGCTTGCGGACTCGATTTCTGCCGCCGTGAACTGGCGACAGGCCTCCGTCGTCGCCCCACCAGCCCCGGCGTTCCAGGCGTACAGCGCGTCAACGGCGTACTCGGGAGCCACGGCGAGAATGGCGAGGACGGCGATAGCGAACGCCCTCGGTACGTCTTTCTCGGCGGTTTCAGCGCCCCAGGCCAAGAGGAACGACGCCCCGAGGACGGCGAGCCCACTGACCGCGACGGTGGTCACGTTCCCGACCTCAATGCCGGAGATAAATAGGTAAATCCAGCCGACAGTCAGGGCCAGCGCGACTGCGACTTGCATCAGTGGATGGCGAAAACGACTCACTGTCGGAAGTGTGGCTGGGTCTGGCTGAAAAGCTTGCGAAAGTGTCGGCTGCAGACCGTGCTTCCCACAGAGCGTGGCGTTCATACGACCGGGGCGCGCTGGCGTTGGTATGGACGTTTACGGACTCATCGGGAACCCGGTCGGGCACTCGCTGTCGCCGCCGATGCACGAGGCGGGCTACGAGGCACTGGGACTTGACGCGCGCTACGTCACGTTCGAACCGTCGGCTGACGCCGGTGCCGAAGCCGTCGAAGCGGCGGAGACGCTCGGAATCGACGGCCTCAACGTTACCATCCCGTTCAAGCAGGACGTACTCGACGCCGTCGACCCCGCGCCGCTCGCCGAGCGCATCGGCGCGGTCAACACCATTGATTTCGCGGGTGAGACGCCGACGGGCTACAACACCGACGCGGTCGGTGCGGTCCGAGCGCTGGACCACCACGACGTGTCGCTGTCGGGTACGGCGGTCGTCGTTGGGGCCGGCGGTGCGGGGCGAGCGGCCGCGTTCGGTCTCGCCGACGAGGGGCTGTCGGTGCGGATCGCGAACCGGACCGAGTCTAAAGCCGACGCGCTCGCCGATGAAGTCCCGGACGCCTCCGGCCACGGGCTCGATTCGCTCTCCGACCTGCTCGCAAACGCCGACATCCTCGTCAACTGCACCAGCGTCGGCATGGAGGAGGACAAGACGCCGGTCCCCGCCGACGCGTTACACAGCGACCTCGCGGTGCTCGATGCGGTGTACACGCCAATCGAGACCCGTCTGCTACAGGACGCGGCGGCCGCGGGCGCAACGACCGTTGACGGCGCGTGGATGCTCCTGTATCAGGGGGTTGAAGCGTTTGAACGCTGGACTGGCGAGGACGCACCTGTAGACAGGATGAACGGCCGATTGCGCGAACACTTGTAACGGAGCGGTCACCAGCAAGAGATTTGTGTTGGGGATAAATACGTTCATGTATGGGTCTGCTTCAGAAATTGAAATCTGCCCTCGGGCTTGACGGGACTGGGTCATCCACGTCGGGAACCAATCGCGACGTGGACGTGACTGTCGAGCGAGAGCCCTCTACTGAAGACGAAGACGCTGTGAAGGGGACGAACACCGCGACGACTACCGAGACCCACACATCCGATACCGCGGACGGGGCCGGGACTGAATCAGGGGATGGGAGTGCAACATCTGCTCAGACAGACGAGTCGGAGACTACTGAGTCACCGACTACCGACGACGAATCGACATCTGCGACCGATGCTTCTCCAGCAGGGTCCGAGCAAGAACCAGTGGTCGACGACGAAGCCAGCGACTCGGAAGCCACCGCTGACGAAGAACCGGCCGAGGCTGATGCCGAGACTGAGGACGAGGAAAGTACTGCCCCAGTCACGGAAATAAAGGGTATCGGTCCCGCCTACGCCGACCGACTCGCCGATATCGGTATCGAGACGGTGGGCGAACTGGCCGCTGCGGATGCAGCGGACATCGCCGCAGACACCGACCTCTCAGAGAGCCGTGTTTCGGGCTGGATCGAGCGGGCCGAAGACTTCTGAAACCGTTGACGTTCCGTCTTTTTGCGCCGAACCGCAAGGGAATTAGTCGCCGCACTGTTTTCGTTCGGTAATGCAATCGGTCGAAACCGACCGGACCACGTTCACCGACCTTGCGGCCGACGCGCATCCAGCGGCGCGCGTCCCTGTCGAGGTTCGAGTGGACGTCGATGACCCGTTTCTCGCCTATCGCCGGGCGCGCGACGAAACTGGCGGCGTGTATCTGGCGACGACCGGCGGCCAGTCGGGGTGGGGTTACTTCGGGACCGCTCCGGCGGACTTCCGCGAGGTCGACCCCCGAGCTGGCGGGACCCTCGCCGCACTGACTGAGTTTCTCGACGGCGAGCGGCTGGTCCGTGGTGACTGCGACGTGCCGTATCCCTGCGGAGCCGTTGGATGGCTCTCCTACGACGTGGCGCGGGAACTGGAGTCACTGCCCGACAGCGCCGATGCCGACCGCGCGCTCCCAAACCTGCAGGTGGCCCGCTACGACCGCTTCGCCGCTTGGGAGGAACCCCGCGGTGAGTCGGTGACGCTGCGCGTGACAGCCTGCCCGCGGGTCGACGACTTTGAAACGCCCGAACTGGCCTACGAGTTCGGCAAGCAACACGCTCTGGACCTGGCCCGGGCGGCCGTGCAGGGTGACCCCGCCGTCGGGGACCCGCCGGTCGAGGCCGACGAAGCCACGTTCGAGAGCGACTGCACGCCCGAGGCCTTCGCTGACCGAGTCCAAACGGTCAAGCAGTACATCCGCGACGGCGACACGTTTCAGGCGAACGTCTCACAGCGTCTCCGCGCACCCGCCGCAGTCCATCCCGTCGAGGCGTTCGACGCGCTTCGAACTGTGAACCCCGCACCGTACTCTGCCCTGCTTGAGTTCCCTGGCGTTGACCTCGTCAGCGCCAGCCCGGAACTCCTCTTGCACCGCGACGGCGACCGTATCGAGACCGAACCCATCGCTGGCACCCGCCCGCGGGGCGAGACGCCCGACGCTGACGACCGACTGGAAGCGGACCTGCTCGACGACGGGAAGGAGCGGGCCGAACACGCGATGCTCGTCGATCTGGAGCGCAACGACCTGGGGAAAGTGAGCAAATTTGGGAGCGTCGAGGTGTCGGACTACCGCCGCGTTGACCGCTACTCAGAGGTGATGCACCTCGTCTCGGTCGTCGAGGGCCGACTCCGTGACGGCGCGTCCCTGCAGGAAGCCATCGCCGCGGTGTTCCCCGGCGGCACCATCACCGGCGCACCGAAACCCCGGACGATGGAGATCATCGACGAGGTTGAGGCCACGCGACGGGGGCCGTACACCGGCTCTATCGGCCTGTTCGGCTTCGACGGCCGGGCGACGCTGAACATCGTCATCAGGACCCTGGTCCGGTACGCCGAGGAGTACCACCTCCGCGTCGGCGCGGGCATCGTTCACGATTCGGACCCGGACAGCGAGTATCAGGAGACGCTTGACAAGGGCTGTGCGCTGGTCAACGCCGTCGACGAAGCGCTGGGGAGACGCGTCGACCTGGCGATGGAGGACCAGCAATGAGCGGCTCCCGTGGTAGCGACGGCAGCGACGATAGCGACACCAACGCCGCGGGTGGCCCGACAGCGGACTCGCTGGCTCCGACCGTGCTGGTCGTCGACAACTACGACTCGTTCGCGTACAACCTCGTCCAGTACGTCGGCGAGGTGGTCCTCCGACTCGGCGGGACTGAGGACGACGTCATCGTCCGGCGCAACGACGCCATCGACATCGAGGGCATCCGCGAACTGGACCCCGACGGCATCGTCGTCTCGCCGGGGCCAGGGACGCCCGAAGAGGCGGGCGTCTCGATGCCGATCTTCGAGGAGCTGGACTACCCGACGCTGGGCGTCTGTCTCGGTCATCAGGCGCTGTGTGCGGCCAACGGCGCGCCAGTCGGCCACGCCGAGGCGGTCGTCCACGGCAAATCGTCGTCGGTTACCCACGACGGAACAGGCGTGTTCGAAGACCTGCCGGACCCCGTCGAGGTGGGTCGGTACCACTCGCTCGCGGTCGACCGCGAGGACCTTCCCGACGTGCTGACCGAGACGGCGTACACTGTTGGCCACGACGATGCCGACGGAGCCACAGAGACGCCAGACTCGTCCGAACCTGCCACCGCCGACGGCACGGACGAGTCCCAGGTCGTCATGGGCGTCCGCCACAGCGACCGCCCGCACATCGGCGTCCAGTTCCATCCCGAAAGCATTCTGACCGACCACGGCAAGACCATGATCGAGAACTTCTGCCTGCTATGCAATACCACGTAGACGGCGACCTCGTCCCCGAAGACGAGGCGACGGTGTCAGTGCGCGACCGCGGGTTCATGTACGGCGACGCGGCGTTCGAAACGCTCCGGGCCTACGGCGGCGAGCCGTTCCGGTGGGATGCCCATCGCGACCGCCTCCAGCGGACGGCCGAGACGCTGGGGTTTGCCGACGCCGTGCCTGGTGACCTCCGGGAGCGCGTCGACGAGACGCTCGCGGCCAACGACCTCGACGAGGCGTACGTCCGGCTGTCGGTCACGCGGGGCGTCCAGCCTGGGAAGCTCACGCCGGGGAGCGATGTCGACCCGACGGTCGTCGTCATCTGCAAGGGGCTCCCGAAGGGTGGGTTAGAGGGGGGACGCGTCTGGGACGAGCCGGCGTCGGTCCAGACGGTCCGGACCCGGCGGATTCCGAGCGAGGCCGTCCCGGCGGACGCGAAGACCCACAACTACCTCAACGGGATTCTCGGCCGGCTCGAACTCCGAAAGGCCGCCGCTGGCGGCGAACCAGCCGACGAGTGTCTCATCCGGGACACGGACGGGAACCTTGCAGAAGGGGCGACGAGCAACCTCTTTTTCGTCACGGACAACGGCCTCCGGACGCCGAGTACGGATCTGGACCTACTGCCGGGGGTCACCCGCGACGTGGTAATGGACATCGCTCGCGGCGAGGATTTCCCTGTCGAGACCGGTCACTATTCGCTCGATGCCCTGCGTGACGCCGACGAGGCGTTTCTCACCAACTCGACGTGGGAGATCCGCCCCGTTTCGACCGTCGACGGTATCTCCGTGGGGAGCGGGCCGATGACGAAGCTCCTTCAGCGGCTGTTCGACGAGCGAATCGAGGAGCGGTACTACTGATCGCGCTGAAGGTAGTGGAAAGCGAGCCAGCGCGGGTCGCTGGCGTGCCAGCTTACTGGTGTCCGCGTCCGCGGTCTACTCGGGTGCGTAGCAGACCCAACTTGTCGCGGGAACGGTGATCTGGACCCAACTATCGCCGTTGGTCGAGATATTGCCCGCGTTGCCGCTGTAATCATTGAGTGTCTGGTTCGTCCAGCTCGTGGGGACCCACTTGCTCCGCTGGCCGCTCGCACGGTTCAGGCCGACGAGGAGGTTCCCCTCTCGCTCGTAGACGTACAGGTCCTGGTCGACGTGGCGGGTCTGTGAGCCGCCGCTCGCGAGGTTGTTCCGGATCCAGAGGAGGTTCCGGATATCGTCGTCGTCGACGCTGATACGGTTGCTGTACACGCGTGGATACCCCTCGTACGTGAGGATGTAGGCGTACGCGAGTTTCTCGTAGTCCGGCGGCCCGCTGTCGTGGTTTGAAACGAACGTAAACGCCTGGAACGGCGACTGATTCACCATGCCGGCGCCGTCGAGCGCCTGCATGTTGCCGTCGCTGTGGAACGCCTCCTCTTTCATCGTGTAATAGAGCGGGTAGTCGGTGACGGACATCCCCGTGTCGGCGTACCCTTGGCAGACGCCGATATCGCCGTCGAGCACCTCACCCACTGTCCAGAGATCGAGGTCGTCGGCCCACTGGTTCGCGTAGTCGGCGAAAAACGACTCGGGGACGTGTTTGGCGGCGTCCCAGCGAATACCGTCGACGCCGAGGTCCGCGTACTTCTGGACGTAGGCCTGCAACTCGCCGCGGACGTACGCGGACTCCTGTTTCAGGTCCTTCAGCCCGACGAGCCAGTCGTCCTCGACCGATTCCGGGTTGTCGTAGTTAATGTCGTCTTTCGGGTGGAAGTCGCGTTCGCTGAACCGGGGGAGGTCCGCGAAGGTAATGCCCGGCGCGTCCCGGAAGTCGTCGTTTGCGGCCATGTGGTTGATGACCGCGTCGGCGACGACGTCGAGGTCCTGATTGTGGGCCTCCTGCACCATCGCCTCGTACTCGTCCTCTGTGCCGAACACGCTGTTGAAATCCGTCAGGTCGACGGGCTGATAGCCAAGCGGTGGGTCGGTGACGCCGTTCTGATGGCTCCGGTCGAGGCGGCTCCGCTGGGCCGGTGGGACCTGAATCGCGTCGTAGCCCTGTTGTGCGACTGTTTCCAGCGTCGCTGTGATCTCTGTCCAGTCTGTGTGGTAGTACTGGTACACCGCGCTATCGCCGACAGCCGCGCTACTGCCGACTGAGGCGGCGGTGCCGAATACTGCGGCACCGAGCACTCCGATTCCTTTCAGAACGGTTCGCCGAGACGCCTGCTTACTGCCGGTAATTCGGGGTCGATTCATTTGCTCTCCGAGGTATGTCTCATGTTATCTACCATGCTTTTCCGCAAAAGATGATGAGATTCTACATCACAATAAATAGTTGGCATATATGATTTGTTACATATCGGAAGTCAATCACACCTGAACAGTAATATAGCGATGATACGGGGACTGAACCACTATCTCTACCGCGTTTCCGGCTCCCGGAAGACACACTTCGACGCTCCTATTTTATTTGTGATATATACCCGACTTTCTCACCAACCTCGAAGTAGTCCGTTCACACCACGTCTTCGCGCTCGACACCGTCGACAGCGAGAATGAGGTCGGGACCGTACGCGCCGGCGGGCGTCTGGAACCCGGCGGGCGCGTCGCCGTCGATGACCCGCTGGGTGATTTCGACCGCCGTCGCCGCCGTGAGGTCGTAGGTGTGTGGCCCTCGCAGTCGGGACTCGACGCGGTCGCCGTCGTCAGTTCTGGCTTCGCCCCAGACGAAACTGGACACACTTGCGCGCTCTTCAGCGTCGGGTCCCTCGGTCGTCTGCTCGATAAACCACTTGAGCGTGGCTTTCACCGGCGGGAGACCGAGTACGGGCGCGAACAGCCCCGCAAATCGCTGCTGTCGGGCCGCCGACGGCGGCATCGACATGTACACGGTCACGTTCGGTATGCCGGTGGTGTGGTACGCCGTCGACACGTCGCCCCACGGGATCGAGACGGTGTTCATCCCATCGTGTCCCCAGCCGAAGTCTATCTCGCGCGATTCGCTCCCGACGGTCACTCGCTCTATGCGGCCGTCGCGGCGCACCGCCCCGCCTGCGTCGATGTGTTCGACCATCGTCTTCGCGGTTCCCTTCGAGACGCCCATCTCCGCGTGAAACGCCAGCGCCAGCGTGTCGGCGTCGGGCAGCCGGTCGGCGAGGTGTGCAGCGAGGCAGTCCGTCGGGACCACGTCGAAACCGACACCAGGCAGGAGCACGATCCCGGCCTCCCGTGCTTCGCTGTCCCGCTTGTGGATGGCCTCAAACACGTCGAGCTCCCCGGTGATGTCCAGGTAGTGCGTCCCGGTTCGCAGGCAGGCCTCGACCATCGGCTCCCACGTCCGGCTGAACGGGCCGGCGCAGTGGACGACGGCGTCGGCGTCGTCGAGCAGCACGTCGAGCACTTTGGGTTCATCCAGCCCGACGACTTCGGACTCACAGCCGAGTTTGATCGCCTGCGTCGAGAGTTCGTCCCGGTTCCGGCCGGCCAGTACGGGCTCTAATCCCCGGTCGATGGCCGCCTGTGCGATGATGTTGCCGGTGTAGCCGTACGAGCCGTAAATGACGACATCTCCCATAGCGTCGCGTTCGCAGCGTCCCCCGATAACAGTTGACACTGAATCGACAACCTGACCAGTGACCGCTGGCTACTCACTTCACGAGAGCTTTGGCCGCGCTCTGGCCTCGCTTCTTACTGCACGGTGCCGTTTCCGTCTGAATAGCCCGTGGCGCTTCACGCGGTTACTCGCCGGGATCGGCGGTTTGAAACGGGTTACGTCCGTACGGATGCGTAGTATGGACGAGGACAGCTGTATCGTCGCGCTGGACGAGGTGCCCGCTGACGGAACCTTTCTGTTCACTGTTCGCGACGGCTTCGACACGAAGGAGGCGATTATCGTCGAGTTGTCCGACGCGGTCGTCGCGTTCGAGAACTACTGTCCACACTGGACAGACGTCCGACTCGACAAAGGCAGTGGGGCGACTGTTCGGAATGGGGAACTGGTGTGTGAGAAACACGGGGCGACGTTCGAATCCGATTCGGGGCTGTGTAACTACGGCCCTTGCGAAGGAGCGGTTCTGGAGGAAGTTTCGATTACCACCGAGGACGACGTCGTCTACCTGACCGACGAGCGCTACGAGTTCGAAAACCAGGGGCCGTCCGGCGACCACGACCTCTCTTCGCGCGGTCGCATCGGCTTCTCCGGGAACTGAGCGGCTGGAATCGGCTTCTCCGGGACTCCGTACCGGTTAGCTGATCCGGTACGCCGGCTCTGAGACCGCTTCGCATTTACACTCCGGACACCGGCTTGGTCGGTTTGTCAGGTCGTCGAAGTCCGTGAAGCCGCACTCCTCGCACTCCGGCGGCGCGACGAGGAGCTGTTCGTCGGTCGATTCCAGGGATTTCGAAATATGCTCTACGTGCGTGAGCGCGTCGCTGGTCTGTATTTCGAACTCGTTCGCGATTGTCCCGGCGGCCATCGCTTCGTCGCGTAGTTGGTCAGCGATGCGCTGGCGCGTCGTCCGACTTGCCTCGCGCATGGGGGATGTTGGCATCCGATTGTTATAGGTTTTGTTCCGGACTCACTGCGTCGCAGTGACGCTCTCCCACGTTCCTGTACCAGCCACGATACTTTATCACCGACGGCGGTGAATAGCGACACCCAATGTTCGACAGAATCCTCGTTCCGACCGACGGAAGCCCCGGTTCCGAGCGCGCGTTCGAGGTCGCCGCGACGCTCGCCAGCACTCACGATGCAGCCGTCCACGTTCTCTCGGTCGTCGACGAACACGGGCCTACGGACGACTGGGACTACGACGGCGACTCCCCAGCAGAAGCGTTCATCGAGTCCCAAGCCGACCACGTCGACACCGAGGGCCTGTCCGTCACCACCGCGGTCCGCGAGGGAGTCGTCCACGACGCGGTTCTCGACTACGGCGACGAGAACGAGATCGACCTCATCGTCATGGGGACTCACGGCCGCACCGGTGTCCGGCGGTTCCTCCTCGGCAGCGTTACCGAGAAGGTCGTCCGCCTCGCCGACGTACCAGTCCTCTCGGTCAAAGCCGACGCGGAGCCGGGGACCGTCTCGTTCGACGACATTCTGCTCCCGACTGATGGCAGTAGCGGCGCGGAGGCAGCTATCGAACCGACGGGCGCGCTCGCAAGCGCGACCGATGCCACTGTCCATCTCGTCTCGGTCGTGGATACGCGATCACTCGGCATCGATGTCGGGTCGAGCGTTATCGTCGACGAACTGGAGTCTGTCGCGACGGATGCTGTCGGAGATGCGTCCGATCGACTTTCCGGGATGGGAGTCGAGACTGTCGAGACAGCTATCACGCACGGTGTCCCGTATCGGGCCATCCTCGACGCCATCGAGGAGGCTGATGCCGACCTCGTGGTCATCGGGACTCACGGTCGCACTGGTATCGACCGCTACCTGCTGGGCAGCGTCGCGGAAAAACTGGTCCGAACCTCGCCGGTGCCGGTGATGACTGTTCGAGCGCCGGACGCTGGTGATGAAAGCTAACATCGCTCCCGGTTATCCATCGATGAAGTCAGGACCGACCGGTGACACGGCGCTTGACCGACCTATCCGAAGTTCTCGACCTTCGCGTCGTCGGTACTGACGCCGGCGTCTTCGAGCGCTTCCGTGGCGGCATCGAGGAAGTCCGCGAAGCCGTAGATGAACACTTGACCGCCGTCCTCGACGGCCTCGGCGACCGGCTCAGTCAGGGGCTCGTCGTCGTCGATGACCGAGACGAGCGCCCCGGCCTTGGCGAGCGCGTCCAGTCGGTCCTCGTGGACCGGCGCGTCGTCCTGGTACACGACTGCGGCCTCGTTGCCGTCGTCCAGCGCACGCTCGGCGATCCCGACCGCCGGGCCGACCCCGGGACCGCCGGCGAGCACGACGACGCGGCTCTCGCCCTCGTAGTAATCCGAACCGAACGGCCCAGCGATGCGGACGCCGTCGCCCGCTTCGAGTGCGCCGAGCTGTGGTGCCAGCTCGCCGTCGGGGTCAATGCCGACGGTGATCTCGAACGCCCCATCGACCGTCGGCGAGGAGATGGTGTAGAACCGCGAGATGTCCTCCCCGTCGACGGTCAGCGTCAGCTTGACGAACTGGCCCGGCTGTGCGTCGAAGGCGTCCGGCGTCTCGAAGTCAATCGCCACGGTGTCTGGTCCGACATCTCGGACGGCAACCACGTCGAGGACTCGTTCATCCATACCTGAGAGTTGCCGTGACTGGGCAAGGGGGTTACGGTCGCGGAGTTTCACGTTAGCCAGCATATGTTGCCGGTGTTTTCCCACATACGGGGGATTATGCCGGTATTCCCTCGAAACTACGGCGGAATTCACTCGAAACCGAGTAGTGCGCGCGCGGGCGGTTACGGAAGGCTTTTCCTGCCACGCTGGCTACCCGAGGGATATAATGCCAGAGGACCTGAACTGGGCCATCGGCGGCGAAGCCGGCGATGGAATCGACTCCACCGGGAAGATTTTCGCGCAGGCACTCTCCCGGGCTGGTCGACACGTCTTCACCTCAAAGGACTTCGCCTCCCGCATCCGCGGCGGGTACACTGCCTACAAGGTACGGACGTCAGTCGACCGCGTTGAGAGTGTCGTCGACCGCCTGGACATCCTGATCGCACTCACCGAGCGCACGATCCACGAGAACGAGGACGAGCTCCACGAGGACTCCGTCATCATCTACGACGGCGAGCGCTCGACGATGCAGGACGTGGAAGTGCCCGGCGACGCGACGGCGCTCGAAGTACCGCTGAAACGACTCGCCGAGGACGCGGGTGGGGCCATCATGCTCAACGTCGTCGCCCTCGGTGCGGCGTGTGAGGTCACCGGCTTCCCCATCGAGAACCTCGACGAAAGCCTCGAAAAACGCTTCGGCGACAAGGGCGAGGCCATCGTCGAGAACAACAAGGAAGCCGCCCGGAAGGGACAGCACTACGTCCAGGAGGAGTACGGCGAGTTCGACTACGACATGGAGACGACCGACGAGGACTACGTGCTTCTCAACGGCGACGAGGCCATCGGCATGGGCGCTATCGCCGCCGGCTGTCGCTTCTACGCCGGCTACCCCATCACACCGGCGACGGACGTGATGGAGTACATGACCGGCCGCGTCGACCAGTTCGGCGGCAAGGTCGTCCAGGCCGAGGACGAACTCTCCGCCATCAACATGGCCCTCGGTGCGGCCCGCGCCGGTGCCCGAGCCATGACCGCTACGTCCGGTCCGGGTATCGACTTGATGACCGAGACGTTCGGGCTTGTCGCCACCAGCGAGACGCCGCTGGTCATCTGTGACGTGATGCGTTCCGGTCCCTCGACCGGGATGCCGACCAAGCAGGAACAGGGCGACCTCAACATGACGCTGTACGGCGGCCACGGCGAGATTCCGCGCTTCGTCGTCGCGCCGACGACCGTCTCGGAGTGCTTCTGGAAGACCGTCGAGGCGTTCAACCTCGCCGAAAAATACCAGACGCCGGTCTTCCTCGTCTCGGACCTCGCAATGGCCGTGACGGAACAGACCTTCTCCCCCGAGACCTTCGACATGGACGAAGTCGAAATCGACCGCGGGAAGGTCGTCGACGAGAACGAGATCGACGCCTGGCTGGACGAGAAGGGGCGCTTCCAGGCCCACTTCGCGGCCGCAGACGGGGTCTCGCCGCGTGCGTTCCCCGGCACGACCGACGGCGCGCACATGACGACCGGCCTCGAACACGACGAACTCGGCCGGCGGACCGAAGACACGGACGTGCGTATCGAGCAGGTCGACAAGCGCCAGCGGAAAGTCGAGACCGCCCGCGAGCAGGAGGACTTCGACTACCGCGAGTTCGGCGACTCCGACGCCGATACGCTCGTCATCTCCTGGGGCTCCAACGAAGGAGCCCTGCGCGAGGGGCTGACGCTGCTGGAGGAAGACGACTACGACGTGCGGTTCCTCTCGGTACCGTACATCTTCCCGCGACCGGACCTCTCCGAAGAAATCGAAGCCGCAGAGGACGTCATCGTCGTCGAGTGTAATGCCACCGGCCAGTTCGCGGACGTCATCGAACACGACGTCCTCGAACGGGTTCAGCGCATCAACAAGTACAACGGCGTGCGGTTCAAAGCAGACGAACTGGCAACCGAGATCAAGCAAACGCTTGACACACCCCCGGAGGCAACACAATGAGTTCCGACGTTCGCTTCACAGACTTCAAATCCGACAAGCAACCGACCTGGTGTCCCGGCTGCGGTGACTTCGGGACGATGAACGGCATGATGAAGGCACTGGCAGAGACGGGCAACGACCCCGACAACACCTTCATCGTCGCCGGTATCGGCTGTTCCGGTAAGATCGGGACGTATATGCACAGCTACGCCCTTCACGGCGTCCACGGCCGCGCCCTGCCGGTGGGCATCGGCGTGAAGATGGCCAACCCGGACCTCGAAGTGATGGTCTCGGGCGGCGACGGTGACGGGTACTCTATCGGTGCCGGCCACTTCATCCACGCCGTCCGCCGGAACGTCGACATGAGCTACGTCGTGATGGACAACCGCATCTACGGGCTGACCAAGGGGCAGGCCTCGCCGACGAGCCGCGAGGACTTCGAGACCTCGACCTCGCCCGACGGGCCGAACCAGCCGCCGGTCAACCCGAAGGCGCTGGCGCTGGCCTCCGGTGCGACGTTCATCGCGCAGTCGTTCTCCTCGAACGCACAGCGACACGCCGAGATCGTCAAGCAGGCCGTCGAACACGACGGCTTCGGCTTCGTGAACGTCTACTCACCGTGTGTGACGTTCAACGACGTGGACACCTACGACTACTTCCGCGACGCCATCGTCGACCTCGACGAGACCGACCACGACCCGTCCGACCGCGACCAGGCCAAGGACAAGATCCTCGAAAGCGAAAAGGAGTACATGGGCGTCCTGTATCAGGACGAAGACTCCGTTCCCTTCGAGGAACGCGAGGGCGTCGAGGGCTCGATGGCCGAGATCCCCGACGGCGCGCCTGAAGGTGCGATGGATCTCGTCCGCGAGTTCTACTAGTACCTTTTTCGACGGGGGGTTCGCGCTCGCCACTGGCGAGCGCTCAACCCCCGCCCAAAAATCTACGCTAAAAAGGCGACTTCGCGGCGCGCCGCGAAGTCGTGAAACGGCGGCCTGCGGCCGCCGTATGCTGGTGGTTCTATTTGAACCGGTAACAGTGACGGTTTCTCAGTAGTAAATCCCAGGGCCGAGTTGAGTCGAGTGCAACGCTACCGAATGGTTTTATTTATGACAGCTGAATGGGCAGTGTACGGAAATGGGCGGCACACTCGACTACGACGAGGCGGAAGCCCGGCAAGAGGAAGCGATATACAGCACGCCGGCGGCCGTGGCGCGACGGGATCGAGTACGGGACCTGTTCGCGCCCGAACCAGGCGACAAGGTTCTCTCTATCGGCTGTGGGCCGGGCTTTGAGCCGGCGGAGATCGGCTGGGCGGTCGGCAATGCGGGACACGTTCACGGTATCGACCGGAGCAAGGCGATGCTCGAACTCTCCCGAGCGCGCTGTGCCCCGCTACCGCAGGTGACCCTAGCACAGGGAAACGCCGATGACCTCCCAGTGGCCGACGAATCGGCTGACGCGGCCGTTGCGGTGCAGGTGTTCGAGTACCTCGAAACAGTTGCTTCGGCTGTTTCGGAACTGGCCCGAGTTCTGCGGCCCGGCGGGACAGCTGTCGTCTGTGACGCCGACTTTTCCTCGCTGGTGTGGCGCAGCCCCAATCCCGAACGAATGGCGCGCGTTCTCGATGCCTTCGACGACCACTGCCCGCACCCGCGGCTGGGTTCCCACCTTGCCCCGCATCTTCGCGGGGCCGGACTGACGATTGACCGGGTCGAACCGAACACCATCGTCAACACCAGCCTCGACGACACCTTCGCGGCCCACCTCATGACGTTCATCGAGGACTACGCGGCCGACCACGAGGCAATCGGGCCGAGAGAGGCACAGGCCTGGGCCGATGACCTCCGAGAACAGGCGGCTCACGGGGAGACCTTTTTTAGTTTCACGCAGTACTGCTACCTCGTTCACAAGCCTGCGTAGCGGTCTCAGTATCCCGACCACAGACTGTGCTGTGGCCTTGATTCCCACACACAATAGAATCGGGTTCGGACCCATATGCAGGTATCCCCAATGAAAGGTATGCACGTCTTCTGGCACCAGCGTGACCTCCGGATACCGGACAACCGGGGGTTGACTGCCGCCGCCGCAGACGACGAAGTGTTACCGGTGTACGTTATCGACACAGACCTGCTGGCAAGCGTCGGGAAGCGCCAGCGGGCGTTCCTGCTGGCCGGTGTGCGAGCGCTGAAACAGGCCTATCGGGACCACGGTGGGGACTTGCTCGTCAGGAAGGGGGCCGCCGTCGATGTGCTTTCGGACGTCGTCGAAAAGTACAACGCTGACCGCGTGTACTACAACGAGCATTACCGTCCCGCGCGACGCAACCGCCAACGCCGCGTCGACGACGCGCTCTCGACGAAATCGCTGACCGACCTCGCGCTGGTCGACCCGGCCGGACTTGACCGCGAGTACGAGAACCACAGTCGCTTCTACGACGACTGGCAGGCCCACCACAAGCTACCGCCGGTCGGGAGTCCGGACTCGGACTCGCTCGTCGATGTGTCGGACCCGACGACGGCCCCGACCATCGATACGGATATCGACCTGCCGACGCCCGGCTACGAGGGCGCACGGCAGCGGTACGACGACTTCCTCACCGGCGGTATCGAGACCTACAACGACACCCGCGACGACATGCGGGCCGCCGTTGAGCGGCCCACCAGCGCCGTCTCGCGTATGTCGCCGTATCTCGCAGCGGGGATGATCGGCATCCGCGAGATGTGGCGCGACGCGTCCGACCGCCACGCCGAAGCCACCGGCGACGCCCAGCGGAACATCCAGAAGTACCGCTACGAACTCTCCTGGCGCGAGCAGAACTACCATCTACTGTACTACAACCCCACATTGCTGTCGGAGAACTACAAGGCGTTCCCGAACCCCATCGAATGGGAAAACGACGCGGATGACTTCGAGGCCTGGAAGCGTGGCGAAACTGGATATCCGTTCGTCGACGCTGGCATGCGCCAGCTCGAACGGGAGGGATACATCCACAACCGACCGCGTCAGAACGTCGCTTCCTTCCTCACGAAGCATCTCCTCGTGGACTGGCGCGAGGGGGCCCGTCATTTCCGCCGGAAGCTCGTTGACCACGATCCCGCCAGCAACGCCGCGAACTGGCAGTGGACAGCATCGACCGGGACCGACTCCGTGGACGTACGTATCTTCGACCCGGTCGCACAGATGAGCAAGTACGACAGCGGGGCGGACTACGTCACGGAGTATGTGCCAGAGCTTCGCGACGTTCCGGCGAACATGATCGTCGACTGGCCGACGCTCTCGAACGGCGAACGCGAGGAACTGGCACCGGAGTACCCACATCCAATCGTCGACCGGAACGCCGCCTACGAGCGAGCCCAGCGCGTGTTCGAGACAGCGCTGGGGAAACGCTGAGGGAGGGTCGAGGGAAGTGGCGCTACGCTCTGTACTGCACAAAGAGATAGGCCGCCACTGCAACGGACCCAGTGACGCCGGTGAGCCAGATATCCGTACTCAGATACAGCCCCGGCGTCGGCGGGTGGTACTGCGTCAGTGGCCACAGCACTTCGTAGGACCGCCCAGAGGCTTTCAACAGGAGCGCATCGGCAAACAGATGGCTGGTGGCTCCAAGCGACAGCAGACCGAACACGCGCCGTCGGTCGGAGCGGTTCACGACGACCACGCCAACGAGGACGGCGACGAGAGCGCCGCCGAGCGTATGGACGCCCAGCCAGTCGAACGGGATATCCAGTGTTGCCTCGACGGTTGCAGCATCCACGAGAAGCTTGATCTTCGCCATGTCCGGGATGAACGCGCCGGCCATCCCCACGGTGACGTACTCTCCAGAGAGCCAGTCGTACCGCAGTGACAGGAGGGTGCAGATGGTGAACGCGATGAAAGCGTGCGAGAGCAGATCCGGCATCAGGCACGCACCTCCCGCATCATCGTAAGGAGCGCTCGTATCGGCCTGAGCGGCTCTTCACGCCGGCACAGTGCCCCCGTTTGCCAGTCAAGCCGCCAGCCACAGATCAGTCGCCCGAGGGTCCACAGGCCGGCGAGGGCAGAAACGAGGTACATCGCAACGTAGTTTGTCGCGGGCACACTCACGCTGTTCTCCGCGGTGATGGTCCAATCCGGGCCGAGCGTCCCGTACACCTGCAGCGATTCGCCTTCGGCGACGGCTCTGTCGACGTTCCGGACCGTGACTGTGAGCGTCCCGCTGTGGCGCTCGCCGCCAGTAGCGTACTCGTACTCGACGGCGATTTCGACGGGGCTGGTCCCACTGACCGTGCCGGTCACCTGAACGTACTCGCCGACGTGGCTGTCGTAGTCCTCGGCCAGTGCGTCCTCGGCTGGGTAGTCACCCAGCGCCGGAGCGGGCGTGGCCGCCCCCAGTCCGACCATGAGCGCGAACAGCACGGCCAACAGTCCACAGATAGCGACGACCCTGCCCACCCACGAGTGAAGCATTCAAATCCCGGTGCGGGCGGCGGGATATAAACTCTGGCGCTTGGGTCGAGTCGCTGTCGTTCGTGCGCCTACTCGGGCTTGCCGGGTAGGACGTCCGGCTCGCCGGAGCGGTAGATGTACTCGACAGCGACGCCGGTCAGCGGCGAGTCGGCGACCGTCGCGTACGACTTCGCGAGGTCGAGATACTGTTCGGTCACGTCGACGACGCGCCGATAGGCGGCCTCGTCGTCGGGTGCGAGCAGGTACTCGGCGGTGACGGGCGTCAGTTGCCCCTCCGCGCGGTCGTCGCCGTAGTCGTCCACGTCGTCGAGCCACACCTGCGCGCCGATGATGGCGAGGACGATGGCCTTCGCGAACTCGTCGTCGATATCGAGGCCGGCGAGTCGGTAGAGGTCTAGCATCCCGTCGTAGAGGACGCCGACGCGCGCGTACTGGGTCTTGCTGTAGGGGAGTTCCTTTTCGGTCTCGGTGAGTGTCGCCGGCTCCTCGTCGTACTCGGCGAACTTGTACTCCTCGCGGATATCTGTCAGAGAGTCCTCGTCACCGTCCTCAGCCGCGGTCATCAGTTCCCGGAAGTAGCCGTCGCGGTCCTGATGGGCCTCGCTGTAGTCGACGGCCCACTGGTAGGCGTTCTCGACAACAGGCGGCATATCCTCCAACAGGCCGTCGAGGTGGGACTGGAGCGCGGATTGGGCGACCTCGGCGACGCGGCGGCGGTCGGCTTCACTCGCGTCAAAGTCGACCTCGAAATCTTCGAACTCGTCGTCGTTGATCGCGTCACGCATGTCGCCGTCGATAAGCGCCTCGATGGAGAGGCGAGTCATCTGCTCGGCGCGGACGACCATCTCGCGGGGGGCGAGGTCCTGTGCCGGCCCCTGTTCCAGTGCCGTCTCGTCGACAGTCGGCACGCCGTCGGCGATAGCGTCGATAACGGGGTCGCCGGGTGCTTGCTGACGAGCGTTGCGGTAGACGTAGCCCAGCGTTAGCTGCGCGGGCAGGATGAGCTTCGTGTCATAGGAGAATTCGACCGGACGGCCGAACTCGTCTTCGAGGGCGTCCTCGATGCGGTCGGTCACGTCGTCGACCATCGCCTCGGTGCGGTCGTCGATCTCGGATTTCAGCGAGAGGCTGCCGGCGTCGAACACGCCGGTGTCCGCGTAGTATCCCAGCACTGCCCGTAGTGCCGTGGGAAGCCGCCGCCTGTCCGCGAGCACGCCCGCGCCTGTCTTGAACATTGTATGTCGCCCCGGGTGTTCCCGTCATGGTAGTGGGGCCGTCTTTACCCTTTCGAGACCGCCCTCGGTGTATTCGGAAAGACTGATTACCGACAGGGAATACCCACAACCATGCGCGAGCGCTTTGACGTGGTGATAGCCGGAGCCGGGCCCGCTGGAGCGCAGTGTGCCCGTGATCTAGCGGAGCGAAACTACGAGGTGCTCGTTCTCGAAACCGAGTCCGAAGACGAGTTCCCGCGTCAGAGCAACAAGTCCACCGCCGGGACGTTCATGTCGGCGATGACGGGCTTTGCGATTCCCGATGACGTGGTGATGAACTACACGGACGACGTCGTGCTCGAATCCCCCAACGACCACTACGTCCGCAATCAGACCGGAGCGGTCCTGGAGTTCGCGGAGTTCAAACAGTGGCTCGTCTCGGAGGGTCGGAGCAAGGGTGCGACCTACCGCTTCGACGCCCGTGTCTCAGCACCGATCATGGAGAACGGGGAGATCGTCGGCGTCCGGTACGACGGCGACGAGGAGGTGTACGCCGACATCGTCATCGACGCCACCGGCCCTGCCGCGCCACTGGCGAAGAAACTCGACGTGTGTAACCTCAAGCGGGATCATCAGGCTATCGGTGTCGAGTACGAGTTCGAGGGCGTCGAAGTCAACCACGACGACTACGCCGACCTCCGGGACGCGATGATGCTCCGCCTGGATCACGACCTCGCCCCGGGCGGCTACTCCTGGATTTTCCACACCGGTGAAGACACAGCGAAGGTCGGCCTCTGTTACATCCAGAACGGCTCTCACCAGAAGTACGCGAAAGACGGGATGGGCATCGACGACTATCTGGAGTACTGGCTCGACTCGGACCCCAGATTCGACGACGCCGAAAAGATCGAGGGTACGCAAGCCCACCGCGGGTCGGCCCACATCCAGCCCCCCGATTCGATGAGCACGGACAACTTCATGGCTATCGGCGACACCGTCCCGACCGTCGACCCGCTGTGGGGCGAGGGCATCCACAAGGGGATGAAGTCGGCCCGCGCCGCCGCCGCGACAGCCGATTCGGCGCTCAAGCCCGACGAACCCGACACCTCCGCGGAGAACCTCTCTGTCTACGATCAGCTCTGGCACAGCGAGGTAGCCCCGAAACACAACGCCCGCCTGATGATGACGGAGCTGCTGTATCTCGCTCCTAACGAGCGGTACGATCAGCTGATGGACGACCTCCGGAGCACCGGACAGGACACCCTCAGGCAGATCAACGGCGGTGACCGTCGGGCGATTGCGAAGCTGACCCACCTTTCGGATATGCCGATTCTCGTCGAATACGCGCGCCGTCGCCTCGATATTTGAAGTGACCGCGCGGAGTGCGGCAGGTTTTTTTCCGCCGGCCCGGAGTTTCAGATGATGGGAACCCCCGTTGGTGTGGTCGGTGACGACGCCATAGCAGACGAACTTCGAGACGCTGGCGTGGCTGTTGAACGGGGTAGTGACGGCACTGTTCCGAAGACCGACCGGGTCGTGGCAGTCGGTGAGGACGCCGTCGCTGCAGCGGCGCGGGTCGACGGTGACCCGCTCGTGTTGCCGGTCGCGGCTGGTCGCGGCGTCCGATCAGTACCGCGAGACGACGCCGTCGCCGCTGTGTCAGGGCTTGCTGACGCCCGGGTTGAGACGCATCCGGTCCTCCGCGTGGCGATGCCTGACGGAACGGTCGAACAGGCGTTCTGGGACGTGACTCTCGTTACCGCCGACGCGGCCCGCATCTCCGAGTTCACTATCGCGTCGACGGCCGACCGCATCGGGCAGTTCCGGGCCGACGGCGTCGTAATCGCGACGGCCGCTGGCTCACCGGGCTACGTCCACCGCGTCGGCGGCCCGATTCTGGCGCCGTCGGACCAGGCAGTGGTGGCACCGATCGCACCGTTTGCGACCGACCCGGATCACTGGGTGTTGCCTGTCGCCGGACTCAGTGCTTCGGTGGAACGCGACGAGGCGACCGTCGAGTTACTCGTCGATGACCGCGTATCGCAGCCCGTGGGCTATCAGGAGAGTATCACGATCTCGCTCGGCTCCCCCGTTCGGACCGCCGTCGTCGACGAGAGCCAGTCCAGGTTCGAGTGAGATTGGAAAGACACTAATGGACGGTGGACAGAGCTTTGCATATGCAGCCATCCGTAACGTTCTTTGGGCCACTGGATACCATTCTGGGGAGCCCCACGGTCGGCGGCGCGCTCCTCATCGAATACGTCATCTTCGGAGTGGTAATCGTCAACTTCCTGACCCGGCAGCTCGCCCACAGAAGCCACGTCAAACAGTACGAAAACGATGGCGCGGACGCGGTCAGCCGCCACCCGGCGCACACGTTCACCAACATCGCGCTGGTCGTGCTGTCGTTTTTCTACATGACGCTCCACCATCACGGCGGGATGGTCTTGTCGGTACTCGTCCTCGGCGCAGTCATCACTGACTTCTTCGAGTTCGAATCCCGGAAAGTCGAGGCGCGCCGTGACATTCCGCTGGAACGGCCGAAAGGGGCCATCGTCGCTGCCCTCGTAGTGTTCATGTACGCGGGCTACCAGAGCCTGTTCTGGGTCATCAAGGGTCCCTGGAGCGCCATCATCTAAACACGGTTTCTCGTTCTGTCGTCTTCGAGTGCCTATAATCCGCTAGTCGCGCGTACTGATAGCCCTACGTGTGTGGTCGGCAAGCAATACTGGCTTCAATATCTTACTTTTGTACACATTCTTTCCTTTATTGGCCCCATATATTCACTTTTCTCCGGATAGTCTGGCCGATTGGCTTAGAAGTAGGCGAAATAGTTTAATACTCGCACTGTATTTGTATCGGTGTAGACGAAGATGTCACACAGGTCCCTCACAACGGCGCTGACACTGTATCGCGGGGAAACACTCACACTCGAAGAGGCGGCGACGTACAGCGGGGTATCACCGACAAAATTCGCTACGGCGCTTCGCTCGCGCGGCATTCAGGTGCGTGACGAAGACGGCGCGCCAGTCGACCGGACTCCGAACTGAGAGCGGCGTCGGTCCCGCAGAAAAGGCTACTGCGTACTATTACGCCGACCGCTCGTTGAGATACGCCTGGAATTCACTGATCAGCGGAAGCACGACCCAGAAGGTCAGCGCGCCCAGCACCGCGAACCAGAAGAACGCGTCGCCCATGAACAGGGCGATCTGATCGAACGTGGTCGGTTCCTCGATAGTAAGTTCGCCGGTGAGCTGTGCCCCCTCGAAACTCGGCGTGTTGTACCAGCCCTTGATGGTCATCCAGCCCAGTCCGCCGACCATGAGGCACGCGAACCCCTTCATGAACTCGTCAGCCATTATCCGAACGTTAGGTAGCGTCGTCTTTAGACTTTCCCATTTCCTCGGTACGGAAGCGCGTCGAGAACGCATAGACGACTGTGCCAGCGAGGATGCACGCGATCCCGGCGATGCCGACCGGAACGTCGATCTCCGAGGCGGGCGCCGAGGCCCGCTGTGTCGCCACGTCGACGAGGATGAATCCGGCGACGACGCTGACGACCGCAAACAGCGTCGAAAACACCGTCACGGCCTTGTACACGCGCAGCGGCACCACAACGTCCCGCCGCTCCGAACCGTCCTCAGCCCCCGCTGACTGGTCCTCTGTCATCGTCGCTAGTACGGGCGGGAGCCACTTTACTGCGGCGAGATGCAGTCGCAACGCTCGCGGTAGTAGTAAGCAGAGAATGTAAAAACCGACGGAGAAATCGACCGGTCAGATTACTTCGGCGGCCGCAGCCGGTAGTACCGACGGTTGAGGTCGAACATGTAGCCCTCGCGCATCGTCTTGAGCACCGCGTAGGTGATGGTCGCGCTGACGATAGGGACGAGGAACGTCAGGTCGAACAGCAGGTGCGAGTCCATCGGGACGAGGTTCTTGATGGACAGCGCGGCGATGGTCAGGCTGAAGATGACGCCGGACATCCCGACCGCAGCCCAGAACGGCTGCTCGACGGGACGGCGCGCGGACCCCTTGTTCAGGAAGGGGACGATGGCAACGAAGCCGACGACCACGACGTTTGCCAGCACACCGTAGGTTCGGTCAGCCATGAGCTTCGAGCCGCCGAGGATGCTCAGCTCGGGGTTCAGCGGGCCGAGCTTGAGCAGGCCAAAGGACCAGTAGAGATACCAGTCCGGCAGGATAATTGCCGGCGTCACAGCGGAGTTAGCGGGGTTCGGCATCTCTGGCGGTAACGTCGCCGAGACGAACAGGATCATGCCCACGAAGAACGACGTCAGCGCGATGTTGCGCATCATCTCGTGGGGCCAGGCCGGGAACGCGAGCACGTCACGCTCGACGTAGTCCGACTGCTGGCGAAGGTCCTGGTCCTCGCGGCGCGCCCGCTCGAAGTACTCGTAGGTCAGCCGGGAGAGCCCCTGGGTCCGCTCCTTTCGCTCGGACCATGCGGGAGTCTCGTCGTCCGGCGAGACGATACCGGTGCCGGAACCGTCCGTGCGAACGTCGTCTGTGTCGTTGTCGCTCATAGTATTAGTGTGGCTCAGCGATCCCCTGCATCCAGACGATGCCGATGTGGACCGCGATGATGGCAGTCGTGATGAACGGCAGGAAGAACACGTGCAGGATGTACATCCGCTGTAGCGTGGCCTGCGAGAGCGTGAACCCGCCGAACATCAGCTGTGCGACCCACTCACCGATAAGCGGGATGGAGAGGGACATCTCGACGCCGATCTGGCCGGCCCAGAACGAGAGCTGGCTCCACGGCAGCAGGTAGCCGGTGTACCCGAACACTAGCGTCAGCGAAATCAGGACGATGCCGATGAGCCAGTTCAGCTCCCGCGGCTCCTTGTACGCTCCGGTGAAGTACACGCGGAGCATGTGGAGGAACACGGCGGCGACCATGATCTGTGCGGCCCAGCGGTGGACCGAGCGCAGGAAGTAGCCGAGGTTGAGCTGGCCCATGATGAGCATCACTGAATCGTACGCGACCGTCGGCGACCCGTCGGCAGCTGCGGCGGCCGGTGCGTAGTAGAAGCCCAGCAGCGCGCCGGATATCGCGGCGACGACGTACGCAACTGTCGAGAACGATCCGAGTGCGTACAGTGGGTACCAGTACCAGAACTTGTTGTCGAGATTGTACTGTTCCGTGTGGCTCTTTGGCATCTGCATGTTGACCTTGTAGTAGAGATCTTCGAGGATCTCTAGGTAGTCAACGACGCGCAGTCGCCTGTCGAGCCAGATGAGCACGGTCAAGTACACCGATTCCACCGGCGTCAGCTCGCGCGATTCCATCCAGCCTTTGTGGTCGTGTTCGTCTTTGCGTTCGAGACTCATTGATTACTCCGTTTTTGGTGGGCGTGGCAGCGCCACGAACGTCGATTGCACAGGACTGAACGGGTCGTACACGGACTGGTGGCACTGACAGTAGATGTCGTTGGCTGCGGCGAAGTTAGCGCTTCCCTCCTGTGTCTTGAACCCGGGCACACAGCAGAAGTGTGTACATTTGTTCAGCCAAGCGATGAAGCCCTGGTCGGTCGCCTCGGAGACGAATGACTGGACGTTTCCGGGAAGGTTCGCGTACTCGCCCTCGCCGTTGGCCATCTTCTCGACTTCGACTGACCGGATTATCTGCACTGGGGCGCCGTTCTTGCCCTCGCTGTTGGTCCGCCAGACGACGCTTGCGGGCTTCCCGACGCCAGGGTCGCCGATGCCGTTGCCCCACTCCTGGTAGTCGTCGAACATGTCGACCGTCATCGGCTTGCCGGACTCGTACTCCCCTTGCCAGGAGAAGGATCCAGTACTGTTGAGGAACGTGTTGTTCCGTTCGGATTGCGGGTAAATAGCCGCAGTACTCTGGATACCGCAGTACTGGAACCACTGCGAGGAGTAGTCGATACCGCTCCCGCCGAAGTCGGATGCGACCGCCGCACCGGCGTTCTCGTCGTATTCCGGCCAGATACCGCTGATTTCGCCGCCGTTGATCTCGATGGGGATGATCGGCATTCCTCGCGGAGCCGGTCCGTCAGTGTTCTCGACGGCGACGAACGGCGTCGTTCCGCCACCTTCGCCGGCGGCATCCGTCGTCGCGTCGACGGCTGCGGCGCCACCGACGCCGACGCTGGAGAGTGCCGCACTCCCGACGACGCCCTTTACGAAGCGACGACGGCCTGTTTCAGCCGGATATTTGTCTTCATCAAGTGGCATATTATTTCTTGTAGTATGGGTACACTGCGCGTTTGAATGTCTCTGCGAACTTGTCGCCGTCCGCCATCGTCGTGCCGTCGACGTCTTCCTGACGGATATAGAGGTCTTCCCACTTGCGACGGCGCTTCTTGACGATCATTACGTCGGGGAGGAACTCCTTTCGGTACAGCAGCATGATGAACGCCAGGTCGATGAAAATCGCCGTCAGCACGCCGCCCATGAACATGTTGGCCTCGATGAGACGGACCGTCAACACCGTGCCGATGCCGGACGCCCATCCGGCGATCATGCCGTAGGTGAAGAGGCCGACGAGGCCGACCTGAATCACCGTCAGAAGTACGATACCGACAGCCGCTGCTGTGCTCTCGCGCGGCGGTTCGTACCGGTGGATATCACCGTACGTGGAGCCTTCGGACGCCATTAGTTGTTCCCTCCGCTAGTGTGGGGCGACTCGCCGTACTTCAGCTGGAAGAACGTGAATATCAGCGGGATGATGACTGCGAGGCCAGCGCCGAACCCGACGTAGTGTGGCTGAATCGGGACGCCGGCGTAGTGCGGGTCGACTTCGACCGGGCCGCCGCCACCGATTGTCTGCGTCGGGTACTCCTCGCCGACGACGATAGCGCCCTTCATGTTGAGTCCCTCGTGGGGGACACAGAGGTACGGGTAGATGCCGTCCTCCTCGAAGGTGTGCTCGTAGTTGACGCCGGCACTGGAGGCTGTGCTGCCGGAGTCCAGCGGTCCGTCGCCGTCCGAGACGACGTTGTGGCCGCCGCCGTTGCCCGTCCATTCGAACTGGACGGTCGCCCCGTTGTCCACATGGACGGCTGGCGGGCCGAACCCGTACGCGCCGCCGTTGGCCTGCACGCCGACCTCGACAGTTACTGTGTCCTGTCCGGTCGCATCGACGGTCGATCCATCGAAGTTCCCGACCGAATCCAGGAAACCGCCGTAGTCCGGGACGGTTTTCGCACCGTCACCGCCTTCCTCCTGTGCGGCGGCTGCGCCGGTGGCACTGAGGGTCGCCGCAGCACCGGCGGCCCCCCCTGCTGTCCGGACGAACTCCCGTCTGTTCATATACACTCTGGAATCAGGACTGAGTTTGTATAAACCCACCGAATACCACCCGCAGGAACCGTCATTACCCGGCTTCGTCAGTCTCGGTCGCCCCGTCTTCAGACCCCGAATTCTGTGGGTCGAGCTCCGGAACGAACTCCGGTCGTTCGCCGTCCTCGAGTCCGATAGCCCGGAGTCTGTCCCGGTACTCTTCGGCGCGGAACGTGTCCGAGAGCCTCGCGTTTGCGACGGTGAAAAAGAGGACGAGCGACACACCGATGAAGGCAGCGCCAGCCACGACCAGGAGCGCAATGCTGGTTCCCCTGTTGCCGATGACGCCAGCGGTCGCGAGTACTGCGCCCCCGAGCAGGGCAATCCCGGCCAGGAGCTGCGCCCCGGCAATCGCCTGTAACATCCAGTTACCGAGTTCGCCGCCACCCTCGGGAACTGACTCCGGTTCGGGAAGGGGCCTGTCGGGGACGTTCTCTGGCACGTCGTAGGAATCCATGGAACACAGCGCGACCGTGGGCTTCACGTCACGCATGACAGTCCCCTCGCCTTCGAGGCTGCCGTCCGGATAGACAACCGCGTAGCCTTCGTCGGAGTACGCGAGAACTCGCGGCGGGTCCCGATGGCGTTCGATGCGGGCGAACACGTCGCGGTTTGCAACGCGGTTCCGCAGGTCCCGCGTGACCCGGTCGAGCAGGTCGTCGCCGGTGATCCAGGAGTCCTCGTCGAAGGCAACGTCCCATTCCTCAGCAGTCATCTCGGCCATGTCCGCCGGGCCGAAGTTGTCGAAGTCGTACTTCTCTTCGACCTGCTTCCGGAGTGCCTCCGTGTCGAGTTCCTCGCCCGACTCTCCGTCGTCGGCCGTCTCGCCGCCGTCATCCTTGGCCCCGTGTTCGCCGGGCTCGGTTTCGGCAGCTACCGCGTCCGCAGGGGTGTTCCCGC